>NZ_AP028068.1:1835850-2141826 GCF_030297155.1 Vibrio sp. FE10 | reverse complement strand
TCTCTTCAAACGCTTTAACAGCGTCAGCATCAACAGGAACACCTGGGAAGTTGATGTCGCTTACTTGGCCTGATTTCTCTACCAATTTCACGTTGATACGAGTTGCGCCGTCGACACGGATAAAGCGATCAGTTGCGCCCATCTGTTCAAACAGTTGGCAGAATGCTTCTTCGTTATTGCGACCAAGGAAACCTGTTACGGTCACTTTCGCGCCAAGCTCTGAAAGCACTTTTGCTACGTTTACGCCTTTGCCAGCAGCATGAAGAGAACCTTTGTTTACTAGGCTTACTGAACCCACATTAAGTGCGTCGATAGCACCTGTCAGGTCTAGAGCAGGATTTAGCGTAACGGTAACGGCTTTGATTTGTTTATCAGACATATCGATTCCTTAACCTTCGCCAAGGCCTGAAGCGATAGCTTTGCCAATCGATTCAAGTGCTTGTGCTGCATCTTCACCTTCAGCAACAAACTGAAGCTGGTGGCCGTGTTTAACGCCAAGTGCGATTACTTTCATTAAGCTCTTCGCGTTCACTTCTTTTCCGTCGCCATCTAGGTTTGAAACGCGGATTGTTGATTCGAATTTCTTCGCTTCAGCAACCAACATTGCACCTGGACGAGCGTGTAGGCCGTGCGCGTTTTTGATTTTGAAGACTGCACAGTTATCATCGTCTTGAGACGCTGTAGAAACCGCTTCACCTTTTAGAAGGCCAATCACTTGTGCAATGTCAGCGGTTAACAATTGTTGCTGTTTACCTTCGAAAACCATCTTGCTTAGGTTTGCCAGAATAGATTGGTGTGCGCTGTTACAAGCTGCGAATGCGACCAATGCTTTCACTGGTGTGCCTTCGTACTCACAATGGTTTGCTGTTGAAACAAACGATACGCCAGTGCGAGTCACGCCTTTATCGCTGCCCAACAACCACAGGCCTTGGCCTAGGTGAGTTGGAGTTTTTGTTACTAGGTCAGCAACGAATGCGTTGTCTGTGCAACCTGTGTTCTTAAGTAGGCCGCCAGCAACAGCAGACATTTGAACCATGTCGCTAGCAGGGAACAGTAGCTGAACTAAAGAAGCGTCTAGGTCGGCTTCTAGTTGAACTTCGCCATTAAGTAGGGCGATGATTTCGTCTTCTGATCTCGCTTGCTTTAATTTCTCTTCAACACCGTCTGCCGCTAGCACTTTCGTTAGTTGTTTAAGAATGCCTAAGTGCTCGTCAGATTTCGCTGCAATACCAATTGCTACGTAAACACGGTTACCGTCTGTCCAATCAATGCCTTCAGGGAAGTGGTGTACCGCAACGCCTGTCTCTTTTACTAGGCCACGAGTGTCAGTGGTGCCGTGAGGAATCGCGATGCCGTTACCTAGGAACGTAGAGTTCTGGTTCTCACGGTTCAGCATTCCTTCAACGTAACCAGAGTCAACCAAGCCTTTCGCGGTTAGGTCGCCAGCAATGTTCTGGATAGCTTTGAATTTGTCATCGGCCGTTTGACCAAGAGTGATGTCAGATTTTGATAATTTAAGCATGGTGCCTCTTTAGCGTATCGCTTGAGAATTTGTGTATCGCTACGATTCAGTCTAGAGCAAGATTCATGGAGCTTAACTCTTTGCTTTATGCTTGCTGAATCGGTTCAGCATTCAGTGTAAAAAAATTCAGCAAAGCCGATTTTGGTTTTCAAAATAGTTTTGCTGCGTGTCGTAATTTCAGTTTCGTTAATAACGAGAAGTTGAATTACAACAAATGACGCTCAATCCATTCAAAAGGATGATTGAAGTCACTTTTCAGATTTTGCTGAATCCTTTCAGCTTTTATACTGAATCGATTCAGCATATAATTCAACTAATCCGAGGATCAGATCATTGGTTATATGATCCTACGCACAAAATACAGGTCACCCATATGACACTTGATGAAATTGCTAAATTGGCTGGAGTATCGAAAACCACAGCCAGTTATGTCATCAACGGCAAGGCGCAGAAATACCGAATCAGTGAAAAGACGCAGCAGAAAGTAATGGCGGTGGTGGAAGAGTATAACTACCGACCAGACCATGCTGCTTCGTCGCTGCGTGCTGGTAATAGCCGTTCATTTGGTTTGATTATTCCTGATCTGGAAAACAGCAGTTACGCGCGTTTAGCAAAATTGATAGAGCAGAACTCACGTAAAGTGGGTTATCAAATCCTGATTGGCTGTTCTGATGATGATGCTGAAACTGAACGAAAGGTGGCTGAAGCTTTGGTGAGTCGTCGTATCGATGCCTTGCTGGTGGCGAGCTCCATGCCAGACGCCAACGAGTTCTACTTAAAGCTGCAAAACTCAGGAACGCCTGTGATCGCAATTGACCGTCCGTTGGATGACGAGCATTTTGCTTGCGTGATCAGTGAAGATTTCGAAGCAGCATTTGAACTGACCCATTCAATCCTTGATGACAGTATTCATAGTGTTGGCTTAATTGGTGCGTTACCTGATCTGAACATTTCACGTGAACGTCAGCTGGGTTTTGAAGCGGCGAATAAAGCACATACTCAACAAACAAGGCTAGCAGAAAATAAGCAGATGGTTGTCGGTTATGGCGAACACTTTGATAGAGAATCTGGACGTGAGGTTTTTGAAGAGTGGATTGCAAAGGGCACGGTTCCTGATGCGATCGTGACTATGTCTTACACCTTATTAGAAGGTGTGCTTGATGTGATGGTCGAAAAGCCAGAGCTGATCAATCAAGTTAAACTGGCAACCTTTGGTGATAACCGATTGCTCGACTTCTTACCATTTAAAGTCCATTCATTGCCTCAGCAGTTTGAAGTGATTGCCGATAGTGCTTTTGCCTTGGCGTTAAATGCATCAGCTAAGCGTTACCAAGCGGGTATTGAACTTGTGCCAAGAAGCTTAGTAAAACGAGGCTAATTCCAGTTAGTTTACACAAGCTAGGTTAGACTTGGACACTTAGCTTGAACTTAGAATTAGCTTGAACTAAGCAATAAGCCCAACTCTACTGCAGCAACAAGGCCGAGCAACAAAGCCAACACCTTCCAAAACTGGATTGGGTGGCGGTTTATCAAAGGTTGCTTGGCTTTGCTTTTCACCAAGCTTTGGTTGGGTGTGTAAAGGTCAGCGACAAAATCCCCTAACACTTGATGGCGTTCGCTTGGCGATTCGGCACACGCTTTCTGTAAAACCAAATCAACCCAAGCCGGTATATCAGCCCGCTTTTGTGTGAGTGGTTGGTATTCCCACTGATGATGACGAGATTGCTTGAGCGATTGTGCGGTCATTTCAGAGTAGGGAAGTTCACCTGTCAGCATCTCATACCCAATCACTGCAATAGAGAACAGATCCGAGCTTGTGGTGGCCGTGTTGTGCTTAATAGTTTCTGGTGCGATGTAATTGACCGCGCCCAATGGCGTCGAGTCTTGTTCTGTTTGCTCTCCCTCTTCAATACCTCTCACTAGCACCGCACCAAGGTCGATGATTTTAATCTCACCATCACGTTGAAGCATGATGTTTTCAGGCTTCAAGTCTCGGTGCACCATGTCTGCACGTTGTAATACGCGAATACCCTGTGTGATCTTTTCCAATATCTCGCGAACTTGCTTGAGTGACGGTTTTGGATTGTCGTACATCCATTGCCTTAGCGTGATGCCTTCTACCCACTCACAGATTTGATATAAGAATTGCGAATGCTCTGGTGTCGGATAAACCTTCATGACGCGTTTGTTGTTGAGCAAGATGCCAGCCCATTGTTCGTTGAAGAAGGTTCTTAGTTGGGCAGGACTATCGTGGTATTGAACTGAAGGCACTTTGAGCACGAACTCGGTTTGTGTCTCTTTCTGCATCACACGATACACATGGCTTCTTGAGCCTGCATACAAAACCTCAAGGACCATAAAGTTATCGATACTCTGACCAAGTTTTAGTGCGGGTGGAATAGCGCGCTTGGCGAGTTTTTCATGAAACTCAATTAAAGATGGTTTGGGTAGGTGACTGACTTGGACTATCAAACAGCTCACGTTGTCTGAGCTATTGTGGCTTAAGGCGGTATTGCAGATGGTCTGTGCTGCGTATTCGAAATCCGCTCCAGGCTTATCGATGTGCTGATTGAAGGTGTTAGGAGAGACAAACTCATGCACACCATCCGATGTGAGGATGAAGCAATCATTCTTTTTGATTGGCAAGGTTTGATAGTCAACATTGAGCTGATTATCCATGCCTAAGGCTCGCGTTAGGTAATGCTTCTGCCCCATAGTTTTACGAGTATGGTCGCGAGTAAGTTGGCGCAGTTCGCCATCTCTTAATAGGTAAATTCGACTGTCACCGACATGGAATATATGCGCGGTGTTCGACTTCAATATCACGCTGCTAAAGGTGGAAACGAGCGCATTATGGTTAACTTGCTGTGCGGGATGAATATTAGAAACAGAAGTATTGAACAGCCAAGAATTGAGCGAGGTTAGGACTTTTTGAGCCGAGCGTTGAATGCTCCAACTTTGTGGCGTGGCGTAATAGTCATCAATAAACTGCATCACGCTGGTGTGGCTGGCTTTTTGGCCGTGCTCACTGCAACTTGCACCGTCTGCAATGCAAGCAACACTGCCTTTTAGCTCTTGCTCTGCACGAGTCTTAGGGTGTTTTACAATGATGGCGTCTTGGTTTTCATCACGGACGCCTTTATTCGAATAACCACCAAACTTAAGCGTAAGCTGGTTGTTGGATTCTGGCGTGATGACTTGCCCTTGGCTGAATGAAATCGTCATAACTGGTCTGCTTCTTAACTGGCTGTTTTCTGATCTGCTTGAGAGCACATCTGAGAAAGAACAAAAGCTCTAGTGAACGTAGAGCCTCTGAACGAAGCACCAAAGCGGTAATACCAACCTTGGTGCCTCTCCCGATTCAATGAGTGGTTAGCTCGATACGTTAATCAAGGTCACGCTACCATCGTCATTCACTTCGGCAATTTGGCCGTTAGGCTCTTCCATGAACATCAGAGTAACGAAGCCTAGTACCGCTGTTCCTGCAATCACTAAGAAGAAGGTTTGGTAGCTTACGAATGAAAGCACAGTTAGGTAAACCACCGCACCCACGTTACCGTAAGCACCCGTCATACCAGCAATTTGACCTGTCATACGGCGTTTAATCAGAGGTACTGTTGCAAACACCGCACCTTCACCTGCTTGCACGAAGAAAGAACATGCCATCGCAGCCACAACCGCTAGCCATACTGGCCATGTGCTGTCGACTTGACCCATTGCAAAGTAACCCACAGCAAGACCAATCGTAAGAATAAGCAGTGTTGGTTTACGACCGAATTTATCTGAAATCCAACCGCCACCTGGACGAGACATTAGGTTCATAAAGGCATAAGCCGATGCAACCATACCCGCAAGCACTGGCGTTAATTCAAAGGTTTCAGAGAAGAACAGTGGCAGCATAGAAACAACAGCCAGTTCAGAACCAAATGTCGCGAAATACAACACGTTCAACACAGCAACTTGCTTGAATTTGTATCTATGAATTTCTGGTACTTCTTCTTTGAATACGTTCTTATTTACCTTCCAAACTTGCGACACTTCGTACACGTAAAGTGCGGCTAAACCTGCATACACTGAATACACCGCCATGTCAGACAACATGTTGATGTTGCTTGGTGATAGCTTCCATGTCAGTAGCGCTAAAGCGGCATACATCGGGATCTTCATAATAAGTAGGAAGAAAAAGTCACCCTTTGATGTCACTTCCATTGCCGTTACTTGGGCTGGCTTGAAGTAAGTCGAACCTTTTGGTGTATCCGATACGTTTTTGTAGAAGATAAACGAGAACGCTAAGCTCATAAGGCCAGTAATACCGACCGCATAACGCCAGCCGTCTTCGCCACCAAATGCTAGAGCCAGAGTTGGAAGTGTGAATGCTGCCGCTGCTGAACCGAAGTTACCCCAACCGCCGTAAATCCCTTCAGCCGTACCCAGTTCATTGTGTGGGAACCACTCAGACACAAGACGAATACCGACAACGAAACCAGCACCGATGAAGCCTAATAGGAAACGAGCAATCGCCGCTTGAATGAAAGAGTCTGCCATAGCAAACATAAAACAAGGGATTGAACAGACAGCGAGTAGCGAAGAGTAGACCAACCTAGGGCCATATCTGTCGGTTAACATACCAATGGCGACACGCGCTGGAATGGTTAATGCAACGTTGAGAATAAGGAGTGTTTTGATCTCTTCAGTGGAAAGACCAAGCGACGTTTTTACCATTTGCAGTAGTGGGGCAAAGTTGAACCACACAACAAAGGTGATAAAAAAGGCCATCCAACTTAGGTGTAAGGTTTTCATCTTACCCGTAAATGAAAGCAGCGAAAATTTTGTGTTATCCATGGTTTAAATCCTTTAAATCTGGAAAATTACCCGGTTTTAGCTCGTGCGTTACTTCCGAAATTCGAACGCATTAATGTGGCTAAATCCTATGCCGAAATTGCTCACGCCTAAAAAGCGTTTACATGATGATGTCGGCGTTTAGTTAACTGGCGATAGCAAGTGGTGCGAGAACCTGTACTTGCTCTCCTTGCTTGCGAACTTCAAATTTCACGAGCTTGAGATCGGGTTGTTCAAGGCACGCGCCAGTTTCTAAGTGGTAATGCTGCTTGTATAAGGGCGAGGCTACGTAAGGCTCACCGCTTAATGAACCAATTATACCACGTGACATAACATTCGCCTTGCCGATAGGGTCGTAATTAGAGAGTCCATAAAGCGTGTCGCTGCGCTTGCAGTAAAAAATAGCCACTTGGTTATCGTCTACTTTGGCGCAAATCCCACCATTTGGGGTTAAGTCCCGGGTGCTACATACGGTTGTCCAATTTTCCATGACTTTCTCCTAGTCTAAAATTGAGTCTTTAATTATTTGTGTATTAACTTATTCAAATTCTTGGCTTTGCTGAGCTGTCGTTACTGTCTCTATTGGAGTAAATAGGGAAGTGACTTGCTGAGCATGCCAGTCACTTCCTTGCGTTTTATATCGAACGCTTTGTCTCACTCTGTTTTATTAACGGTTACGAAACCTCAGTCACTTCTATTTGGTCTGCGTTGGCTAGCTTTTCATCGCGTTGTGAATCAACAGAAGAGCTCAAACTTGGCTTTGGAAAGCGTTGCTCTCGTTCTTTGATGAATGACAGGCTAGTGTCCATTTCTTCGCTGTTGATGTAGTGCTGGAAGCGTTTCATCTTTTCAGGGTTTTCGATGGTCGTTTTCCATTCACACTGGTATTTTTCGATGTTGAGGGCGATATCGGCTTCAAGTTCCTCAGCAACATTGAGCTTGTCTTCAATCACGACTTGTTTGAGGTATTCAATGCCGCCTTCAAGATTTTCCATCCATACCGATGTACGCTGTAGGCGATCTGCGGTACGTGTGTAGAACATCAGAATGCGGTCGATGTATTGCAGCAGAGTGGTTTCATCAAGGTCGGTAGCGAAAAGGTCACCATGGCGAGGGCGCATACCGCCGTTACCACAGATGTAGAGGTTCCAACCTTTGTCGGTGGCGATAATGCCAAAGTCTTTCGATTGCGCTTCTGCACATTCACGAGTACAGCCAGAAACCGCAAACTTGATCTTGTGTGGTGAGCGTAAGCCTTTGTAGCGGTTCTCGAGTCGAATCGCTAAGCCAACACTGTCGTCGACACCGTATCGACACCAAGTGCTACCTACACACGACTTAACAGTACGAACTGACTTACCGTAGGCATGGCCAGTTTCAAAACCAGCATCAATCAGCTTTTTCCAGATGATTGGCAGTTCGTTAAGTTGCGCGCCAAACAAATCGACACGCTGACCGCCGGTGATCTTGGTGTATAGGTCGAACTCTTTTGCGACTTCGCCTAAAACGATCAGCTTGTCGGGTGTGATTTCTCCGCCAGCAATACGCGGAACCACAGAGTAGGTGCCGTCTTTTTGCATGTTGCCGAGGTAGATGTCATTGGTGTCTTGCAGTTCGATGTGCTGATCTTCGAGGATGTAATCGTTCCAGTAAGAAGCCAAAATAGAACCGACTGCAGGCTTACACACGGTACAGCCCAGTCCGTTCCCATGAGAATCCAACAACTCATCAAAGGTCTTAATTTTGTTGACTCGAATGATGTCAGTCAACTCTTGGCGAGAATAGGCAAAGTGCTCACAGATATCGTTAGAAACCTCGACACCTAGGTTACTCAGCTCACTATCGAGAACCTGCTTAGCAAGGGCAGAACAGCCACCACAACCTGTCGAAGCGTTGGTTGTTTCTTTCAGTGCAGCCATCGTGGTGCAGCCAGCAGATACCGCGTCTTTAATGTCGCCTTTGGTCACATCGAAACATGAACAAATCACTGCGCTATCGGGCAGAGCTTCAACACCCATTGCAGAGCCTGAATCATCCGCGACATTAGGTAGAATCAGTACTGATGGGTTTTCAGGAAGAGGCATATCGTTTTGCTTGATTTGCAATAGCGAACCGTAAGCATCGGCGTCACCCACCAATACCGCACCGACAATCTTCTTGCCATCAGCCGATATGATCAGGCGTTTGTAAACTTGTTCGATTTCATCGTTATAGGTATACGATTGAGCGCCTTCCGTTTGGCCGTGTACTTCACCAATGCTGGCTACATCAACACCTAGCAATTTGAGCTTGGTGCTCATGTCGGCACCAGTAAATGAAGCGTCGCTCGTTCCGTCCGATAAGATATGCGCAGCCGCGATTTTCGCCATTGAATAGCCAGGGGCGACTAAGCCGAAGATCTTGTTGTCCCAAAGGGCACATTCACCAATCGCATACACATTGTCGATGTTGGTTTGGCAATGATCGTTAATCACGATGCCGCCACGTTCACCAATGGCGATGTCAGAGCTACGAGCTAGGGCATCTTGAGGGCGAATACCCGCAGAGAACACGATCATATCGGTTTCAAGATGGGTGCCGTCGGCGAAGTTCATTCTGTAGCGAGCGTTCTCACCCGCGACTATCTCTGAGGTTGCCTTCTCGGTATGAACTTGAACGCCAAGGTCTTCGATTTTTCTGCGTAAAAGCGCACCGCCACCGTCATCTAATTGTACGGCCATAAGGCGAGGTGCGAATTCCACAACATGAGTTTCTAAGCCAAGGTTTTTGACTGCGTTCGCGGCTTCTAAACCCAGCAGGCCACCACCAATCACCACGCCCGATTTGCTGCCTTTACTTGAGAGTTCAATAGCGTCTAAATCTTCGATGGTGCGATAAACGTGGCAGTGTTCTTGGTCGTTACCGGGAATAGGGGGAACAAAAGGGAATGAACCGGTCGCCAGAATCAAAGTGTCATAACTCTCGGTATGTCCCGACTCAGTCACAACGCACTTATTTTCAGTATCCAGTTGAGCGACTTTCGCGTTGAGAAGGTAATTGACGCCATTGCTTTGGTAATATTCTTCGCTGGTTAATGCCAAGTCATCAGCATTTCCGCGCTTGAAGTAAGCCGTAAGCTGAACTCGATCGTAGGCCAACCTTGGCTCTTCACTGAAAGTCATGACATCAAACTCATCACTGTCTGATTGCAGGATGTTGTCGATAAATTTGTGTCCAACCATACCGTTACCAACGACGACGATTTTCTTCTTGCTCATAATCCATTCCTTATTCTCGGCTTCACTGTTTCGAGTATCTAATTTCTAGTCGCTAGCAGATGAATACCGGGTTGAGATTCCACTCAATTCATAATTATCAAGAAAACAAAAATTGTTTTTCTAAGTCTTGGTTTCTAGTGGAGCAAGGAGGGTGCCAGATTACATCTCATCAAATTAAATAATATTTAACGTTTATTTTTCAATGAATTAAAAATATGAGGTAGTACGCATTTACCCCTAAAGTGGTATGTAATTATTTTGTTAAATTTATGGAAATGAGCATTTGTGGTGCAACTTTCAGCAAGATGGTGCAAAAGTTAACTTTCATGATGGCTTAACTTCGATTGAATTTGCTATTGATATCTATTATTAAAATAAGCTTATGTTTTTATTGGTTATTTTTACTGATGAAAATCTTATGACTAAGTGGCGTGTTATTTGCTTTATTTGGTTAAATGCAATTATGGATAATTGAGTGAGAAACGGATGACCGATTCAAACAGTGGCTGGATAAAATCGACATGTGCTTATTGTGGTGTTGGCTGCGGAATAGAAGCGAGGCCGACTTCATTAGGTAAACTTGAAGTACGCGGTGATAAAGAGCACCCATCAAATTATGGAAAGCTGTGCACCAAAGGGATAGCACTGGGCGATACCGTCACACCTTTGGGGCGACTTACACAGCCCATGCATATTCAAAACCAACTGCACATTCAAAACCAACAACAGCAAGCACTTGGTTGGAACGATGCAACTCAGTTAGTCGCAGATAGATTCAATCAAGCCATCGAAGAGTTTGGCCCTGACTCCGTGGCGTTTTATGTCTCCGGACAACTGTTAACGGAAGACTACTACGTTGCCAATAAACTGATGAAAGGCTTTATCGGCAGCGGCAACATCGACAGTAACTCTAGGTTGTGTATGGCTTCTAGCGTTGTTGGACACAAGCGTGCATTTGGCAGCGACACGGTGCCTATCTGTTATGAAGATCTAGAAGATACCGATTTAGTGGTGATCACCGGTTCTAACTTGGCTTGGTGTCACCCTGTGTTGTTTCAACGATTACGCGCTGCCAAGCAAAGTAACTCGAACTTAACGGTTGTGGTGATCGACCCACGCTATACCGACACTTGTGAAATTGCCGACCAACACCTAGCCATTGAATCAGGATCTGATGTTGCCTTGTTCAATGGACTGCTTTCTTATCTCGCGGACAATGACGCACTTGATGAAGAATACATAAGCAAACATACAGAAGGTTTTGAACAAGCGATCGAGTCAGCAAAGAAGTATGTTTACCACTCTGATTCAAACATCAATTCTGAGCAAGGCGTCAGCCAACTGACTGGTTTAACCGAACAAGAGATTGAACGCTTTTATCGTGCGTTCGCATGCAACAAGAAAGTCATCACCATCTATTCGCAGGGCGTGAATCAATCCAGTCAAGGCTGCGATAAGGTGAATGCCATCATCAATTGCCATTTGGCGACCGGAAAGATTGGTAAAGTAGGCATGGGGCCTTTCTCGGTGACAGGGCAACCGAACGCTATGGGCGGTCGAGAGGTTGGGGGATTAGCGAATACCTTAGCCGCGCATTTTGAGTTTGGGGATGCTGAATCACACCAAACGGTGAGTGATTTTTGGCAAACCGATAACCTAGCGGCCAAGCCGGGTTTGAAGGCGGTCGATCTGTTTGATGGCATGTTGGATGGCAAGATCAAAGCCGTGTGGATCATGGCGACGAATCCGGTCGTTAGCCTTCCAGACAGTGCGAAAGTGAAAGCCGCGCTAGAACAATGCCCATTTGTTGTCGTGTCAGATTGCATAGCCGACACTGAAACCACTCGCTTGGCCGATGTGGTGTTACCCGCTCAAGGTTGGAGTGAAAAGTCGGGTACTGTGACTAATTCTGAGCGCCGTATATCAAGGCAGCGCCGCATATTGCCAAGCCCAGGCGAAGCCAAACCCGATTGGTGGATGATTAAAGAAGTGGCCCAGAAGATGGGGCATCAAGATGCTTTTGATTATCGTCACGAAGGGCAGATCTTTGGAGAATATTGCCAGATGACCAGCCTTGATAATGCAAATGGCAAACAACGAGACTTGTGCTTAATTGGTTTAACAAAGCTAGACGACAAAGGCTACAGCGAGCTTAAACCTCAACAATGGCCAGTATTGGAGCTGCAACAAGATATCGTGAACCAACGAATGTTTACCAATGGCGAGTTTTTTACCGCTTCAGGGAAAGCGCAGTTTGTTGCAGTCGAATACTCGCAGCCTTTAACGACCACTTCTCCAGATTACCCTTTGATCATGAACAGCGGTCGAGTGCGCGACCAATGGCACACCATGAGCCGAACGGGGCTTGCTTCATCGCTTGGCGAGCATACGCCAGAGCCTTTCTTAGCCATTCACCCTGAAACCGCCAAAAAGTTCGGCTTTGCAACCAGTACCAATCAAACCAATCAAGTGGTTAAAGTGAAGAGTGCCCAAGGTGAATCTCAAGCACGCTTGGTGTTAACGCAAGAGATGCGTAAAGAGCAGGTGTTTATGCCAATCCACTGGAACGGCACCACAGCCAAAAACAGTAAGCCTTGCGACCTTATCTTACCCAATACCGATTCCAACTCAGGACAACCAGAATTCAAGCACACACCCGTGATGATTGAGCCATGTGACTATCGCAGTGAAGCGGTACTGATCAGTGACAGTGTGGTGGACTGTGATGAGTTTGATTATTGGGTAAGACAGCGTGTGGAAGGAGGGTTTCTGTATCGAATCAGCTCTCTTAAAAATCCGATGGAACTCGTTATTCAACTTTCTAATACTATTGAATCACAACCTCTCAAGACTTCAGAAAACCTTAAATCACTGCATTATCACGGCAATAAGCATTACAAAAACCATGGTTCAGCGACGTTAGATGAGTTTGGGCTGAAACAAGCTTTTGTCGTCAACACACAGCTGGAACAACGTAGCATCGATTGGCTGGTGGACTGTTTCTCTAAACCTATTGATGAAGAGTTTGAAGCCGAGTTTTTGAGTGCCTTGGCGAATTAAAGGGTTATACACGAGTAGCCATAGCCTGTGACTACTCGCCCAAGTAACTGACTACCTTCAACCTATTAATACTTAAACAGTAACGCCGACAATCATGTTGGCGTTACTATTTTTAAGTATGCGATACTGATTGATTAAACGACAAGTTTCACATATCATCCCACGCGATGGTATGGTGTTCTGTAATTTTTAGGTAGAGGTAAGTTGATGTCTAAGTTAGCCAACGCAAGAAAATCGGCCTTGTACAATACACTGGCGAATTCAGCGCTGCCTAGGGGTGACCATGTATAACCAAGGCGACCTGTGCCCACACTGTGGCTTAATCATCATGCTACCTACAGACATAGAGCCAAAATGCCTAGGCTGCGGCGAAGAAATCAACCAACAAGATGACGACTAACTCACACATTGAATCACTTTCTACATTTTGACGAAACTATATGGAATTTTTCTGCTTTTTGTCATGTTTGATGCAGGGAAAATTATGTTATTAAATGAGTTATTAGACAGAGCCTAAACGATTTAGATTACTAGACAGAATTGTTTCAGGGACAAAATATAGAATTATTCTGTCTAATATAGCTGTTATAACGCAGGGCGAATTGAGAAACTCGCCCAATGGTTAGCTATTTACTTTGGATTTCAGCAGCAAAGCCTTCTACCTTTAAGATCAACTGACCATCTTTTAAGATTCTAGATATACAATTGATCAATTCTTCTTGATTTTGGCAAAACACATTGTTCTTTTTATGCTCAATAATTAGAGGGTAGCCAGAGTCATCTCGCTTCATTCTGAATAAATATAGAGCTGACATTCCTTTATTTGCTAGTAAATATGAAACAGTCTCATAGCCAGTAGGCTTTTGTCTTAAAAAATCGCTGTACTCATCTAGAATTTGGATTTTTCCTTCAAAACCAGTAAGTGAGTCTATAGCCAATTTAAGCTGGTCGAGAACATGTGCTATTTGTGCTCTATTTTCGGTCACATTACGAGCCGCTTCACGTCCAGACTCTAAAGAATCTTGAAATATATTAGTCATAGTTTATGCCTTATGGTTTTTGGATCTCGCAAATTACTGGGTAATGATCTATGAATGAAGATTTGGAGGAAAAAGCAGTTGTTAAGCTTGGGCTTTTCACTATTTTTGTCTCTTTTTCGTTAATATGCCATTCACTACTACCAAGGAAGCTAGCAGAGAATAAAATTTGGTCGTACATATGCCAAAAATTCTTTGAGTATGATTGGTAGTTATGTGTACCAGATTCATAACTACTTTTAGGGGTTGTATAGCTGTATAGATCTTTGGAAACCATATGTCTCCAAAATGGATTATAAAGTAAATCTTTGGGGTGTTTTCGAACAGCATCTATACACCTAGAAGTATAGAGATTATCTATCATCGAATGACTGTGGGGCTCATCATTAAAGTCACCCATCACTATTACTTTTCCACCTACATGAAGTACATCTTCCAAATAAAACTTTAGGTATTTCGCTGCGCTGTCACGCTTGGTAATGCCTGACGTCATAATTTGACTACTCCAGTGGCATAAAACAAGGGTGAATTCGTCGCTACTTACTTTTTCGGTGACCTTCAGGACCTGACCTGATTTAACAGTATTTTGGAGGTCGTTAAGGTTTAGATCTTTAATTTCAACAATATCAACAGCATTTTCATTGTAAATTACGGCACAGTCAAAACGAGTTCTGCCTGCTTTGTTGGTAATATCTAGAATTTTGTAATTACTTGGGAGAAGTGTGCTAAATATCTTTAGGTCATCCGAACAGACCTCAGATAGCGCTACCAAATCACAGTCGAAATCTGTTAATAATTCCTCAATGTAGCTAAGGGCTTCAATGCACTGGATTAAGTTCGAGTTTGCTTTCTTAGCGGCACTTGAAAGAGCAGTGTTCCACCAAGAGAACTTGAGGTGTTGTAATTGCATTATTGTCCAGTGTTGGTTTGAAGATAGGCTGAATTTTAATGCGTTATAACAAAGCATTCAAGCGTGATTCCCAACGCTTGGCATTTTTAATTCCATCGTTGGTTTTAGTGTTTAAGGTGGTATGCGGCGGCATCGGTATTGCGTTGCTCACATATATGGTCTCCCCCAGTTTTGCAAGTCAGCAGTATGATTAAAAGCGCAGGTTAACTTCCATATATACGGCCTGTTGAGCGGCTATTGCCTTGGCCAAGATGAGGAAGTCGAACACGAAGTCCTAATCACCTTATCGACTTTATAAGACAGTGTGAGTATAAGGTTTTCAACGTGTAGGATTTATCCTGTTATTCATCTTACTACGCACTTTGCAAAGGGTTGGTGATCATCATTAGCTTTGTTTTGGTTGATACTCTTCATTTTTAGTTATAACGGCCCACGCTATGCGCATGAGTTTGTTTGCTAAAGCGACAGCGGCTCTGTTTGGTCCTCGTCGCTCTTGGAGTTCAAGCATCCACTTACTGAGATTATCGGATTTAAATTTGGCGCGCCTCAACGCTGCTCTTGCTCCATGAACGAGAAGGGAGCGGATATACGTGTTGCCTCTTTTGGTTATTCCTAGAAGAATGACTTTGTCGCCGCTGGTATCTTGCTTTAGTACAAGCCCCATTGCGGCGGAGGCATCTCTACCGGTTTTGAACTGTTGTCCAGAGCCAAGCCATACTGCAACGGCTTGGCTAGTGAGTGGTCCAAAGCCTGGAATAGACATGAGTCGCTTTGCGTTTTCGAACTGCTTGATGGTTTGGTTAAGTTTATCGTCGAACCATTTTACTTGTTCGTCGATGTATAAATATCGTTCGTACTGATGGGATAGCAGCTCTCTTAATATACAAGACAGTTGGTTTTCATCGTTCTCGAGTATTTCGGGTATGGCCTTTCTGAAAGCAGCGGCTCCTTGGGGCATAATGATGCCGTATTCAGAGATAAGGCCACGCACTTGATTAACGATACGAGTTCTTTCAGTGACGAGCAGATGTCTCATTCGAATAAGAGATTGGATGTCTTGTTGCTCGACGGATTTATGAGGCACAGGGTGAGGTCTTTTGTAGAGCGCGACTTCGGCAATGGCTTCGGCGTCGTTATAGTCGTTTTTCTGTTTACGCCTTTGAGTTTTCACATGCTGGGGTGCGTAGAGTATGACTTCGTGACCGAACTGAGAGAATTCACGAGCCCAGTAGTGTGCGCCGGAACAAGCTTCCATGGCGATAGTACAGGGTGCTTTATTGGCGATGTAACTAAGTAGTTTACTTCGTTGAAGTTTTTACGGCAAAGGTTCTTCCCTTTATGATTGATTTCAAAAAGAAAGAAGATATTTTTTGCTAAATCGATGCCGATGATTTTATGCTGAGTCATGGTCTTCTCCTTTTACTTCGGACCTGAACACTCCAAGCATGGCTTACAGTCATGTGAAGTGGTAGGGGGAGACCATCTCATCACCTTAATTGGGCGTTATACGTATTAGTTCAGAGGAAGTATTATGCAGTTATTTTTCCATGATGTTGGCTTAAAAGGAGCTAATGCAGATTTTCCAAAAACAGTCTTTGGTGAAGTCGCTGTTTCCGACATCGTCGAATATTGTCCACCTTATCTACAAACAGAAATAGAAGATAAGCTTCTCGCTGAGTTTCCTGATGGCTGGTGTAACGTCTGGGGAGTCCCTGATGGCGCTAAGAGTGTTATTCGTCAACTTAAAGTTGACGATGTCATGCTTTTAATCAAGACCACAGGTGGTGATGGTGAAATGCCTGCTCTTTGTCATGTAAAAGGCTTTTGGAAAGAGCAGCTGTTAGACCTTTCAAACTTTTTGTGGGGAAGTAGTCATTTCCCCTACGTGTTCTTTTTCAAAACTCAGCATATCGAACTGACTTGGACCCAGTTCAAGAAAAATGTTCAATATATGCCTAACTTTCGACCATCAGGAAATGTTTATCGTGTGAAGAGTGATCGACTTGAACACTTTGGTGGTTCGAGAGGCTATGTCAGTCATCTTTTACAAAGCCCATATGGAATCGATGATTTAGGTGACTATGAAATTCGAGAGAACTCACCAGAACAGGAATATGCTGAGGGCGAAAGGCAAGTACGTGAAGCTTCATATTTCAAGCGTAACGCTAAGTTAGTAAAAGACGCGAAAGCCGAGTTTGGTTTTATATGTCAGGTTTGTGATTTCGATTTCGAGTCAGTGTATGGCAAAGAATTAGGCGCTGGTTTTATCGAGTGTCACCATAAAAACCCTCTGCACGAAAAAGATGAGAACTACATCAGTACATTAAATGACGTTTGTGTGGTTTGTTCAAATTGTCACCGTATGCTTCATCGCACCAAGCCAGTAATGAAACCTGAAGTTCTAAAAGCAAAGCTGCTCAAAAAATGCGTATAACAAACTGTTTAAGAACGATTCGTAACGCGTGGCATTTTTACTATGCGTTGGCTTTTAAGATGGTATGCGGCGGCTTTTGTATTGCGTTATTCACCCCTTAACAGGGCATTATATGCTTTATTTGATTAGGTAGTTCAAATGAGTCGAAAGAAATTTATGGAGTCTGTGGGTGCAACCTGCAGAAACTGGAACTGGAGCTGGTCATTCGTTAATCATGATGAAAAGTTTGTGGTTTTTGGTCATTGGGATGTCCACAAAGATGGCTTAATCTTTGATGAAAGTTGGAAAGGTGCGGGGAGAAAGCAGTCACTCGAGCACGTATCTCTAATTCAGGAACATGGGTACAGTTTAAAAACTTTCCCAATGCAGTACGATGAAACAGATACTGGTACCGCCAAAATTAAAAGTTTCGACTGGATTCTTGAGGATAAGCATTTAGCGGGAGTTGGTGGTCTTTGGTATGCGTTAAGCCCCTCTGAACACGAGGGTGTCACAGCTATAGAAGAGGTCGTTAACCCAGAGACTTACACTGAGGGTGCAACGAAGAGAATCTCTGTGAATGCATATGAACGTAACGCAGGTGCTAGAGCTAAGTGCATATCTCATTATGGGTGCAAATGTTATGTTTGTAACTTTGATTTTCAAAGTGTTTATGGTGATATCGGTAAGGGGTTTATACACGTGCACCACGAAGTTGCACTTGCTGATATAAAGCAAGAATATGATGTTGATCCTATCAATGACTTAAAGCCTTTATGTCCTAATTGTCACGGAATTATACATAGAACACATCCACCGATAACCGTCGATGCTTTAATTTCTCAGTTAGACGCCAAAGTTTAAAGTGTATAACAAAACATATTAGAACCAAGCAAACCGCAAAGGGCGCCAATAACGACGCCCTTTGTATTAGTTGGAAACGCTGTAAGTGTCATAGTCGCGCAATAAGAAGAGTGCGACACACGCTGCGAGCATTGGCCAAGAGGCAAAAAACAGTAGGTTATTGAACGGGTCCATGTACTTAGCGAAAGAGGCGAAGGTGGAACCTGCATGCAGGACTAGAACCGCGCCGTAGGTGTACTTTTTCCACATGCCGACAACGAACGCGCCTAAAAATCCAAGCTGCGCGACACCCAGTGCCATCATCGCGTTCACCGATATGTCGATGCCGTAGAAGCCTGATAGCACCTTAACTGCGTGTTCAGGCACTAGGATCTTATCTAAGCCCCAGAACAAGAAGACGATAAAAATGCCGATTCTCAGCAGCAGTAGGCTGGTCGCCAGTTTGGTTTGAAGTGTCTTTTCCATGATATTCCTTTTGTGCACTCAAGATGCGATGAAGTTAAATGTCCATCAAAGGAGACCCATGGTCGTTGGTTTTTATTTCTCGGTTTTTCAACGCCTATGTAACAAGGAGTGTCTGGTTACTCTCCAATTATATGGTATGTTGTTCTTTTCTTTTGTGGTATCATTTATCCAGTTGATTATTAATGGATACATAACGTGAAAAAATACCTACTATTATCGCTTTCGGTTTTAATTTTGGCTGGTTGTGGAGCCCCTCGTTACACCGGGAGCGCGATTCCAGAGCCTACGACTGATGTGGATGTTGTGATTGTTAAAGACGCTGAAACTCGTGAAGGGTTCTTGAATACTATGGAAACGTGGCTGCAAGATAATGATTACACCTACACAGTTGTACCAGATAAGTCGAAGCACGATCTTGATAAGCTAACATTGGAGTATGAAGGCCATTGGAGCTGGGACTTAGCTTTGTTCTTGAAACAAGCAGAGATCAATGCTTATCAGAACGGGCAAAGAGTAGGTGAAGTAGAATTTAAAGTCCCATACACGGCTAACCCGAACAAATTTGGTAATGCAGCTAAGCGTATTGGTTTCATGATGGATACGGTATTTGGTAAGAAAACTGCTGAGGAAGCGACGAAAGCGGCCAATTCATCATCTTCAAAAGCAACGAACTAGTCTAATTAGCTTACTAACTCATACCTTTGTTCGCTTTCTATTTTTCTTTAAGCTCTGCTCGAAAAGACGAAAAGACGAAAAGACGAAAAGACGAAGATGTGAAGCCGTCGCTTTTAAAGCTGCGGCTTCACATCTTTTCATATTAATTAAAACTCTTGTCTGAAGTAATTTTTGCTAAACCAGCAATCAACTTCCAAAGCGTGTAGATCGCGGCAACAAGAAGAACAACATAGCCAATAATAAAAACGGCTGTTAGAGCGCCAATGATAGTGAGCACAATCGAAACAAAGAATGTTTTGGTGATGTTGTCGTAGTGATCCGCAAAGATAGTCCCTTGAGCATCAGACTTCTTAACGATGCCCCAAATACCACCTGCAAGAAAACTAATACCAGTAAAGAAGCCTAATAGCATTAACGCATACGCGATGATGGCATGAGTTTTCGCACTCGCGCACTTAGCCTGTTCGATTAGGCAGTTGCGGAGCGTAAGCTATGATCATTCTCTGCGCTTGATGCTCGTTGACCAAGATGCGGTTGATCAGCTTCTGTAATTGCTCGATATCGGGCAGTTGTTGGTTCTTCGTTTGTGTTTCTAGAGTCAGGGCTTGATTGGATAAGATGCTGAGCCCGAGGTTGAGCGCCATCCCTTTAATCGAGTGTAGAGTTCGTCTCAACAAGGCTAGGTCTTTTATCATATAGAATTTGATAAGTTGGTCGATGGATTTTTCAAACTCTACGGTTGTTGATTCTAAGAGTATGATTAAACGGTCGTGGCTCTCCTTGAACGACTGAATGACATCAGAATGGCTTATCTCTTCCTCTGTCAGTCGAAGCTTTTCAATAGGTTCTCGATGTAGCTCTATGATGTTGCTTGTTTGGCAAGCGGTTTGATCGCCTTTGGGTGGTTTAGGTAAGCGCGCCGCAAACTGCTG
Organism: Vibrio sp. FE10; assembly: GCF_030297155.1. Lineage (NCBI taxonomy): Bacteria > Pseudomonadati > Pseudomonadota > Gammaproteobacteria > Vibrionales > Vibrionaceae > Vibrio > Vibrio apostichopi. The sequence goes on along the minus strand of NZ_AP028068.1, from coordinate 2,121,852 downwards.
CAGCGCGTCGAAGAAACTCTCTTGTTGCAAGGGCTTGGTTAAAATGTGGTCTGCGCCAGCTTCAATGAAACTGTCATGGGCTTCGCGGAAAACATCGGCAGTGTAAGCAAAGATCAGAGTCTCTAAACCAAGTTGTTGCCTAATAAAGTGAGTTGCTTCAACGCCATTCATTTCGGGCATGTGGTTGTCCATCAAAATCAGATCATATTCAGCGGTTTTTAGGTATTCGGTTGCGATTCTTCCATTTTCTGCGAGCTCTACATTGTATCCAAGGTTTTCACAGAATCCTTTGGCAACAATTGCGTTAATGCGGTTGTCTTCGACAAGCAGAACGTTCAGTGGGTTCTTGAAAGGCTCTGCCGTGCTGATTAAGTTAGGGACTGCATGTGCTGCTTGGCTTTCTTGCCACTTGATAGGCAACGATACCTGGAATTTGGTGCCAAGCCCGACAGCGCTGTTTAAGGTGATTTGACCGTCCATCAACTCGACCAAGTTCTTAACGATAGCGAGCCCGAGCCCTGTACCGCCAAACTTCCTCGTTGTTGATGTATCTGCCTGTTCAAAAGAATTAAAGACATGTTGATGCTTCTCTTTCGGGATGCCGATCCCAGTATCAGTGACGGTGAGAAGTAACCGGCTTTCTTGCTTGTTGAGTACCGCTTGAATCAGCACATGCCCGTCATTGGTGAACTTGGTTGCGTTGCCGCCTAGATTGAACAAGATTTGACGAAGTCTCGCGCAATCACCAATGAGTTCGATATTTTCAGGGATTTCGTTTTCGACGATCAAACGGATACTTTTTTCATCGGCCATAGGTTTGATTGCACCGCTGACTGGATGAATGACTTGATTAAAGTTGAACGGAACGATTTCTAGTTCGAGCTTATTCTCTTCGACTTTAGAGAAATCGAGGATGTCGTTGAGTATAGTCATAAGGTGCTGACCAGAATCAAGGATGATATCGATGTTCTCTTTGGTCGACGGCTCTTTGGTTTGCGCTGCGATGATTTGAGATATGCCTAGCACGCCATTCATTGGCGTACGTATCTCGTGGCTCATAGTTGAAAGGAATTCGCTTTTTGCTTTGGCGGCTGCTTCGGCTTTTTTGCGCTCAGCGATCAACTCTTGATTCGACGCTTGCATCTGATTGTCACTTTTAACCAGATTGGTCGCCATTTTATGAAAACTTTGGGTTAGCTGAGCGACTTCATCCGTCCCTCTTTGGCTAGGGTTCTGGTTAAGCATTGAAGCGACTTGTTTTAGATGTCCTGCCGCGACCTGATTGGCAGCGTTAAGAAGTATATGAATGCGTTTCTTAATGCGGTTTGACGACCATGCAGCAACGAGCAGCGAAATAAACGTTGAAAATAGCGTCCCAAGCAGCAGTACGTAAGTGGTTTGGTTCGCGGAGTTGTCGGACTTTTCGACTCGAATCTGAATGAGTTTCTGTTCAATTTCTATGAATTCGGCTATCTCGTTTCGAACTTCATCAATGATTTTCTTTCCGGTTTGTTTCTGAGTCAGTTCAATGACGTTTTGCATCGAACTGTTACCACTGCCAACGAGGCTACGCTGGGCTATTTCTTTTTCTCCGGCTTCTTTTAACCAAAGATCGTGTAGATCATCGATGCGCTTAAGACGTTCAACTTGTGGCGGGTTATCGCTGACCTGGATACTGAGTGTATTAATTTTTTGATTCCAAACATCTAGAGAAAGGTGGTAAGGCTCTAGAAAAACAGGATCGCCCGTGATCAGATACCCCCGTTGGCCTGTTTCCATATCAATGGCTAGGTTAAGAAGTTCTTGAGCTCGTGCAATGGCTTTATGAGTGTGAACCACCCAGCGGTTATCTTCGACGATTGACTGCGTGTTTTTATGGACGGAAAAAGAGACGAGAACCATCAGCGCGATAGGTGTGGCAAAGCTAACTAATAATTTTCGTTGCAGGGATAGTTCATCAAACCAACTCACAAACATAAAGACACGCATTCCACACACTAAAGGCCTGCTGTTAGTGTAGGTTAGATTGTTAAGTGTACAAATGCATAGAGTGTGGTTGGGTAAGGTAGATAGCTAAAAGTAGAGCTAGGGCACTAAAATAGTGCGCGAGCTCTACTTGTTTGAGGAATAGGGGAAACATTGAGTGATACACAAAGTATCGACTCAATTTAGGGTTGCTCTACCTCTGTCGTAGAAGGCGATGGCTCTTGAAGAGTATGACTAGAATCTACATGTTGCTGTCTGAGTAAGCTTATCGTCAGGTTGATCGGCATTGGCTTGTAGAAATAGAAGCCTTGGATATAGTCGACGCCCAGTTTAGACAAGGTGTTCACTTGAGATTCGTACTCAACCCCTTCGACGATCACTTGCATTCCTAAGGTGCGGGATAGCTGAAGCATAGATTCAAGCAAAGGGATACCAAGGCTAGATTCGTCCGAAATGTTTTTCACAAACACGCGATCGATTTTGAGAATGCTGAACGGAAATTGTCTCACAAAATCTAAGCCTGCGTAGCCAGTACCAAAGTCATCAATCGCGACTCTCACACCTAGATCAGCAAGCTTGGTTAAGTTGTTTTTGATCTTCACCATATCCGCATCAGAGCACTCGCCATCTTCTGTGACTTCAAAAACCACCTGCTTGAGAATGTCTGGGTTCTTCTTATAGATGCTAATGACTTTGTTGGCGAAGTTACTATTAGAGACAACGTTTCGGCTGATATTGACGCTGATGTATTTTGACTCAAACAGCTCGCGATGATTCTTCATTGTGTACAGCACTTCACGCAGCACAAAGTAGGTCAGGTCTTCAATCAACCCTAAGCTTTCAGCCAGAGGAATGAAGATGGCAGGGGATACATTGCCTTCAATAGGGTCGTTCCACCTGAGCAGCGACTCACAGCCTACGATTTCGGTTGTATTTCGGTTGACGATAGGCTGCATGTGAACATGTAGGTGTTTGTTTTTGAGTGCGCTAGACAGTGAGTATTCTAAGCTACGCTGGCTTTGTTTCTTGTGTTTGATGGAAAGGATAATAATGGTCGTGATTCCGGCCATCAGAAAGCCAAACCACAAATAGTTCAACAGGAAGTTCCAATAATACTGATAGCCAATGTATGACGTTATGGTCAGCGGGTAAGCGTTCGATTGTATCCGAACTTTGGCTATAGACAGCGCAGTCTCAGAAGGGTGAATATCTTTTTTAATCACCTCAACTTGGGCCTGAATTCCGTGCTTGCTGAGGTTTGTCTCTACAATGTCATAGATGAAATGTGGTGGGATCATCAGGCTCACGCCCGCTTGTTCCTTGTTAGAGAAAATCAGCATGATGGATTGCACTTGAGTGATCGCTGAATTGGAATACGACAAGGTTGTTAAGTTAGGGTCGTCATTGAGTCTTTGTCTGATGGTCCTGTACAGGCGAAACGAGACTTCGCCATCGGTAGTCGAGCAGTAAAAACGATCGTCTTTATTGAATACCGCCGCTTCTTTTACCCAATCGGCATCAAAAACGTTTTGGCGAAGCTGCCTAACCATCGAGTCGCAAGTGTGATCCGGTGTGATGCTTGATAGAAAAAGGTCAAACCTTGATTGGATGCTCTCAAGTCTTGTTTCGACAAGCCTCGATGTGTCTTCCGTTAAATTCTGGTAGTGAGACGGTGTAAAAGGGATAAGCAATGCCATAGAAAAAAAGAAAGAAATGGCAAAGTAGAACGAAGTCTTGGCAAAATGTTGGTACTTGATATCCATAGTTGGAGAAGCGTTACCGATTTGGGTGAGCATTCAAGTTAATTTATAAATTTAACGATAGCGATGCAAGGCAATGCATAAATAGTGTGAATGTGCGCACGTGTTATTGATTGAAATAGAGTGTTTTATCGTCTTACTATAAAAATCAGAGCGTTAGATATGCTTCCAAGGTTGATTGTGTCGTTTTTTTGTTCAGTACTTTTGAGTTTTTTGATGAAGCGGATTGTTGCCGGTTTTATCATCAAATAGAGAACTGTTATTTTTGAAGTAATGCGAGTGGATAGATTTGAGCATAATGATAAAAAATATGATTTGGATGTTGTTGCGTGTGTTCATCGCCTATTTGTTGATAGGTCCTACTTACGCGATCCTTATTTTGTCTAATACAGCAGCACCTGTCTTTTTAGATACTACGGCTGAGGTTTTAGCCTGGATCTCTTGTTTCCTTCTTGTGATTGGTTATGTACTGATCAGATTTTCTAAAACGAGGTACATAGGAAAATTATTATCGCTTAGTGTATTGGGGGCGGTAGTGTTAGTCATGTATCTCGATGAGCGCTATCGGATTTTTGGAGTCAGCGTTAACGCTTGGAGTTTATTTTTAGCCGCTCTGTATTTGATTATGCTTTTGTATTTCATTTTTCCAATTAAGCAACTTAAGCCTTTACTGAGCTTAGTTCCCGTCGCTGGGGTATCTTGGTTTTTAGTTTGGACTTTCGTGGGTCCAATAAGCTTAACGTATGAGTTGATTAGCAGTAAAACAACAATTTCAATAGCGAATTATCAAAAGGTAATCGACTTGCTACCTGAGTTGTACCTAGATGGTTTCCAGTCAGGTTTGTTTTCCATGCTTCTTGTTCTGTGGTTATATGCTTTCGTCATCTTGTGTCATAACCCTAAACGCAGTTATCAACAATTGACGTCTCATGTCGTTAAGATTCGTAACACTTGGCACTAACAGGGCACATACACGTGCTTTTGAATTAGGAGAACAATAATGAAAAAGGCTTTAACGGTCGTGTTATTAACGTGTTTACCTTTGCTTGCATCAGCATCAGCATCAGATGATGTTGTCGATTGCGAGAATGCGATGAATACCATAGAGATCAATCACTGTGCGTCGATCGAATTGGAAACTGCACAAGTGGAACTTGATCAATACCTTGAAGCGAGCTTTGAGCACAATGCATATGATGCGGAGTTGGTCAGTTCAATCAAGGTGGCTCAGGACCGTTGGCAAGCTTACATGACAGCACATTGTGACTCGGTGTATACCCAGTGGCGTGATGGATCAATTCGAGGTCTTATGGCGCTTTCTTGCAAAACTAAGCTGACTAAACAAAGAACGTATGAGGTGTGGGAAAACTTCTTAACCTACATGGACAGCACTCCACCAGTTTTGCCAGAGCCCACGCTGCTGAAGTAGATGAACTGAGTGCTTATGAGAGTGTGCGCTTGCTTCAGCCGTTGGCGTTCGCGCAGGCAAGTGAGAGGGGATTATCTTACTCTGTCGTTCTTAGTATCAAGTTTGAAGTGTTACCCAGTAAGGATTCGATTTTGGATAGTGTTAGCGTCACCCTTGTTCAGCTTGAAGTTGAATACAAAAACAAACAAAAGAACCTCTCGCGAGTCTCTGAGGTTTTAGAAGCCGAGACTGTAGTGGGTGATATCACGCTGCTGCCTGAACTGTTCTCTACTGGATATATCTTTAACGAGGCTGCAGAAATTCATGAACTGTGTGAAGACTTCAATAACAGCGCGACCATTGATTCGTTAACTGCTCTTGCCGCGAAACATCAGACGTTAATCGTTGCAGGTATCGCAGAGGAAGATAATGGCCAGCATTACAACAGCGTTGTGGTGGTTGATGGTTCAGGTTTGCGTCATAAATACAGAAAAGTCAGTCAAACGAAATTCGATAAAGAGTACTTTTCAAGAGGGAATGAGCTCCTTACTTTTGAATACAAAGGCTTGAAGTTCGGTGTCGCGATTTGCTTTGATATTTGGTTCCCAGAGATCATGCGAGCGTATCAGTCGGTAGACGTTGTTCTTCATCCTGCTAATTTTGGTGGCCATCATAGCTTTGCCATTGCTCAAGCGAGAGCCTTGGAAGAAGGGTGTCATATGGTTACTTGTAATCGCGTCGGGCAAGATGTGGTTGATGCCTTTACCGCGACATATTGTGGTGGCAGTAGAACCTATTCACCGAGGGGAGATTTAATGCTTCAACTCAGTGAGCATCAGTCTGTTGAAACGATCAATATTCAAGACTTGTCTATTGCGCCTCAATACAATGGTGTTGATGTGTTGGATGAAATACAGCAGATAGCGTCTGCGTTGAATCGTTAACAAGACTAGTGAAACGCAATAGAATCGAAAAGGGCAAGGTTAGATAACCTTGCCCTTTGTTATTTGGGTCTGTTGTGTAGGCTGTTGCCTTGCCTTGCCTTGCCTAGTTGCTTTGCTGCTCGACTCTGTTGTTTAGAACAGTTATTTAGATTTGTAGAAAGGAGCACTAAATCGCTTTTACGCTGCTTCGTTCAACTAACGTTGGCTCTAACTCAACAACCTGCGGATACGCATCAGGGGTTTTGAGTCGGTTCAATAGAGTATCTACGGCCGCTTTACCTAAACGGTGTTTTGGCTGGTGGATAGTGCTTAAAGCGGGTGTCATGTACTTCGACAAGTGGATGTCATCGTAGCCAATGATTGAAAGATCATTTGGAATCGATGTGCCATCTTGAGCCGCAGCGTGAATCACACCCATTGCCATCATGTCATTACTAACAAACAGTGCCGATGGCATTTCGCCACGCGCTTTTAAGGTTTGGTATGAGTCAAAACCGCCATCGCATTCGAAGTTTGATTCAACAATCCACTTAGGGTTGATCTCTAGCTTTGCTTCTTCCATCGCTTGCTTGAAGCCTTGATAACGAGACGATGCTTGATTACGGTGCAGTGGGCCAGTGATACAACCAATTTGAGAGTGGCCGTTATCGATCAAGTGCTTGGTCGCCATGTAACCGCCTTGATGCGAGTTGTCTTGGATCTTATCGCTGGCGAACAACATTGGGCCCCAGTCCATCACAACGATAGGTAATTCTGGGTAGCGTTCAAATACGTCAATGTGCTCGCCTTCAAGGGTTGAACACATCAGCATTAGGCCATCGACACGCTTTTGTAGCAATGTGTCGATAGATGACTTCATGCGCTCGCTATCGCCTTCGGTGTTACACAAGATAAGGTTGTAACCTTTCTCGTAGCAACGACGCTCAACACCTTTCACTACTTCACCAAAGAATGGGTTAGTAGAGGTAGTTACCAGCATGCCTAAGGTTTTGGTTTGCTTCATTTTCAAACTACGAGCCAATGCAGACGGTGCGTAGTTGAGTTCTTTAGCCGCACTGTTAACACGCTCAGCTATCTCTTCACTGACAAAACGTGACTTGTTGATCACATGGCTGACGGTTGAAGTTGAAACCTTTGCTAGCCGAGCGACGTCTTTCATTGTTGCCATAAAAAATCCTTGTGGGAGTAACTTGCCACGTTGCGCGATATTCTGCCTGAATACAGGGGCTTATGCTTGTTATTTGTTGTTACCGAATTTGAAGGCTAACATCCGTTAACTACGGTTTAGCTCAGGAGTTTAAACCTTCAAATAGGTAGCAAGCTAAGCCGATAATTGCTCTGATAAAAACGCGTCGGTTTCAGCACGGCTTGGGATAGAGGTTTGTGCGCCGAAGCGAGTCACTGAAATAGCTGCCGCGGCATGAGCAAACTTAATCGCGCGCTCAAGTGGCATGTCTTCAAGTAAGCCTGTCACCAATGCACCGTTGAAGGTATCACCTGCAGCGGTGGTATCTGTCGCTTCAACGCGGAAACCTGCGATTAGCTCGCCTTTATCGTTTTTACTTACCCAAACGCCTTTCGCGCCAAGTGTGATCATCACTGTGTCGATGCCTTTCGCGTGCAAAGCCAAAGCTGCCTGATGAGCGGATGCGCTATCAGTCACAGTAATGCCTGTCAGTACCTCAGCTTCTGTTTCGTTAGGTGTAATCACATCAACACACGACAATAGTGTATCTGATAGGGGACGAGCAGGAGCCGGATTAAGAATCACTTGAGTGCCGCTTTCTTTTGCTGCTTTTGCTGCGTATTCAATGCCTTCAATCGGAGTTTCTAGCTGAGTCAGCAGGTACTTAGCACTGCGAATCTTCTCTAGGTGCGGTTCGATTTGGTCGCAAGTCAGCTTGTTGTTGGCTTCAGCAGAAAGACAAATACTGTTTTCACCCGTTGCGGATACTTGGATCATCGCAATGCCTGTCGGCGTGTTGTCTGCAACGATCACGCCGTCGATGTTGATGCCGTCTTTAGCAAAATCTTGACGAATGTTGATGCCAAATGGGTCGTCACCAATACAGGCGATAAAGCCGATATCTGCGTTTAATCGCGCTGCGGCTACCGCTTGGTTTGCGCCTTTGCCACCAGGGATGACCTGATAGTTACCGCCAATCAAGGTTTCACCCGGACGAGGGAACGAAGGAACTTGCAGTACGTGGTCAGCGTTAACGCTACCTAAAACAATCAGTTGAGTCATGATACGAGCCTTATGATATATCGTATTTGAAAATGCATGGGTCTTTCTCATTACGTTAATTCTCGTTACGTAAACTGTTCGCCTTGTTAGACGGCGGTATGAGAAACAGCGATGCACTGTCGGTCTTTTGGTTTTTCTTGAGTCAGCGAGTTAGTGAACTAATGAGCAGGGAGATAGGGGACTCCCTGCTTAATTAGATCTCAGCGCTAAACTGAATTACTTAGCGATGATTTTTAGAGGTACTGGTACGTACTCGTCTACTGTTTCGCCTTTCAGTACTTTGTCTGCCATTTCAACACCTAGGGAACCGATTAGGTCAGGTTGTTGTGCAACCGTTGCGCCAAGTAGGCCACGGTTAACCGCTGCGATGCCGTCTTCAGTGCCATCAAAGCCAACGATCATTACGTCTTTACCTGAAGCTTGAACTGCACGAAGCGCACCCAGTGCCATTTCATCGTTTTGAGCAAATACCGCTTGTACGTCTGGGTTAGCTGCAAGCAAGTTTTCCATTACGTTCAGACCTTTAGTACGGTCGAAATCAGCAGGTTGGCTTGCAAGAAGCTCAAGATCGCTGCCGTTTACTGCGTTCATGAAGCCTTCACCACGTTCACGAGCTGCTGAGGTACCGGCGATACCTTCAAGTTGGATTACTTTCGCTTTTTCGCCCACTTTTTCCATGATGTAGTGACCCGCCATTTCACCACCGATTACGTTATCAGAAGCAATGTGGCTCACTACGTCACCACGGCTTGCACCACGGTCTAGCGTTAATACTGGGATGTCTGAGCGGTTAGCAATACGAATAGCGTTAGACACAGCGTCTGAATCCGTTGGGTTAATCAGGATTGCTTTAACACCACGAATGGTTAGATCTTCAATGTTCGAAAGCTCTTTGCTTGGGTCGTTTTGAGAATCAAGAACGATAAGCTTGTAGCCTAGCTCTTCCGCTTTCGCTTCTGCGCCATCTTTCATGGTCACGAAGAATGGGTTGTTCAATGTAGACAGAACGATTGCCATTGTATCTTGCGCCTGTGCAGACACAGATACCGTTGTAGAAAGAAGAGCAGCAGAAATAAGAGTCGCTAATTTTTTCATGGTGTAAGTCCTTTGTGTAGGGTGAGCTAGGAGGTGAGTCCTAGCTCGTAGTTACATTATTTATAGATTCTAATATTTTAAGGTAAAACAGGGTGTTACTTGTATTAACCTAGTGTGTTGTTTGTATTAACCTAGAGTGTGAATAGGTTTTATTTGTTTTTGTTGTCGACCAATACCGCCAGAAGAATAACCACTGCTTTTGCAATCATCTGGTAGTAAGAAGATACGTCTAGTAGGTTTAGGGCGTTGTTTAGGAAGCCGATAATCAGTGCACCAATCAATGTGCCCATGATGCGGCCACGACCGCCGGCTAAGCTTGTGCCGCCAAGAACTACGGCTGCAATGGCGTCTAATTCATAACCCATACCTGCGGTAGGTTGAGCTGATGACAAGCGAGATGCCACGATGATGCCTGCCACTGCTGCTAGCAGACCACAGATTGCGTAAACGCCGATTTTTACTTTGTCTACGTCGATGCCTGATAGGCGAGTTGCTGATTCGTTGCCACCCAGAGCGTAAACGTAGCGACCAAAGCGTGTGTGGTTAAGTAGGTACCATACCGCTGCGAATACCACGACCATGATCCATACTGGAACTGGGATGCCCATTGCGTAGCCTGTACCGAACCAAGCGAATGCGTCTGCAGTGTCAGTGAAGCCTGTTGAGATAGGACGACCATCTGTGTAAACCATGGTTACGCCGCGTAATAGAGTCATGGTTACAAGCGTTGCGATGAAGGCTTGAACCTTACCCTTGGCGATAATCACACCACTGATAGCACCCAGTGCTGCACCTGCTACAAGAGCGGTTGGCACTGCGATCATCACAGGGATCTCTAGACCAATCATGCTGGCAGCGAACGCGCCACAAAGTGCAAGTACAGAACCGACACTCAAGTCGATACCTGCGGTTAAGATAACCAGCGTCATACCCACAGCGATGATTGCGTTAACCGAGGTTTGGCGCAGAATGTTTAGGATGTTGTCGACCGTAAAGAAGTTCGGGTTTAAGAAAGAAACGACGACAATCAGGAAAATCAAAGCAATCAATGACTTTTGATCAATCAGCCACTCTTTGCTGATTAACGGTTTTTTCTTTGGATCTTCAGTTGTTTTGCTCATGGTTTTAGTACTCATGCTGCGTCCTCGTTGATCTTTTTACCGACCGCACACGCCAGTAATAATTCTTGGTTTGCTTCTTTAGCATCAAATTCACCGCTTACACGGCCTTCATGCATCACCATGATGCGGTCACTCATTCCTAACACTTCTGGCATTTCAGATGAGACTAAAATAATGCTCATGCCGTCGGCTTTGAATTTATTAATGAGTTGGTAAATTTCTTTCTTAGCACCGACATCGACACCACGAGTGGGCTCGTCGAGAATCAGTACTTTTGGTTTGGTCATCAAGCCTTTAGCGATAGCCACTTTCTGTTGGTTACCACCAGAAAGGTTGCCGATGATTTGCTCGCGAGTCGGGGTCTTGATGTTGAACAGTTTGATGAAGTCATCAACCGCCATCACTTCATCTTTATGTTGGATTTGACCTTTGTTAGTCAGTAGGTCAAGTGAACATAAAGACATGTTTTCTTTTACTGAAAGCCCTAGAACCAAGCCATCGCCTTTACGGTCTTCAGAGATGTATGCAATGCCATTGGCAAGGCCATCTTTTGGACTAACAGGGTTAATGGTTTTGTTTTCTAAGTTGATAACACCGCGTTCACTCGGAAGGGCACCGTAAATCACTTTCATCAATTCAGTACGACCTGCACCCATCAAGCCCGATACACCCAGGATTTCGCCGCGCTTTAGAGTAAAGCTCACGTCATGAACGCCAGAACCCGTCAGGCCAATCACTTCAAGGCAGGTTTCACCGTGGCTCTGGCCAATACGTGGATATTGCTCGTCCAACTTACGGCCAACCATCTTTTCGATCAGGCCATCTTCATCGGTGTCTTTTACTTCACATTGGCCTATGAATTTACCGTCACGAAGCACAGTGATGTCATCACAAATCTCGAAGATCTCTTTCAAGCGGTGAGAGATGTAAACAATGCCGCAGCCTTCAGAACGCAGCTCGTTGATCACCTTAAATAGCGACTCAGTTTCGGTATCGGTTAATGCATCCGTTGGCTCATCCATGATGATGACCTTAGATTCAAACGATAGGGCTTTCGCGATCTCTACCATTTGTTGCTCACCAAGGCTTAACTGACCTAAAAGTGTTTTCGAGCTGTGTTTTACATTAAGACGTTTAAGTAGCTTGTCCGCTTCTTGGTACATTTCGTTCCAAAGAATGCGACCCATAGTCCCGGTGATTTCACGACCTAAGAAGATGTTCTCGGCGATGGTTAGCTCTGGAATTAGGTTCAATTCTTGGTGAATGATACTAATGCCGGCTTGTTGTGAATCACGAGGTCCTTTAAATGCCGCTGGTTTACCTTGGTAGGCGATAGTGCCGCCATCCAAGTGGTAAATGCCGGTGAGCACTTTCATGAGCGTTGATTTACCTGCACCGTTTTCACCCATTAACGCCATTACGCGTCCTGGGTAAACGTTGAGGCTTGCCTTATCCAGTGCTTTCACACCAGGGAAGGCTTTCTCAATTGAGCTAAGTTCTAAAATGGCTTGAGTCATGTCGGTTCCTTTACTCGGGGCCAGTTGTATTTGGTTGTGTCTATCTTTGTTCAGCAATGACGCTGGACTGTCGTTGCGTTTCGCTTGAGCTAAAACGTTACGCCAGCTTGGAAAATAACATTCGCGTAAGGTGTGCATTCACCAGTGCGGATAACCGCGCGGCTTTCATGCGTGCGCTCTTTGAATTCTTCATGAGTAATGTACGTAATCGAAAGCGATTTTCCGCAACGCGCTTCTTCTGTCTTGATCAAATCAATCAGCGAAGCGTGGTGCTCTGGGCTTACTTTCGCAAACTCTTCTGCAATCACAACACCTTCAATTTGAGATTCATCCAGCATGGTTTTTACCGTTTGTTGAAAGCTTGGTACACCATGAGTCAGAGCAAGATCAATGCGAGTTACCTGGTCTGGAATTGGTAAGCCCGCGTCACAAATCGTGATTTCATCTGTGTGGCCAAGAGTCGCCACCAAGTAAGAGAGTTCAGAATTAATTAGAGTACTTTTTTTCATATCACGACCTATCGAAAAATAACGTTTAATGGGTTGAGAACAACTCAAGAAAAAGCCATCGAAACGTTTCGATAGTGATAATAGTGTTTGATTTATCATTTGCACGTTTGATTGTTTTAGAGTGTGATAACGATCATCGAAACGTTTCGATGGGGTGTTTTTTGGTGATCTTTATCACCTCGATTAGTTGCATAAACACGAACAAAACTGAGGAATACAAAGCGTTTTAGGGGGTATCAAACGGGATGAAAGAGGGGATGTTTACGATGCGTTATTCACACCGTTTAGCCTGACAATGGCTGTTCCTAATCCCCCAGCTTCTCGCCACTTAAGTGGATTCAACCGATAACGCGTAGCCAAACTTGTTGATGGTAACTATCTGTATGTTTGGGGCTCTCAAATGAGCAAAGACGTTACGTAGGTTATAGACGACGTTGGCGAGAACGTGAGGAGATGAGAGTTGTCCGTCCCAACAGGTATCAACGATGTGTTCTTTCGAAATGGGTCTTCCCGCATTTTCTAGCAATAAACAGAGCACTGCCAAAAGGTGAGGGCGCAAAGTGATTTTGTTTCCCTGTTGATTAGTAATAGTTCGAGAGTTGATATCAATGATTAAGCCGTTGAGGTCTATGGTCTGGTTCATTACGTTGTGGTTTTTCTTATTTTGAATGGTGGAGATAAAGCTGGCCTGCGGTTGGAGCGGGTAACTGCTTGAGCGTGCTTATTTAAGTGTACTAATGATCAAAGCGCGCGGATTATGCGAAATAACGCCACTCCTGAAAGTAAGCGTGCGTAAGTTCGCGTGATTAAAATCTAAAAATGGTCTGGTTTGAAAATCAAGGAGAGGTTTTCTTCTAGAAATGATTGGTTTTTATTTCGTTATTATTCATGTGTTTAATTGGTTTTTACTGATTCTGTTGTTTGAAATTACAAAGTGGTTATATTTTTATTTATTTTTTTGTTTTCTGTGAGCTTAACCTGCTTGCGAATTCGACGGGGTGTCGGATAACTCTAACAAGATTGTGCAGCACAGGAAGGCGCAGCAATCTTGATTTGTAATAAGTAAGGTCAAGCAGTAATGAACAACAAATTTATTCTAAGCATTGCGATGATGTCGTCAGCAGTGGCAGCAAACAATGTAATGGCAGCAGACAGTGGTTTCTACCTAGGCGGCGCAATCGGTACGTCTGGTGTGGATGATGGTGGTATGTTTGATTCTGTAAATGTACCAGTTAGTTTTAAAGCCGAAGACAATACATATCGTTTGATTGCAGGTTATAAATTTAATCGCATTGTTGCGATTGAAGCGCAATATACAGACTTTGGCGATGTTGTTGCTAGATCTCCCGGTCGTAACGATGGTTTCACTTGGACACCTCAAATCTTTTCAGTAACGGCTAATCTTGGTTACACGTTTGATAATGGCGTTCGTCCATTTGGTACGATTGGTTTATCGACCATTGATTTAGATATGAAGTTTGCAGACGGTTCTCGCCCTTCAGGAAATGGTTTTGATGATACGGGAGATGGCATCCGTATGGGTGTTGGTGTTGAATATACGCCACCTACAATGTCTTCATTGAGCTTTCGCCTAGCATATGAAGCCGATGCTTTCGACATTGAAAATTACGACAACGGACATAAGATAGAAGAAACTGTCGTTTTGGACTCTTTCTACTTAGGCGCAATGTACACATTCTAAGTTTCACACTTTGCTAAACGGTAAATCGGTTTCTAAATGGGGCGTCGGTTGGCTCAACCCGTTTAGCTAAAGTGGAAAGCCGCAGTTTTTAACTGCGGCTTTTTTAATGCTTATCTTTGGTGAATCCGATTGAGAATGTAATCGAATAGTTAGGCTTCACGGATATGAGCGGTGACTGCAACGATGGCATGGTCAGTACTGAATTGGTCGTGTTCAAAACTAGGATTGATGAGGTGATGGTCTAGCACTGTGTAGTTAGAGATCTCCATCAAGCTTGATGAGTTCTGACAATCAAACTCGTTCGACATCAAGATGTAATCCAAAACTGACCCTGAAGCGCCGTAATAGTGTGTTGGTTTACGTTGTTCGAGCAAATCCTCTTCGTGAAGCTGATGGTACAGATCCCAACTGTCTTTTAGTCTAAAGTGCGATAACCAATGTTTGCTTGCTTCATCTCGATTCAATGAATAGCTAAGAAGTCCTTTGAACTCATTGTGAAACAATGGCTTGTTAAAATCACCCATTAACACAACTGGTTGATCGGTTTGGTGACGTTGATGGGTAATGTATTGATGCAGCATCTGAGCTTCTAGGCCGCGCTGAACGCTAGATAACCAAGACCCAAGTTGCTCCTGATGAAGCTTAACCAATGTGTCACTTTTTGGCTTTTGGTTGCCTGAGGTTTCCGAGACTTTAGTTCTATCAGCGTTATCTGGAGTGTGATTTTTTGGTTCGGTTGCTCGCTGAGATTTGAAATGTACAACGTAACAATCAGTCGAGCCCAAGTGAGGAAGCGTAATGGTCGCGTGGACAGGCGTTCGGTTGAATGAAAAATTGTCACTAAGATTGAAGGCTGACAGCAACTCTGAATCTGGTTTAACCGGCTGTACTTTTTCAATCGGGTAGCGAGAGGCGATACCGACTACAGGCGAGGTATACAGGTAATCATCTTCAACATGCGGGCAATCGACAACCGCAAAGTACGGATAACCCAGATCATTCATTAACTGCTCTAAAGACTGCGGGCTAAATATCTCTTGGAAGCCAATCACATCACAATCTAATGAACCAATCGCTTCAGCCATCCAGCCTTGTTTCTTCTGCCACTCCTCGAAGCTGTAGATGTTCTCAAAATCATAATAAGCATTCGGTGGTTCGAGGTAGTTCAAAAGATTGAACGTTGCGAGTGTTATGTGGTTTGGTTTATTCAAGGTTGAATCCTATTGAAATCACTCCTTTAAGGATATCTAAAATATGAAGATATTGTTCGGGTTTAGTCAGTTATTTTCATTGTCTCTAGATTAGGGAGTCGCTTTCTGCTTATATTCTCTCCGCTCGATGCTTTTAAGGCGTCGAGTTTAATTTTATCTACGATCAATCGATCGCTTTTTTATGGTTTCACAATGAAAAAATATCCCTCTCTCGCTCTTGTGTTGTTGAGCGTTTTCTTCTCTACATCGTCATTGAGTCATTCTTTGGATCCTGAGTCTATTGAGCAAATCGAGTCTCGTGTATCCGCGCGCATTGGTGTTTCTGTTTATGATTCTGCAACTAAGCAAACATGGAGTTATAAGGGTGACGAGCGCTTTCCAATGATGAGCACTTTCAAAACCTTAGCTTGCGCCAATCTTCTCTATGATTCTGAAAATGAAGGGTTAGATTTAGAGTCTAAGGTTGGGGTTAAATCTGATGAGCTTATTGCTTGGTCTCCGATGACTAAAGCGTTTGTCGGTAAAGAAATTTCACTCACAGGTGCATGTGCTGCAACCATGGAAATGAGCGACAACACGGCCGCTAATATCGTGTTAGCTGGTATTGATGGGCCTAACGGGTTAACAGAGTTTTTGCGTTCAATCGGAGACCGCGAAACACGTCTTGACCATATCGAACCCGATTTGAATCATGCTCGACCGGGTGATGTTCGTGACACCACAACACCAAACACTATGGTGAAAACGTTGAATGAATTGGTGTATGGCAACGTGCTATTAGAAGATTCTAAAGCTCAGCTCAAGACTTGGATGAAGGACAACAAAGTCTCTGATGGAATGATTCGTTCGATCCTGCCTGATGGTTGGAAGATTGCTGACAGATCAGGAGCGGGCGCTTATGGCTCGCGCGCTATTACGGCTATCGTGTGGAGTGAAACTCGCGCTCCGTTGATCATCAGTATCTCTCTCACAGAAACCGAGTTAACCATTCCAGAGCGTGACACTGTGATAAATGAAATTGGTGAACTTATCTTTGATGATTACCGTGTTCAATAGTTAATACCCACTTCACTATACTTCGCGCTAGTCATTGACCCAGCTTCGGTGCTGGCGAGTTCTATTTCTTTAGACTGAACCCGAGTAATTTGTAAATAAACCGTCAGAGATGGAGTGCTGATGGTTTTATTAGTTATTACATGATGTTAGATTTGAACCTATACTTGTTTTAACGGTGTGCATTCAAAGCCGGTTAATCAAGTTGAATATAGAATTCATAACATTTGAAGGGAGAGTCAAATGGGAACAGATTTCCGAAGCAAAGCCTCGCAGCGCACTCAATTTTTCAGGTCTAATTTGAAGTCATGTGCAGTCATGCTGCCGCTAATTGCTCTATATCCCTCCGTTACAAACGCCTCTGATACCGAATCAACTCCCGCTGTCACCGTTATTGAAACCACTCAACTGGTCGGTTTTGGTGAAGCAAAATATCCTGTCGATTTCACTCATTTCGATTACGTTAATCCTGATGCGCCAAAGCAAGGTAAGGTGACCTATGGCAGTATCGGTACTTACGATAGCTTTAATCGATTCGGTTCCCGCGGCGTTGCTGCCAGCTATACGGGGGAGATTTACGATACCTTGATGTTTTCTCCGAGTGACGAGATTGATGCGTATTATCCATTGATCGCCTCAAAGGTTCGCTACGCCAGTGATTTCACTTGGATGGAAATCGACATTAACCCAGATGCTAAATTCCAAGATGGTAAACCAATCACGGCTCATGATGTGGCCTTTACCTTTGATAAGTTTTCAAAAGAAGGTGTGCCTCAATATCGCGTGTATTACAAAGAAATTGAATCAGTAACGGCTGTTTCTGATTCGGTTGTTCGCATTGAGATGAACAAGCCAAACCGCGAGAAGCTGTTTAGCTTTGCCCAAAGTACTCGTGTATTACCAAAACATTTCTGGAAAGACAGAAAACTGTCTGAGCCGCTTAGTGAACCGCCAGTCGGCAGCGGTCCCTATAAGATCATCAGCTATAAATCGGGTCAAAGCGTGACCTACGGTTTAGATGAAAATTACTGGGCTGCGGATTTGCCAGTCAATGTTGGTCGCAACAACTTCAAGCAAGTGCAATACGATTACTATCGTGATGACACCGTAATGCTGGAAGCCTTCAAAGCAGGGGAGTTCGATCTTAGAACCGAAAACTCGGCTAAGTTCTGGGCCAACTCTTACACGGGCGCAAACTTCGATAAAGGCTACATCATTAAAGAAGAGATCAATCATGAGAAGCCTGAAACGACTCAAGGTTTTGTCTTCAATATCCAATCTCCAGTGTTCTCTGACCCTAAAGTGCGTGAAGCGTTAACCTACGCGATGGACTTTGAGTGGATGAACAAAAACATGTTTTATGGTCAGTACAAACGGACTCGTAGCTACTTCCAAAACACAGATTATGAAGCGAAAGGCTTACCAAGCGCAGACGAAGTTGAATTGCTGTCTCAGTACAAAGACCAAATCCCTCCAAGAGTTTTTACTGAAGAGTTCCAGCCATCAGTCACCGATGGCAGTGGCCGTATTCGTAGCCAGATGCGTACTGCTTTCAAGCTTTTAAAAGAAGCAGGGTGGGTACTGAAAGACAAAGTAATGACCAATGAAAAGACCGGCAAGCCGATGTCATTTGAGTTGTTGATTTACAGCCCAACCACGGAGCGTATTGCAACGCCTGTTCAAAAGAACCTCAAGCGTATGGGCATCGAGATGAAGATCCGTACCATCGATACCACTCAGTACATCAAGCGCTTGCGTGATCGTGATTTCGACATGGTGTCTTCATCGTTTTCTGCAAACCCTTATCCTAGCCCGAACTTAATGATTGTTTGGAACTCTAACTACATTGATTCTACTTACAATACTGCAGGTGTAATGGATCCGGTGGTTGACGCGTTAACAGAAGAAATTGCGCGTAACCAACAGCATCCTGAAAAGCTTCTTACGTTAGGTCGTTCACTAGACCGTGTATTGCAGTGGAATTTCTACAACATCCCTCAATGGCACGTCGGTGAATATCGCGTAGCAATGTGGGATAAGTTTGAGCGTCCAGATGTATTACCTAAATACGATTTAGGCATTGATACATGGTGGATTTCAGAAGAGAAGGCGGCTTTGCTTCCTGAAAAACGTCGCTAGGAGTTAGTTAGCATGGCCGCGTATATATTTCGGCGTTTACTGTTGGTGATCCCCACGCTGTGGGCGATCATCACTATCAACTTTTTCATTATTCAGATTGCGCCCGGAGGCCCGGTAGAGCAAGCCGTTGCCCAATTAGAAGGGCACAACTCTGGCATTATGGAGCGCTTTTCTGGTGGTGGACAAGAAGTTGATTTAAGCGAAAGTGACCAAGCATCTGCCAGTGGCTATAAAGGCTCACGCGGGCTTGATCCTGAAGTGGTTGAAGAGATCAAAAAGCAGTTTGGTTTTGATAAGCCTATTCACGTTCGCTACTTCGATATGTTGAAAAATTACGCGACCTTTAACTTTGGTGAAAGCCTGTTTAAGGGCGGCAACGTGATTGATTTGATCATCGAGCGCTTGCCCGTCTCCATTTCATTAGGACTCTGGAGTACCTTAATCATCTATGTGATTTCGATACCCCTAGGCATCATGAAGGCGATACATCATGGATCTCGCTTTGATATTTGGTCGAGTGCGGTGGTGATTGTCGGCTACGCGGTGCCGGGCTTCCTATTTGCGATCATCCTGATTATTTTGTTCGCGAGTGGCAACTACTTCAGTTGGTTCCCATTGCGCGGGCTAGTGTCGAGTAACTTCGACCAGCTCAATTGGTATCAGCAAATAGGCGATTATTTCTGGCATTTAGCGTTGCCTATTTTTGCGATGGTCATCGGTGGTTTCGCCACACTTAGCATGCTGACCAAAAACTCCTTCCTTGATGAAATCAATAAGCAATATGTGGTGACCGCGCGAGCGAAAGGCTTGGACGAGAGCAGTATTCTCTATAAGCACGTTTTCCGTAACGCCATGCTGATCATCATTGCGGGTTTTCCAAGCGCATTTATTAGTATTTTCTTCACGGGTTCTATGTTGATTGAAGTGATGTTTTCACTCGAAGGCATTGGTTTGCTTGGCTTTGAATCAACCATTCAACGTGACTATCCCGTGGTGTTCAGCTCTCTCTATATCATGACCTTGCTTGGCTTGGTGCTGAGCATTATCTCCGACCTGACTTATACCTGGGTTGATCCTCGAATTGATTTTGAAGCGCGTTAATGGCGAACGAATAACAAGGTATTGATAATAAATGTTTAACAACCCTTTAGCTGAAGCTCGTTGGTTACGTTTTAAAGCAAACAAGCGTGGTTTTATCTCCCTTTGGATATTTACCATCTTGTTTGGCTTGAGCCTGTTCGCTGAGATCATTGCCAACGATAAGCCATTATTGGTTTCTTATGATAATCAGTGGTTTGTACCTGTTATCAATGAATATGCCGAAACAGAATTTGGTGGCGAGTTTGAAACCGAAGCCGACTACAAAGACCCGTATGTTATCGAACTCATCGAAGACAGCGGTTACATCGTGTGGCCAATCATTCCGTTTAGTTACGACACGATAAACTTCGATATTTCAGGTGCGGTGCCATCGGAGCCAGATTCAGTGAACTGGTTAGGAACCGATGATAAAGGGCGAGATGTATTAGCTAGGATCATTTACGGCTTCCGCATTTCCGTTCTATTTGGTTTTATTCTGACGATTGTATCGAGCGTGGTCGGCGTCGTAGTCGGGGCGACACAAGGTTACTACGGTGGTTGGGTCGACTTGTTTGGGCAGCGCTTCATTGAAGTCTGGTCTGGCATGCCGACTCTATTCTTGCTGATTATCCTTTCCAGTTTTATCGAACCTAACTTCTGGTGGTTACTCGGGATTATGGTTCTGTTTAGTTGGATGAGTTTGGTTGGTATTGTGCGAGCGGAATTCTTACGCTGTCGAAACTTTGATTATGTGCGAGCCGCGCAAGCCATGGGCGTCGACGACAAACGTATTATGCTTCGTCACATGCTACCCAACGCGATGGTTGCTTCGTTAACCATGATGCCGTTCATTCTTTCTGGATCGGTCACCACGTTAACCTCATTAGATTTCTTGGGCTTTGGTTTACCTGCCGGTTCGCCTTCGTTAGGTGAGCTATTAGCGCAAGGTAAGGCTAACTTGCAAGCCCCTTGGCTTGGCATCTCTGCTTTCGTCGTGCTTTCACTGATGCTTACGTTACTTGTCTTCGTTGGTGAAGCTGTGCGTGATGCCTTCGACCCACATAAACAGAAGTAAGGATAAGTTATGACTTCAAATACGGTTCCTACTTCAGGGTCAACAGCAGAGGGTGCTAATGCATCTCCAGTTCTGACCATAGATAAGTTGTCGGTAGGGTTTGGGCGAAAAGATTCGATAGAGCAAGTGACGCAAGATGTCTCTTTAGAAATATACAAAGGCGAAACACTCGCGCTAGTGGGCGAGAGTGGTTCCGGTAAATCTGTTACAGCCAACTCTATTTTAAAACTTTTACCTAAAGGCTCGTCCCACTACTTAAACGGTAAGATTAATTTCTCTGGTACCGATATCTTGAGTTGTTCTGAAAGGCAATTACGCGGGATTCGTGGTGGCCGTATTGGGATGATCTTCCAAGAGCCCATGGTTTCGTTGAACCCACTCCATCGAGTCGGTAAGCAGCTGGTTGAAACTCTTTCTATTCACCGTGGAATGCGAACCAATAAAGCTCAAGCCTTGGCGATAGAGTGGCTTTCAAAGGTGGGTATTCGCTACCCAGAACAAAAGATTTCAGCTTACCCGCATGAGTTATCCGGTGGTGAGCGTCAGCGTGTAATGATAGCGATGGCACTGATCAATGAGCCAGAGTTGCTTATTGCTGATGAACCCACAACGGCATTGGATGTATCGGTACAAGCGCAGATTTTGGATTTGTTGAAAGACCTGCAACAAGAGCTGGGTATGGCGATGCTCTTTATCACCCATGATTTGAGTATCGTTCGTAAGATTGCCGACAGAGTAGCGGTAATGAAAGATGGCCGCTTAGTTGAAAGCAATGACTGTAAAACACTCTTTAATGCACCATCTCATCCTTATACTCAAAAACTTATTAACTCAGATCCTAAAGGCTTACCTGTTCCCGTATCACCGGAAAGTAAATCCCTGCTCAACGTCGACCAACTGCGTGTTTGGTTTCCGATTACTGGCGGTCTATTCAAGCGCACGATTTCGCATGTTAAAGCTGTAACAGACATGGAGTTCAGCTTGAAAAAAGGGCACTCAATCGGTCTTGTTGGCGAGAGTGGCTCGGGCAAATCAACAACCGGTATGGCGATTTTGAAGCTGGTGGAGAGTGAGGGTTCAATCACCTACGCTGACGAACAAATTCAAGGCTTAAACCGACAACAGATGTTGCCGTTTCGAAGCCGCATGCAAGTTGTCTTTCAAGACCCATTCTCGGCATTGAACCCAAGAATGTCAGTTGCTCAAGTGATTGGTGAAGGTTTACTGGTGCATCAACAATTGGATGACACTGAACTCGACCAACGCATCTGTGACGTAATGAAAGAGGTCGACCTAGACCCAGAAACTCGTCATCGTTACCCGAATGAGTTTTCAGGCGGGCAGAGGCAACGTATCGCGATTGCTCGTGCATTGATTTTAAAGCCAGAGTTTATCTTGCTCGATGAACCAACATCGTCATTAGACAGAACGGTACAAGCGCAAGTCCTAGATTTACTTAAGTCATTACAAGAAAAGTATGGCCTGACTTACCTATTTATTAGTCATGACCTCAACGTGGTGAAATCCCTATGTCATTACACCATCGTGATGAAAGCCGGTGAGGTGATAGAGAAGGGCGACACTGAGACTTTGTTTGGTAATCCGCAGCATGAGTATACTAAGCAGCTTGTCAGTCTTTCGAATGTTGGTGGGATGTAGCCAAACATTATTCATAGATTAGCTCCTCTTTCATTAGACCAAAAAATCGCTTCTGTTTCACAGTGCGATTTTTTTGTATTTGATTTCGATTTGTCACCATATCAATGCAGCTTACAAACATGTTTGAATTGTCTAAGCAGTTCACTTTTTAAGTTACAAACAAAGATTATCCACACCTTCTAATTCAAAATTCCTTTCTGATAGCCAATTTAAGTTTCTGATTATTAAGATTAAAAGGTGTTAAGTGAACTAATCCAAATTAAATGCAATTGTAAGTTAATGTAGGTAAATGTAACCATTTGACTACTTTCTTTTATTGATTAAATTGATGAAATATTGCTTTAAATGGAATTTGGCTAGTTAGGATGATTGCATATTTACTGAAACGTTTTGCTTTAGTTGTACCTACGTTTCTTGGTATTACGATTTTGATATTCGCGATTACGCGTTTTGTCCCAGGAGGCCCTGTCGAGAGGATGCTCGCTAACATGCAGCCTCAAGGGGATGGTGGTGGGGCGTCTAGCCTCGTTGGCCAAAACTCAGCTTTGTCTGAAGACCAACTCGCAGATCTTAATAAATTTTATGGATTAGATAAGCCGGTAACGGAAGCGTATCTCGAATGGTTAGTTCGACTTGTTCACTTTGATCTAGGCGAGTCGACACGCTACTACGAACCGGTCAGTGAGATGATTTTTGAGCGCCTGCCAGTCTCGGCTATGTATGGTGGTGTGACCTTTTTCATTAGTTATTTTATCTCTATTCCTCTTGGTTATTTCAAGGCGATGAAGCACGGCAGCGTTTTTGATTCTGTTTCATCAATCATGATTTTTGTCGGCTATGCCTTACCGGGATATGTGGTCGGCGTGCTTCTTATTACGTTTTTCAGTTATCACCTAGAGTGGTTCCCAATGGGGGGCTTTGTGGATGATGACTTCGACGACTTCAATACTTTCTCAGAGCAAATTACTGATATTTTGTGGCATGCGGTCTTACCTTTGCTTTGTTATCTGATAGGTGACTTTGCTACGTTAACCATGACCATGAAGAACAATTTGATGGAAAACTTATCGTCAGATTACATTCGCACTGCAATCGCTAAAGGTTTGCCTTTCAGAGAGGCGATTCGTAAACACGCACTACGCAATAGTTTAATTCCAATCGCTAGCCACTTTGGCAACTCTCTTCTTTTCTTCATGACGGGCTCTTTCTTAATTGAAGTCATATTCGATATTAATGGCATAGGCCTGCTTGGTTATGAATCAATTGTAGAAAGAGATTACCCAGTGGTTATGGGTATTGTCGCAATCAACGCCTGCATATTGCTACTTGGCAATATCTTGTCTGATGTCTGCGTTGCACTGGTCGATCCTAGAGTGAAGTTTGGAGCTTGATGATGATTAAATTAAATCCGTTGACACTAAAGCAGATCAAGCGATTCAAACAAATAAAGCGTGGATACTGGTCGCTGATTATTCTATCTGTAATGTTATTACTGTCTCTTTTTGCTGAAGCGTTGATCAACAGTAAGGCTTTAATGGTGCGTTATCAGGGGGAATATTACTTTCCAATTGTATCTGATGTTTACTCCGGTAAGACATTTGGTTTGGAGTCTTCGGGAGAGGCAAACTATCGACTACTTCAATTAGCGCTTAAGGATAAAAACAATGGTGACTTTGCGATTTTACCTTTGGTGCCTTGGAATCCGTATGAACAAGACTTCTCTGGTGAATATCCGCCACATGCGCCAAGTGCCTATTCAAAGCACTATTTGGGCACTGACGTAATCGGGCGGGATATTTTGGCTCGATTGGTTTACGGGTTTAGAACAGCAATGGGATTTGCTCTGATAACTATGGTCATTGCATACAGCATTGGTGTAACGGTGGGGTGTGCGATGGGTTTCTTTGGTGGCAAGTTTGATCTGATTGTTCAAAGAATCATTGAGACTTGGTCTATGGTTCCGTTCCTTTACGTGATCATGATTTTGGTCTCGATAGCACAACCCACATTCATGCTGTTTGTATTGATCAATGTGACTTTTGGATGGATGGGTATTACTTGGTACATGCGAACGATGACCTACAGAGAATCTGCTCGAGAGTATGTGTTAGCTGCAAAGGCGCTAGGAGCATCCACAGCAAGAATCCTCTTCAATCATATTTTACCCAACACGATGGTGATGATCGTCACTCTGGCGCCTTTTACCATTGCCGCCAATATCACCGCATTAACGGCACTAGACTACTTAGGTTTAGGCCTTATACCACCGACCCCAAGCTGGGGAGAGCTTCTTCAACAAGGCAAGTCGAATCTCGATTCGCCATGGATTGTTGGCTCTGTTGTGACGGCAATTGTAGGTGTTTTGGTCATGGTTACATTCATTGGTGAAGCGATAAGAACTGCCTTTGACCCCAAAAAATACACAGTTTATAGATAGGCACTAGGAAGTGATGATGTACAGATACGGACTATTCGCTTTGTTGTTGAGTTTCTTAGCTCAAGCACAACAAACACCAAATAATTTGGAATGGCAAAGTAATTGGGATGACCCCGTTTTTGCTTCTGAAGAGGCTAAGCGTGGCGGTACTTTACGTAGCTTTATGCCTAGTTTTCCACAAACATTACGTTCAGTGGGGCCTGACGCGAATTCAGGTATTCGCTTCTATTTAATGGATGGCACGCCTAAATTGGCACAACGACATCCAAATACCGACAATTGGATTCCACAGCTGGCGAATGAATGGGCATTTGGGAACGATCACCAGACGGTTTATTTCAGGCTGAATCCCGACGCGAAATGGTCTGATGGGGAAGCGGTAACGGCTGACGACTATCTATTTATGCTTACGTATTACCGTTCCAAAGACATTATTGATCCTTGGTATAGCGACTTTTTCCGCAACAGCATCACGACCGTTGAAAAATTCGATGACTATACGATCAGTATTACGATGGCCGAACCTAAAAGTAATGATGAACTTATGGCTCTTATCAATATGCCGAGTCACGGAGTCCAGCCTCGTCCCGAGCATCATTTTGTTGATATTAACGATGGGAATAAGGATGGGATGGATGATAATTTTGTTCGCAAATACAACTTCAAGCCAGAGCCTACAACGTCGCCTTATTACATATCGAAAGTAAATAAAGGCCGCAGCATTACGTTTTCACATGTTGGTGATGACTGGTGGGGTTACGGAAATAAATATTATAAGAACCGATTTAATGTGGAAAAACTTCGCATCAAGGTAATTCGTGATAGTGATATTGCACGTAAGCACTTTGAAAAAGGAAAGCTAGACACGTTTGCAATGGTACAGCCTCAATTATGGCATGAGAAAACCAGTTCAGAACCCTTTAGTCATGGTTTTATACAGAAATTCTGGGGCTTCAATCAAAGGCCACAAGGCGCTGGCGGCTTATGGATAAACACATCCATGCCACTTCTGAACAATATCAATGTTCGAAAAGGCATCACTTACGCTACTGACTTTGATGGCATGATCAAAAACGTGTTACGAGGCGATTACTCCCGAAAACCTCATGCTATGGGGTTTGGACACGGTAAATATGATTTAGAGGGTGTAGAGGCCCCACCGTTTAGACCTGAACTTGCGATTGGTTATTTCGAATCTGCAGGCTTCGATAGTATCGGTTCTGATGGTATCCGCATGAATGCCAGTGGGGTTCGTTTGAGCTTTAAGATTACTTATGGCTACAACATTTGGACACCAAGAATTGCCTATCTAAAAGAGCAAGCGAAGTTAGCTGGCCTAGAACTTGACTTAAATCTTGTCGATGGTTCTGCTGCATTCAAATTTATTCTAGAGAAAAAGCACCAATTAGCCTTTCTGAATATGGGAGGAGGAGAGATACCCGCTTACAAAGAGTACTTTCATTCGACCAATGCCAACCGTCCTCAAACGAATAACCATACAAATTTTAGTTCACCAGAGCTAGATCAGAAAATTGAGGCGTTTATTTCTGAGTTTGATATGGAAAGAAAACAGCAGCTATCTCAGAACATTCAAAGAAAAATAAAGGATGCGTATGTCATTGTACCTGGCTATATGGTGCCTTATACACGAGATGCCTACTGGCGTTGGATTAAGTTCCCAAAGAACCCAATGACTAAGAAAACTGGCGCCATGTTCAATATTTTAGATACCAGTAATTTCTGGATTGATACAGACCTAAAAAAAGAAACTCAGTTGGCTTCTAAAGAAGGTAAGGCGTATCCACCCATCACTATCATTGATGACAGATATAAGCTCTAAGGATGAACGTGGAATGAGCCAAAACATTGTATTAAAAGTTCGTGACTTAGAAGCTGAATTCAGTACTGATGACGGCATTATAAAAATACTAAAAGGTGTGTCCTTTGACGTGAAATCTGGCCAAACACTGGGTTTGGTTGGGGAGTCGGGCAGTGGGAAGAGCGTAACTTCCATGTCTATTATGGGACTACTTCCTAAGCCTTATGGAAAGGTTACGGCTGGACAAATAATTTATCGTGATACAGACCTTACAGAGGTACCTGAACATGAGATGCATAAGATGCGTGGGAACCGTATCTCAATCATTTTCCAAGACCCTATGACTGCCTTAAACCCTGTTCAGACAATTGGCAAGCAGATTGTCGAGGTTCTGGATTTGCACCATAGCCAGATGTCTAAGTCTAAAAAGATAGAGTACGCAATTGGTTTGCTTGAGAAAGTTGAAATTCCAATGCCAAAACTACGTTTTAAAGAATACCCTCATAGCCTGTCAGGGGGGATGCGACAAAGGGTAATGATTGCGATAGCTCTTGCATGTAAGCCTGACATCTTGATATGCGATGAGCCGACGACTGCATTAGATGTAACGGTTCAAGCATCAATTTTGGAACTGATAAGAGAGCTTCAAGAAGAGACTGGGATGGCAGTGATCTTTATCACTCATGATCTAGGCGTTGTGGCGGAAATTTGCGATGAAGTCGCTGTGATGTATGACGGACGTATTGTTGAGCATGCAGAAATTTTCGAACTTTTTGATCACCCACAACATCCGTATACAAAAAGACTCTTGAGCTTAATTCCAGATCTCAATGTAGAACCGAAACAAACCATTCAAATTAACCCAATTGATTTGAATGAATTCCCAGAATACAAGGGGAGTTGAGTATGTCAGAAGTCATTAGAATTGAAGGGTTAAAGCAGCACTTTTTATCGGGCAAAAATTTATTTGCGAAAGGTTATGTAATCAAGGCTGTTGACGGCGTTTCATTTTCAGTGAAACAAGGTGAGACGTTAGGTTTGGTTGGAGAGTCGGGCTGCGGGAAAAGTACGCTTGGTAGAACATTGCTCAAATTGTATGAGCCATCAGCTGGAAAGATCTTTTTTGAAGGCGAAGATATCACCCATTACAGCACCAAAAGAATGCGTCCACTTCGTCGAGATATGCAGATTGTATTTCAGGATCCTCTCGAGTCATTGAATCAGAGGCATACAGTCGGCGGCATACTTGAAGAACCTTTTATTATTCATGGTATTGGTTCAAAGAAAGAACGAAAGCAATGGGTTTTAGATCTACTCGATAAAATCGGATTACCTCACTCTGCTGTAACTCGTTATCCGCACGAGTTTTCGGGAGGGCAGAGGCAGCGTATTGGTATTGCTAGGGCAATAGCGTTAAAGCCTAAGTTATTAATTTGCGATGAGTCAGTATCGGCATTGGATGTTTCTGTGCAAGCTCAGATACTAAATCTATTGTTGAAAATACAAAAAGAGATGAACCTTTCCATTATTTTCATTTCACATGATCTCTCTGTCGTTAAGCACATTTCAGATAATGTGGTCGTAATGAAAAAAGGGAAAATAATTGAATTTGGGAGTGTGGAAGATGTTTATAAAAATACAAAAGAAGATTATACAAAAACATTATTGTCGTCTATTCCAATAACACATCCATCTCAAAGGAATAAAATAAAAACAACGAGGTTAGCTAAACAGGCTTAAAATTACAAAAAGAAAATTTAGATATAATACGGAAGTGTAATACAAGAAGGAAAATATGAATAAACTACTTATGTTGCCAGCTTTTATGCTGGTGGCGCCTTCGCTCGCCCTAGCAAATAATTTGCAAGATGAGTGGGAGTCCAAAAATAATGAAAATCCTTGGTCTGGATACATTAGTGCTGACTATTCTCGAAACGGATATGAAGACAGTGCGTCTTTAGCAAACCGTTCGGCTTCTGCAACTGGCGTTGTCCGATATTCGTTTTCAGACAAATCTCGACTCCAGGTTGTGGCGTCAGGTTACCACTTGTCCGACGGTGATGAATATGGGACTAGAGGACAGTTCTGGAATGATACGTCTATCTCATGGGGGCGCAATGGACTATTCAAACCAACTGATGGTTCATCACTGAGTGGTGAGGTGAGAGTAATATTGCCAACGTCCAAATGGTCAAGGAGGAACGATCTAACGTTAGGAACTAGGTTGAAAGTCAGGTGGAGTGCTCCATTCGATAATTGGATTGAAGGACTTTCATTAAGTAATACGTTATTACTTAGAAAAAACTTTCACGAATATAAAACAGCCGGTGGTAATCAGCTTATTGAATACCAATTGAGTAGCCAATTTTCTCTTGATTATGTTTTTGCAGAAGACTTCTATTTTAACATTTTCGTAATGCCTAGACAGTCATGGGATTATAACGGGAGCACGTTTGACCCAACTTTATTACATGGGGAAGAGGTGGGCTACCAAATAACTAAGAGTATTTCTATTTCTGCTGGGTTGACGAATGGCATTAGTTATTACAATCCAGAAAGAGGTTCAAACCCTCTTAATGATTTAGTCGATTTAAAGAAAACAACTTATTACGCAGTGATTAACTATCAATTCTAATACTGCTCCGTTCGCATTGAATTTAGATAGTTAGAAATAAAAATGTAATATAATTATAAATATACCCGTGATCATTGAAGGTGCTTGATTTTCTTTAAAATCAGGATCATGCTACGAACCATGAAAATTACACTGACTCCTCAGCAGAAACTACAACTCGAACAAATGCACGACATTGAACGTGATAGTCGGGTCTGCGACCGTATTAAGGCTGTTTTGCTGGCTTCTGAAGGCTGGAGTCAGACTATGATTTCACAAGCTCTTCGTATTCACGAATCGACTGTTGCTCGTCATCTCAGTGATTATGTTTTCTCTGAAAAACTTAAGCCTGAAAATGGCGGAAGCCAAAGCAAGCTTTCTGCAACTCAAACCATGCACCTAATCGAGCATTTGACTGAGAAAACCTATTCTCACACGCATCAAATTGTCGCCTACGTTAAAGAGACATTTGGACTTGATTACACGGTTTCTGGTATGAACAAATGGCTTCACCACAATGGTTTTAGCTACAAGCAGCCGAAAGGCGTTCCACACAAATTTGATGAAGCAAAACAACAAGCTTTCATCGAGGCTTATGAAGCGCTAAAGGCAAGCTGTGGCGAGGATGAATCGATAGTCTTTATTGATGCAGTTCACCCAACACTATCAACAAAAATATCTCGTGGCTGGATACGAACTGGTCAGGATAAAGTGATTGAAACAACGGGTAATCGTAGCCGATTGAACATTATTGGCGCACTGAACCTATCGGATATCGGTGCAACCATTGTTCACGACTATGAGAACATTAACAGTGAAACGATTGTTCGCTTTTTCTGTAAGTTAAGAGAGAGTTATCCGTTAACCCATAAGCTTCATATCATCTTAGATGGTGCGGGGTATCACCGCAGTGACTTAGTCAAAGATGCGGCGTTTGTCCTGAATATTGAACTGCATTATCTTCCACCTTACAGCCCAAACCTCAACCCAATAGAGCGGCTATGGAAAGTAATGAATGAGAAGTCGAGGAACAACGTTTACTTCAAAAGAAAACGGGACTTCAAGGAGGCAATAGACCAATTTTTTGCAGTGACTCTTCCAGAGATCGCAGGCTCTTTGACATCTCGAATTAATGATAATTTTCAGATTCTCAAGCCTGCATCTTCAAGTTGATTCGGTATATAGGTAAATTATGTTTAAACACGCAATTATCGCAGCAAGTATGGCCGCAATCCTCAGTGGGTGTGGGGCCGAAGATCGTGCCTATGACACCTATGAAAAACCAACCGAAGAGATTTCTGTTCAATCTTTAGATACGGAATCACTTTGGATGTACATGCCGTCAACTGGTGAAGCTCCTCGCTATGCTATGACTCAGCGTGGCTTTTTCCAAGGCGATCCAAAGTTAGTAACGCTTCGTTTTGATGAAACCAATGGTATTTATGTTGAAGAAGTTGATCGCGATAAGGTCAATGCGACAGATGAAAGTCGTTGGGATACGGAAATAAACCGTGCTCCTGTACTCAAAATTCCTGGAGAATTCCGCCAGTATCGTTGTGCTGAAAATAGCTACGGTGAGTGTACAAATAAAGAAGAAATTAACGCCGATGAAGACGTGCCTTGGAGTCAGGCGACGCACTTTGTACCTAAGTATGAAGAGATTAAATCACTATCTCAAGACACAATTAGAGCTTGGTATACCTCAAGTAATGTTACTGAGTCTGCAGAGCCTCGTTTGATTTCATACGAGTACGACCCTGAGGGTGGGGTAATTAACGTTGAAGTAGAACGGACCTTTACTGCAGAAGCGGAAGATCAATACCAGTTTGGTGGTGAACTTAAAGACTTATCGTTCAAAACACGTTTTTTCTATTCTCTTGTTAAGCTCGATAAGTTAGCAAGTGAAAATTACGAACCTATCTATTATCAAGGCCAAGACAGCGCATACTTTGGGTTCTTCAACGATAGCAAAGAAGTAAAAACTCACACTGGTGAGAGTAACGTACAGGGTTCTCGTTTTTCTTATATTAACCGATTCAATCCCAATTTAGAGTCGATCGATTACTACTTAAGCGACAGCTACTTCGATGATGGCAATGAAGCGTACCTACAACTTACGCTCGATACCATGAAAGAGGTAAATCAGTCATTAGAAGGCACAGGTGTTCCTCGCATTAACATTGTTAATAGTGACAAGAAAGCGGGTGTAAAAACGGGTGACTTACGTTACAACGTATTCAACCTGATCGCGGATCCGGTAGACAACGGACTTCTTGGCTATGGCCCATCTGCCACTAACCCATTAACGGGTGAAATTATTCACGCGCATGTTAACCAATATTTAGGTGTGATTCGTTCCGCAAGTCGCCATACGTGGAATGATCTCGCTAAGCGTTACAACCGCCAAGAAATTGCAAAAGTACAACCTGCGGTTGTGGCGGAAAAAAGCAACGCTTCGAAATCAAGCTCTGAGCCAACCGAAATCGATTTGTTCAATAAAATGCTCGAGGAAGATCGAGGACCGTCGATCAATGTTCCAGCGTTGAGTGAACGCGAAATTAATTTGGTGGGCAAAGATAATTTAGTCGATTCATTGCCTGAAGCCGATTTGGATTTCAAATACGATACCAGCAACCAAGACCTCGCTTTGCAATCATTCTATAAACGCCAAGATATGTTGAAGCGATTCTCTGAGCAGAATGTATATAGCGTTGATGCGATGTGGCTAAGTACCCAGTCAAAGGGCTTAGTGAAGGGTTTAGACTATATCCAAGGTGACTTCTTCGCCGATGCTGATCAAAGCAAAATGAAAACGTGGGAAGCGCTAACGATTGATCAGCAGAAGCTAGCAAGCCAAGCGATTTCAAAGCATATGTTTAAATCAACATTGATTCATGAGCTTGGGCATAACCTTGGTTTACGTCATAACTTTATGGGTTCAACGGACGAAAGCCATTTTTATACAGAGGCTGAGCTTGCACAAAGCAAAATTGGGCACCTTGATAAGCCAGCTGCGTACAGTTCGATCATGGATTACGGTGCATCAATATTTGATGAACTGTTGACGTTCGGTAAGTATGACAAGGCCGCTTTACGTTTCGCTTATGCTCGTCAGGTTGAAACAAATGAACTCATCGTTAACACCAATAGCGAAGGAGACGATGTCGCAGTAGTAGACGCCACTGGGGCACAAAAGCGCAAAGTCTATTCACTGGCTGAGTATGACCGTCAGTTATCTAATGACTATAAGGTTTATCCGACGGGTGTTATTGCACACTTAAGAGCTAACGCGGGTCAAAATGGTATTCCAGATTCGTTAGTGAGCTATCGCTATTGTACGGATGAACACACGACCACTAACTTGTTATGTGATCGTTTTGACGAAGGTACAAGCCTTCAAGAAGCCACTGAGTTTAGAATTCAGCGATACAAAGATAGCTACGACACGGTTAACCAAAGAAACGGACGTGAGAGGTTTGAACAATTTCATCAATATAGTTACTTCTTATATCGAATGGGTGAGTTCCAAAAAATTCGCGATATCGTTGAAAATGTTGGTGAAATTGACTTCATGTTTGCTCGTTACTTAGGTGCAAATACGACGAATAACAAAGGGCAGGTTTTTGAAGAAATAGCCGGAAACAACTGTGTGGATTTTCGCGGTAACGCTATTCCATTAGAAAACTTGTCTGCGGGTGTTCGCCCTATTTGTGATACTTACAATGCAGCAAATTTGGCAGCAGACTTCTTTTTAGAAGTGCTAACAGCACCAGATAAAGTTTGTGAATTAGAAGAATTGAGTGGTGTTGTTGGAGTTCCTAACCGCTATCGTTTCGCTAAGTTATCTGACCTTTGGTTAACCTACCAAGGCGGTATGTCGCAAAATCGTGATGTTCCAACCAGTTGTTTTGATGAAGAGTTAGTTCAGATGTTGGCAAGTCAAGCTAACGAGATCGTCATTCGCTCTGAAACTCGAGATGGAAAAGTATGGGCGAGCTTAAAAGCGAACAATCCTTATCAAACATCGTCTTCTTCTGTTGATTTGTTAGGCGTATGGCCAGACAAACTACTCGCAGCACAGATGTTAGTTAGGCGTGATACACCATTCAAGTCAACTGAGAATTCGAGCTTAGCGTTGGTTGATATGTCAGACAAAATTTCACACTTGTATACGTATCTATCCGATTTAACGGGTAGAGCTGAAGCTCGCCAAGCTATTTTTGTTGATGGGAAAGGGGATTACGTAGAAACGGTTCTAAAGTACAAACAGGACATTACCGAAACAATTGAGGCGACACCTTCATACCTGTGGCCAATGAAGCGCTATTTCTCAATGGGTGGTAATGAAGCATTTGTGTATTGGACTGAGGGAGCTAGCCAAGATACGAAGGTGCCGTACTTTGGAACCTTATTGGCTAACCTAAACAAGTATAACCGTGCAAATGAATATGGTTTGAGTGACTCAGTATCTGGTTTTAGCGACTCTATCCATGTCAACTATGCAAATAGTAGTTATGCCGACGAAGATGGGATTAACTTTACTTGGAAAGGGACAAATTACTCGTTGAGTTCACGTAACACACTTGCAAATGCTTTAGCTTCACGCGCCTTATATACAGAAGAGCAGAAAGCTCGCGTAGATAAATTAAACGGTTTGCCTTACCGAGTCCGTAACGCGCTGTCTGTGTTTAAGAATACGCGAGATCGCAACGAAGCTCGTATTATCGCTGTCGGTGATAAAGAGGCGCTCGTTGCTCTTCGTGACACCACTGGTTTCGCACGCTTTTTTATGTTTGATAATCAGTTCGAAGAATATGATGAAGATGGTCAGAAGTGTTTACGATTTAAAGTCGATGGCGAGTCGACCGAAGATCACATGAAACGTAAGTGTAACCCTCAATCCAGTTTGCAGACGGTACAAAATAGCTCGATTGGTAAATTCGAAGATGAAGAGCACGAACGTATATTCGATTTAGCACAAATCTTTGGTAATCAGATTGCGGATAACAACACCAGTTCCACAAATGCGGCTCATAAAGAAGTGTACAACTATGACCCAGAAGAATTGAGGTTATGGAGCTCTAATGAGTACGTGAATTATCGTCGCGCATTTGAACAGTTCCCTGTTTATGATGACTAGACAACAAATGTTTAATTAAACCCATAAATTGAACCGGTTACCTTATTAAGTTAACCGGTTTTTTTGAGTCTAAAATTAAGAGCTTATGGTCTATTTTTAGCTGCATTACCTTTTATTTATATGTTATATAGATGTTTTTGTTATTTTTATAAATATAAGCTATGTAAGAGAATGTGCTGAATTTCGCAATAGAGAGGCGGGCGGTTCGCAAGGTAGCAATAGGAATGGTGAGAAGGATTTATGACCAACCCGAAACTAGTGATCGTAGAAGACGATCCCATCTTAAGAGAGATGTTACAGGAATATTTTGAAAGCCAATCTTTTGATGTAGTCACTATTTCTGATGGCGCATCAGCGAGTGAACAAATCTTAAATATTCAGCCCGACATTGTTCTACTTGATCTTATGTTGCCAGAAGTTGATGGGCTAACTATTTGTAGGCAAGTC
The DNA here is from genome assembly GCF_030297155.1 of Vibrio sp. FE10. Lineage (NCBI taxonomy): Bacteria > Pseudomonadati > Pseudomonadota > Gammaproteobacteria > Vibrionales > Vibrionaceae > Vibrio > Vibrio apostichopi. The sequence goes on along the minus strand of NZ_AP028068.1, from coordinate 2,086,888 downwards.
CGGAGTCAGTTTAAGGGAAAGATACTCATTCTTACAGCTAGTGATGATGATTTTGACCATGTTGCAGCGTTAGAAACTGGTGCCGATGACTTTATTAGCAAACCAATTCGCCAAAGAGTCTTACTTGCTCGAGTGAGGATGCTTTTGCGTCGTATTCCTGACAGTTCAATAAGTGCTGAAGTGAGTAAGAATGAACTGGTTTTTGGTAAGTTAAATTTAAACCGCACAACCAAAGCCTGTACGCATATTGGAAAAGATATATCCATAGCGGAGAGCGAATTTGAACTGCTTTGGCTATTAGCTTCCTCGCCGGAACAGGTGTTATCACGTAACTTTTTGACTCAACAGTTGAGAGGTGTTGATTACGATGGCATTGACCGCTTTATCGACAACAAAATCGTAATCTTACGTAAAAAGCTTAATGACATAACTGTCCCACCTAAAAAGATCATCACTGTAAGAGGCAAAGGCTACTTGTTCGTACCCGAACGTTGGTAACGGTAGCTGAATAAATAATATGCGACGTATCTATTTTGAATACCTAGCGGGGCTGACTGTCATTTTCTTAGTGAGTATATATTCCTATGCTTTTATTGTTTACAAGTTAAGCACTGACTACGAATACATATTACGAGACCATGAAGCAGAAGCCTATCAAGAATTGATTGATGTGGTTTACCGTGAAAAAGGTTTGCTTGAAACGCAGAATCTATTAAAAAATTATGCGGATAAGACTCGGCAGAACCTGCGAATCATACCTTTTGATAATGCTCCAGAACTAGTGAGAAAAGCGTTTCAGCAGCAAGGCCGAAATGTTTACTACCATGACGAATACTTCCTTTGGTTAAGGTTGGTTGGAAGTGATGAGTTATATGAGTTATCTAAGAACAAAGATTCTTATCTGAGGAAGCAAATCAAATTTGAAAACCGTCTTATTTGGGTGTTTGCCATAACTGGTTTTGCGTTTAGCGGCTTGTTTTTGGTTTGGAGAATCAAGCGCCGATTAAATAACCTTGAAATGGCGACGGTTGCTTTTTCTCATGGGGATCTACTAGAAAGAGCGTCCGAAAAAAATAGCATAAAACTAGGTACGTTAAACCGTAGCTTTAATGTTATGGCGGACAAGATAAGAGATTTAATCAATAGTAATAAGTCTTTGACTAATGCTGTTGCTCACGAGCTAAGGACGCCTATATTCCGAATTCAGTGGCAGGCTGAGTTGTTGAGTGACTTAGCGCCAACTCCGCAACAATCTAAAGCGATAGCCCGTATTCTTGCTGATACGGAAGAAATGGAAGACATGGTTGATGAGCTATTGTATTACGCTCGATTGGAAAGAGGGGGCTTTGAATTGCTTAAGCAACCTATTGATGCCAATGAATGGTTAAACGAGCGTTTTAGCATTTGGGAGAAAGAGACAACACTCGATCTCATCAAGGTGCCACTAAAAGTCCCAGCCTCTTTTTATGTCGATCTAAAGTTATTCAATAGGGCGGTGGACAATATAGTAAGGAATGCTTTTAAGTTTGCTGATACTAAGATCGTTATTGAGTTGTGGTATACCGACAATGAATTTGTTATTGAAGTTCATGATGACGGGAAAGGCGTTGAAACGGAGCATTGGCCTTATCTGTTTGATCCTTTTTACAGTGCTAATGCCGCTAGGAATAAGGGAAAAACGGGTCATGGCTTAGGATTAGCTATCGTCAAACAAGTGTGTGACCGACACCAAGCACATGTGACAGTTGGCGAAAGCTATATGGATGGTGCGTGCTTTGCGTTGTCGTTTCCTAGGCTTGAGCCATAATTCAACATGGTCATTTACTTGTTTTAAGATTACACTGCGCCCAATATTTCAGAAGTACATATTTAGGTAGAGGTCACCATGGACCAAGAACATTACGAAGACGCTGATTACGAAGGCCAAGAGCTGGGCGAAGAAGGCGAAGAGATTGAGATCGAAGCAATTGGTATTGATGTATCGTCTCAGCCAATCGAACTCTACAAAGTGTTTAAAATTGCTAACCTAGTGAGTGGTGGCGGTGAAGCTAAGCACATCATTTCTGAAGGTTATGTTGCGGTAAATGGTGAATTAGAAACTCGTAAACGTCGTAAAATGTACGATGGCGACTTCTTTGAATTCAACCAAGAGTACTATGTAGTGGTGTGTGATCAGCCGGTACAAGAAGAATCAGAAAAGCCGAAAAAGAAAGACGCGCCTAAAAAAGACAACAAGGCGAAGAAAGGTCAGTCTAAAAAGGATTCTAAGAAGAAAGAATCTAAGAAAAGCAAAGCAGAAATGCTAAGCGCAACGGCTGAACCAAAGAAAGAGAAAAAAGAGAAGAAGAAAGAAAACAAACCGAAAAAGAAAGCGGATACGCCTAAGCCACAACGTGACGACAAAAGCGGCCGTAACTCGATCGAATTCTTCTAAAACTTAAGCAACGTTAAACCTTGGTTTTACGTTCAGAAGATACAAAAAGGCTCACTATTTAGTGAGCCTTTTTGTATCTGTATCCTGCGTGTCAGAGTCGTTTAAAGGTGAAATCGTGTGTACTTGGCAGTTGTTTTAAAGAGTATATCTTAGGCTTCAATAGTCACTTTCTAATGATGATTTATTCGTCTGTGCTTAGCTGAATCTATACCCAAAAACATATCATGAGATGATATTCGGTACGGTGCTAATATCTAACCTCTTCATTCTCTGTAATTTAATTATCGGTAACTTTAAAATCTGATAAATAAATTTATCTTGTTTTTTTACATAACTCTAATCTGTAGATACCCTTCAATATATTCAGCTATTTCAATGGTTTGTTGGCGATTAAAGTCTGTCCGGAAAGGAAATTGACCGTCATCAAAAGTCCTGAGTGTGAGTAGAAAATATAATGTTAGTACTTTAGTGGTATTAGCTGCTGAAGATAATAAAAATCATATCAATAAAATTTTCTCTTTATTAACGATACACTTAGGAATTAATTATGAAGGTATTTGTCCCTACCGAGCATTTCAGTCCTGTCAGTAAGTTTATACATATCATATCTGCCGTTGCCTTTATCGGTGCGTTGTTGATCATGCTGCTTGCGCCAGATCCTGATTCATTTGCTTTTGGTGTTCACCAATCTTTGGGCATGTTGGTTATTGTGCTGTATTTGGCTCGTATTGTTTGGATGAACTGGGCTGGAAAGCCGAACGCGCTTGGCACTAAGTTCGAAAAGTTCATGGCACATATGGCTCATTTGGCCTTGTACGGCATTCTAATTTTGATGCCGTTATCTGGTTTGCTTATCGCGATGGCAAAAGCCAAAGATACCGTGGTATTTGGTTTATTCACCATTCCTGGGTTTGCAGAACGTAATTCAGGTTTGATCGATTTTGCTTCTGGTCTTCACTCTTTCTTAGAAATCATCTGTTACCTGTTGGTCGCTATGCACGTTGGTGCCGCGCTTTATCACCACTTTATCCTTAAAGATGAAACCCTTAGCCGAATGATGGGGAAGAAATAATATGATGATGTTCTCTGTAAGAAATAGCGTTTTACTCGCTGCACTAAGTGGTTTGTCTTTGAGTGCCAATGCCTACAACATGAGTATTTACGACACGGAATTAGACGTCGATTGGAGCGACATTCCTGTGGTTGAGAAAACCATGTTTTTCCCAGGCAAAGTGACCTTCGATTGGATCAATTCGCCAGCGCATAAAGGCACGCTCAAAAAAGGCTTTGAAACCAAAACCTGTTCGAGCTGCCACCAAGGTGAAGAAGAAGGTCTTGGTGAAATGTTGGTGCAAGACGACAGGCTAGGTAACTTCCCAGACAAAAAAGGGTCAATTCCTGCCGAGTTCCAATTTGCGCACGATGATGAACACCTTTACGTAAAAGGAACGTGGGAAACGGAATCGCCTTTCCCAGCGCGCTTACACGACACGCTTCTTTTCCAAGACGGCAAATGGACAATCATTGGCGGTGACCGAGGCAAGAACCCTTACACACCTATCTATGAAGACCGTTTTTCGCTGATGATTGACGATGGCTCGGTATTGCAGTTCCGCGAACAAGGGTGTTGGATGTCGTGCCACCGTGGTGCGCGTGATATCGGCCAAGCGACTACGAGAGATGTTCAAGCATTGGATGTAGTTGGCGCGTTTGGCTTAGATCAAAAAGATATTCGTAAGTACCTTCCAGAGTCTCGCACTGAGCGTTACGGCGTAAACTGGGACAAAGTGAAGCCACAAGAAGAAATCGATAAGCTGAAAGCGGAAGGGCAGTTTGTTGATTTGATGCAATGGCGTTCGACGCGCTCTGCACCGACCAATAGTGCTGATGATGGTTATGTCTTTGAGTATCGTTTGAACGATAAAGGCACCACAGTGTTTACTTGGAACTTCGATAGGAAAACAGGCCTACCTAAGTACATGTACGATAAGTCGGTAACCGGTTTCTACGCGCTGAATAAAGAAGACTTCAACGATCTCAACAAGAAGATAGCAATGGTTGAAGGCGTTAACGTGATGCCTTACGACGCGAGTAAAATTGAAGAAGGCCAATATCTTCAAGGTCGATTAAACCGAGAAGGCGCAGGTTCTGCGGGGGATAACAACCAAGTATTCTCTTCATGGGAAGACGGAAAATACACGGTTATCTTCAAGCGTAAGTTGAACACTGGCCACCCAGAAGATGACAAAATCATGGAAATTGGCGGCACTTATGACATGAACATCGCGATTCACGATGGCGAAACAACAACACGTTTCCACTATGTCGCGTTCCCGTTCACGGTTGGTATTGGTGAGGGTTCTGAAGGCAGTGTTATTGCGTTGCCGATTAAGTAACGAGTAACATTCACTGAATGTGAGCAACAATCTTAGGCTCTTGGCTGGTGTGCGATTCGCATAATCATCAAGAGCCTTTTTTGTTCTAATTCGGTTATCTTTTCTAATTCAACGAACTGCTGCCCTAACTTTTGATCTACTGGTCTATTAGCCTCTTTGGCTTTCTGTTTGCTTGGCTTGATCAGCAACAAACGCTACAAATCTATCCCGGAGTGTATTTTCGCTATTTCCATTCCATATTAATCCGACAGGCCAAGTGGCGTGTTCACCTTGTAGCGCAATGAATTCCACATCGGTGTTACTAATGAACTGCGCACTGCTAGGTACAATGGTGAAACCGATATTGGCAGAAACCAACGCCAGCAAGGTAAGAATATCGTCGGCTTCTTGTGTCTTTGATAAGTCGATCTTATTGGCAAGACAATATTGTTGAATCTGTCTGTCTAATCCGGGGCCACGGTGTTGGGCGAGCTTTAGATAAGGCCATTTCGCTAACTCAGAGACGACGTGATTTTTGCTTGGCGCTTGTTTGAGAAGATCTTTGTGTATCGCAATCACAAGGGAATCGTTGAAAAGCGTTAGGCTCTCTAAATCGGAAGAGTAGGGTAGCCTATTGAAGCTGATATCGAGTTCATAGATCAATAGCTCGTCTGTTTGCTGCTTTGAGGGCGTGTCATTCAAGGTGATGTGAACGTCTGGATATTGCTGTTTATAAGCTGCAATAAGCTTAGGCGCTTCATGATAAGTAGACACACCAAAACCAATGTTCAAATGTCCCTGAGTTCCGTTCACCACAGAGCCTGACAGTTGTTCAAACGCCTGCATTGAATGAACTAAACGTTGGGCTTCTGCTAGTAACGTTTTGCCTGCGTGCGTGAGCTCTGCGCCATTCCTACCACGAGAAAACAGAGACGCCCCAATGTTGGATTCAAGTCGTTGAATCTTTTTAGTGAGGGCTGATTGAGTAATGTATAGCTGTTCTGACGCCAAACGGTAATTGCCCGATTTAGCCAACTGGCAGAATGCCTTCAGTAAATCAAATTCCATTCCAAATGCTCATTGTACTAAGAATATCTTTCATTATATGGAATTGAATCGATTTTTTATACTGAGTTTATACCAAATCAGATAAAGCGAAACTTGAGGACGAATCATGAAAAGAGACATCAAAATAGCGTCGGTTCAATTTAACCACCATGCAGGTGACAGGCGTATAACTTATCGGTGATTGAGCAATACGTTCAACAAGCCGCGGACAGTGGCGTAGAGATCATCAGCTTCCCAGAGATGTGCATCACCGGTTATTGGCATGTGTCTGCTTTGTCTCGCGATGAAATTGAAGCATTAGCCGAACCTGTACCAAGCGGTGAATCGACTCAAAAGCTTGTTTCGCTAGCAACACAATTTGGAATGAGTGTTGGCGCGGGCTTGATAGAGCAGGGTACTGATGGCGAGTTATACAACACCTACGTATTTGCTATGCCCAATGGAGAAGTACAGAAACATCGAAAACTGCACACCTTCGTTAGCCCACACATGATCAGTGGAGACCAATACACGGTGTTCGATACGCCGCATGGCTGCAAAGTCGGTATCTTGATTTGTTGGGATAACAACTTGGTCGAGAACGTACGAATCACTGCTTTGAAAGGGGCTGATATATTGATTGCCCCACATCAGACAGGCGGTTGCCAATCACGCAGCCCGAACGCGATGAAGCGAATTGACCCAGAGTTATGGTTTAAGCGAGATGAAAACCCGGAAGCAATTCGTGCTGAAATGCAGGGTAAGAATGGTCGAGAGTGGTTAATGCGTTGGCTGCCTGCAAGAGCGCACGACAATGGCATGTTTGTGGTGTTTAGTAATGGTGTCGGCGTTGATATGGATGAAGTCAGAACAGGCAATGCGATGATCTTGAGCCCTTATGGGGAAATCATCACCGAGACGGACAGCGTAGATAACGACATGGTGATTGCAGAGCTAAAAGCAGCAGAGTTAGATATGTGTACGGGAAGACGTTGGATTCGTGGTCGTAAGCCAGAGCTTTATCATTCACTTACACAACCTCTTGGTCATGAACTTGATCCGCGCCAAGCGCGTTTTGCTGAGAAGTAATGTGAAGATGCTGGTGGATAAGGCGAGTAAATAAGGAGTCGGCAGGGAAGGGGTTGATTCAATAACATCGGATGTAGTCTACCCACTTAAACTGTTTTTAAGTGGGTAGACTATTTACACATCAAGCACTAAGCATCTAGCATCTAGCATCTAGCACCTGCATCTAAGTTCTATTCTCAGTGACGAGTGCGAGAAGACGTCAGTTCTGATGCGCGTAGCTGAGCAACGGCTTTTGCCAGTTCAAGCTGAGCTTGTGCAAAATTGATGTCGACATTGCCCTTGTTGATATTCTCAAGAGCCGCATATTTCGCTTCTTCTGCGCGAGCGCGGTCAATGTCTTTACCGTGCAAGGCGGTATCGGCTAACACCGTGACCACATCCGGCTGAACTTCGAGCATGCCACCAGAGACATACAGCACTTGTCCCTCTGATTTAGGGTCTGTGACAAACACTGTCACGCCCGGCTTTATTTTGCTTAGAAGCGGGGAGTGACCTGGGCGAATCCCCAGCTCACCGTCAGCGCCAGAAACGGCTAGGGCATACGCTGGACCTGAAAACAGCGTACCTTCCGCACTTACGATATTAAGTTGAAATGTATTGTCTGTAACTCCGATAGCCATGATGCACCTACCTTTTTAGAGTGATTTTGCTTTGTTAAGCACTTCGTCGATAGAACCACAGTACAAGAAAGCCTGTTCTGGAATATCGTCGTATTCGCCGCCTAGCAGGCCTTTAAAGCCTCTCAGTGTTTCACTTAGCGGTACAAATACACCTTTCTGACCAGTAAATACTTCGGCTACGTGATAAGGCTGAGTTAAGAAACGTTCAATCTTACGAGCGCGAGATACGGTCTGCTTATCTTCAGTCGATAGCTCGTCCATACCAAGAATCGCGATGATGTCTTTTAACTCTTTGTAGCGTTGCAGCGTTGTTTGTACTTTTTGTGCAATGTCGTAGTGCTCTTGGCCAACCACAAGAGGATCCAATTGGCGAGAGGTTGAATCCAATGGGTCGATTGCAGGGTAGAGGCCTAAAGCAGCGATGTTACGCGACAGTACAACGGTTGCATCTAAGTGAGCAAAGGTTGTTGCTGGCGATGGATCGGTTAAGTCATCCGCAGGTACGTATACCGCTTGAATAGACGTGATCGAACCTTGTCTGGTTGATGTGATACGTTCTTGTAGAACACCCATCTCTTCAGCCAGCGTTGGCTGATAACCTACTGCTGATGGCATACGGCCTAGCAGTGCGGATACTTCTGTTCCTGCCAGTGTGTAACGGTAGATGTTATCAATGAACAACAGTACGTCACGACCTTCGTCACGGAAGCGCTCAGCCATAGTCAGGCCAGTCAGCGCAACACGTAGACGGTTTCCCGGTGGCTCGTTCATTTGACCGTAAACCATGGCAACTTTGTCTAATACGCCAGCTTCTTTCATCTCGTAGTAGAAATCGTTACCTTCACGAGTACGTTCACCAACACCGGTAAATACAGAGAGACCTGAGTGGGCTTTGGCGATGTTGTTGATAAGCTCCATCATGTTGACGGTTTTACCTACGCCAGCACCACCGAACAGACCAATTTTACCACCCTTCGCGAACGGACAGATAAGGTCGATAACCTTAACGCCTGTTTCTAGAAGTTCAGTGCTGTTGGCTTGTTCTTCATAAGAAGGAGCTTCACGGTGAATTTCGTAGCTTTCTTTCTGGCCGATTTCGCCACATTCATCAATTGGCTGACCAAGCACGTTCATGATACGGCCTAAGGTTTCTTCGCCCACTGGAACCGTGATTGGAGAACCTGTGTTTTCAACAGTTAGGCCGCGGCGCAAGCCATCTGACGTGCCCATTGCAATACAACGAACGATACTGCCACCCAGCTGTTGTTGAACTTCTAATACGAGCGAGCTTGCTTCTTCGCTCGTCACTTTCAATGCATCATAAACGCGTGGGCTGTTGCCGCCGCTGAACTCGACGTCTACCACCGCGCCGATAACTTTAACTATTTTTCCAACACTCATCTCTAAATCCTCAAATTCTATTCTGACCCACTCTTTCTGCCCTTAGACAGCTTGAGCACCTGAGACTATTTCACTCAGTTCTTGGGTAATGGCAGCCTGTCGCGCTTTGTTGTAAACCAACTGCAAATCATCGATGAGTTGGCCTGCGTTATCGGTCGCCGCTTTCATGGCTACCATTCGGGCTGCTTGTTCACAGGCAATGCTCTCTACGATGCCTTGATAAACTTGCGATTCAATGTATCGATGTAACAGCTCAGAGAGGATGTCTCTTGGCGCTTGCTCATAGATGTAGTCCCAACGACGCGCTTTTTTCGTACCGCCATCGGCCTCAGAATCTGAAGGGTGGGGTAGCAACTGCAAGGTCGTTGGTTCTTGAACCATGGTGTTGATGAACTGGTTATAAACGAGATACAAACTGTCGATTTTTTCGTCGTCGTAATGCCCCAGCATCGCGTTAACGGTACCTAAGATGTCTTCTAATTTAGGTGCGTCACCAAGACCTGACGTTTGCGCGATAACATTGCCGCTGCGTTGGAAAAATGAGATAGCTTTTGAACCAATTAAGGTGGTTTCTACCTCAACACCTTTGGTACGCCACTGTTCCATTTCTTCTAGCACTTTCTTGAACAAGTTCGAGTTCAAGCCACCACATAAGCCCCGATCGGACGAAATAATGATGTAAGCAACACGTTTTGGTTCACGTTGTTGAAGATAGGGGTGCTGGTATTCCAGCGACCCTGATGCGACATGAGAGATAACTTTGCGCATGTTCTCGGCATAGGGACGTGTTAGCGTCATATTGTCTTGAACTTTACGCATCTTACTTGCCGCAACCATCTCCATTGCACTGGTGATTTTCTGAGTGTTACTAACACTGCCTATCTTGGTGCGAATTTCTTTAGTATTTGCCATTATCTGCTCCTAATTTGTTTTGATTTCCAGCCAACAAACCGGAGCGTTTACCAAGCTTTCAACGCTACAAAGTCACCAAGCAGTTTTGCAAGTGCACTGTCGATCTCGTCGTTGTAGTCACCGTTCGCGTTGATGGTGTCGAACAACTCTGGGTTTTGGCCTTTTGCGTAAGCAATTAACTCTTCTTCAAAACGCGCAACTTTGTGCAACTCTACGTCAGCCAAATAGCCTTTTTCTGCAGCGTAGATAACCGTTGCTTGCTCAGCGACAGACATTGGCGAGTATTGTTTTTGCTTCATCAGTTCGGTTACACGCTCACCATGGTCAAGCTGCTTACGCGTCATGTCATCTAAGTCAGAAGAGAACTGAGCAAATGCGGCTAATTCACGGTATTGAGCTAATGATGTACGGATACCACCAGACAGTTTCTTGATGATCTTGCACTGAGCTGCACCACCCACACGAGATACCGAGATACCTGGGTCAACAGCAGGACGTAGACCTGAGTTGAATAGTTGGGTTTGTAGGAAAACCTGACCGTCGGTGATTGAGATTACGTTGGTTGGTACAAACGCCGATACGTCACCCGCTTGAGTTTCAATGATAGGAAGCGCGGTTAATGAACCTGTTTTGCCTTTCACTTCACCGTTTGTGAACTTCTCAACGTATTCCGCATTTACTCTTGCTGCACGTTCTAGTAGGCGTGAGTGGAGGTAGAATACGTCGCCAGGGAAGGCTTCACGACCCGGTGGGCGTTTAAGTAGCAATGAGATTTGACGGTAAGCGACGGCTTGTTTTGATAGGTCATCATAGATGATCAATGCATCTTCACCGCGGTCACGGAAGTATTCACCCATGGTGCAACCCGCATAAGGAGCAAGGTATTGAAGCGCGGCTGATTCTGATGCTGATGCAACAACAACGATGGTGTTTTTAAGCGCATCGTGGTCTTCGAGTTTACGAACAACGTTTGCGATAGTAGAGGCTTTCTGGCCAATAGCCACGTAAACACATTTGATGCCAGAATCTTTCTGATTGATGATCGCATCGATAGCTAACGCTGTTTTACCAGTTTGACGGTCACCGATGATAAGTTCACGTTGACCACGACCGATAGGCACCATGGTATCAACGGCTTTATAACCAGTTTGAATAGGTTGATCGACAGACTTACGCTCGATTACGCCGGGTGCAATTACTTCTACAGGGTCTAGTCGGTCACAACTCACTGGGCCTTTGCCATCGATTGGCTCACCTAGTGTGTTCACTACACGGCCAAGAAGTCCATTACCTACTGGTACTTCCAAGATACGACCTGTCCCTTTCACTTTCATACCTTCAGATAGGTCAGTGTAGGGACCCATAACCACGGCACCGACTGAGTGCGTGTCAAGGTTAAGAGCAAGAGCGTATTTGCCACCTGGAAGCTCGATCATCTCACCCTGCATGACATCCGCAAGGCCGTTAATGGTAATGATGCCGTCACGAACCGAGACGATAGTGCCTTCGTTGCGAGCTTCGGTGCTCACATTAAATTTCGAGATGCGATCTTTAATCAGGTCGCTGATTTCATTTGAATTTAATTGCATAATTGTTACCTATCTCGCGTGAAGTTGATGAGCCAAACGGTTAATTGATGTGTTCAAAGAACCATCGATGACGGTTTCACCCGCCTTGATTACGATCCCGCCAACCAGCGAGTCATCAATAACCTGTTCCATTTCAACCTGACGCTCTAATTTCTTCTCAAGTGCAGCAGTGAGTGATGTAACTTGATCTTGTGTAAGCAATTCTGAACTGGTGACAGTGACAGGAATTACACGTTCATGTTCGTCCTTTAGGTCGCTGAACAAGTTAAACAAGTCTCTGATCACGGCAAGACGGCCATTCTCAGCCAAGACTTTGATGAGATTAATGACGTGGTCATCAACAAGTCCTTGGCAAACGTGAATGATGAGATTGACCAGTTCTTCAGATTGCTGTGTGTGAACACCTTCTGCTGATGAAATCTGTTTAGCGATCGTTTCTTCTTCCGCTACCGTCACAAGAATGGACAGCATTGAGTGCCACTCTTGTAACTTGTTTTCACCTAAAGCAAAGTCGAACGATGCTTTAGCGTAGGGATGAGCAATATTGGTGTAATCTGACATATTGCCTCCGTTTAGAGTTCGCTTATCATTTGATCAACTAACGCTCGGTTCGTTTCAGAATCTAGGTTTTTGCTGATCAATTTCTGTGCACTTTGAATAACAGCGTCTGCCATATCCGCCTGAAGTTCACGGCGTAACTTTTGACGTTCGCCTTCTAGTTCAGCTCTACCTTGCTCTAAGATGCGTGCCTTTTCTTGCTCGCCTTCTTGGTGAGCTAAGGTGATGATTTCGTTGCGGCGTTTTTTACCTTGCTCAATCAGTTCGGTCACATTTTTTTTCGCATCTGCGACGATTTGTGCGCCATTTGATTTTGCTAGTTCTAGCTCTTTCGCTGCATTCTCTGAGTGGCGTAAACCATCAGCAATTTCTTTTTGGCGCTCGTCTAACATCGCGGTGAGAGGGGGCCATACATATTTCATGCATAGCCAAACAAAAATCACGAATGAGATTGCTTGACCAAACATGCTGGCATTTAAATTCATACCTTCCTCACTAAATCTTGATTATTTACAAATCGATCTTTTCAAAGCTTTTAATTAAGCAACGGCAAAGATGATGTATAGACCGATACCAACACCGATCATCGGTACAGCATCAACAAGGCCCATCATGATGAAGAATTGAGTACGAAGCATTGGAGTAAGGTCTGGTTGGCGAGCAACACCTTCAAGGTATTTACCTGCTAAGTTACCAATACCAGATGCCGCGCCTGCTGCACCTAAACCGATCAGTAATGCACCTGCTACATATAAAACTGCGCTTACGATATCCATTTGTATCTCCGATAAATAATTTGTTGGTTAATTTTTTAGTTATTAATTAATGGTGTTCTTCTGTTGCCATTGCTAGATAAACAACGGTCAGTACCATAAATATAAATGCTTGTAAGAATACGATTAATATGTGGAATAAGGCCCATGGAACACTCAGTGCCCATTGCATCCACCATGGCATTAATGCAATAAGGATGAATATCATCTCGCCTGCATACATGTTTCCGAATAATCGTAAGCCTAGTGATATTGGCTTTGAAATTAATGTTATTAATTCAAGAACCAAGTTAACAGGATATAAAAGAGGGTTATCAAATGGCTGAGTAGTAAGCTCTTTGATAAAGCCTTTCAAACCTTTATTCTTAAACGTATACGTTAACAGTAGAATAAACACACCGAGTGCCATCGACATTGGGATATTCACATCCGCTGTCGGTAGATCTCTAAAGTGTTCTAAACCTATTGCACGAGTTAACCCTGGTATTAAATCAATTGGTAATAGGTCGACTGCATTCATTAACAACACCCAAACAAAAGTGGTTAATGCCAGTGGCCCTATTAATTTATCCTCCGCTTGAAAAATCTCTTTGACTAGGTTGTTAACGAAATCAAAGATAAGCTCGATAAAACATTGAAAACGACCTGGAACACCGCTAGTGCCCTTGGTCACTACATATCGAAACGCTCCAATAAACAATAAACCCGTAATCCAAGATACCAACATTGAGTCAATGTTGAACGCCCAGAAACCATCACCTGTAGTTAAGAAGGTTAAGTGATGCTCTATGTATTCGTGAGCGGTAGTGACTTGATCCATACTACACGTACTCCGATCTTGTAGAGGCAGTAATAAATGGTGTTAAGAAGTACCCAATCATTGTGAAAATATACGCGTATAATATTACTGGGTTATCCAATTTAAAAAACTGGAATGCCAAGATAAACATTAAGAATGTATAGGTTATTTTCACGACACGACTCATTTGCATTAAGTCACGTAAACTATAATTAGGATTCTTGTGCACCTTAAGGCTTGCATATATAAAACCAAACAGCGGTGGTAACATCGCGATTACGACACCCAAAGCTGAAGACTCCATATCTACTTTATTACCAAAAAACACTTCATATAAAACTACACCGACGGCTAATACTATTTGGCAGAGAACAACTCTTTTAGCAGCAACAAGGATGTCGCTACTTATCCCATTAAGCCTCATAATAAAACCCTATATTTAACAGTGTAAGTTAATATAAAACACAGTTTGAATATGTTTTGTTACTAGCACTTACTTGTTAATAGCAATTTGACTTGTTAATAAACCTTTACTTGTTAACAAAGAAATAATCTTTCTGGCTTTATATCTCCTGACGAAATTAAACGAAATAAACTGACTCGCTATCGTTTCGACAAAATATAAACTACGCCTAAAATTATGTGATCAAAACGACAAATATCGACATCAATAATTCCATTTTTGAAATGAGTGTTTTCCATTTATGAAAGTAATAGTTCGATTAGAATATTCATGAGAATTTAAGATGTTTTATTTTCTAGGGCAGGAGGGGATTTTCAGTAGAATTTAGAGGGTTAATTGGGCCGCTTACGATCTTATCAATTAAGACTATTCAAACACTTACAATCAATTCTAAATAAATTACAGAGCGTCATTCCGGTAGCCGCTGGCACCGTTTTAACCACTGATGTAAGCCTTTGTTTGTTGAGTAATTTATCTATACGGCGTTCTCTATCGAAAATAAAATATTTTTTGATTTGTTTGTCACACAGCCATAAATCATGCTTTGAAACGGCTAAATGGTCACTTAAGAAAGAGATTCTGGGAATCATTCAGCCCCAAATATGGATGTACAGAGCTGAAAATCGGCGCTAAAACTTATGATACAAAGATACAAAGATACAAAGATACAAAGATACAAAGATACAAAGATACAAAGGCCAAACGTGGAGCTAAATCGAAGGTCATGCTCCACCATGGGCCTTATAAAGGAAGCGAACTTAATCAGCTTCCTTTATGAGTCTTCATAACTTAGGTACTGAATACACAAATCGTGAAAGGCTTGTGCTTGTGGCGATATCGTACGGTCAGCCAACCTGAAAATACCGATCTGGCGCTGTAAAGGCGGATCAATCAATGGAATCCACACCAAGCGGGTTTCATTGGTTGGGAAAGCCAGTTTAGGTAGTGTGGTCACGCCTATCCCGAGCTCTAACACCGAAAACAGCGAAGTAATGTTCTCTACTGAATACAGAGCTTGTTCACTGAGCATTCGTGCGGGTGTTGGGTCAAGTAGGGTACAAGTACCATTGCGAATGAAGGGTTGTTTTAACAAAGTTTGCCATTCGATTCCCTCTTTTTGAGAGGCGATAGGGTTGTCTTTGAGGCAGACCACACCTATAGGATCGGAAAGTAAAGGCGTGAAGTCGATGCTCTCTTCTTCTAAATGGGAGCTATTTCCGAGGGCAACATCCACCTCTCCAGACAGTAGTCTCGCTTCCACACCTGCCGCATTATCATCAATCAAGCTGACTTCTACATTAGGGTACTGCTCACAAAAAGCCCCTAAGACACTAGGGATTAATTTTGCAGCGACCGATGGCACGCTCGCTATTCGAACTCTTCCTTGTTGTCCTGCCGCGGCTGCGCGCAGGTCATTGTCTAATGCTTTGTAAACATTCAGGAATTGAATGATTTTTGGGAGGCATATTTCCCCGAAAGGTGTCAGCGTTGATTTGTTGCCTGTTTCAAACAGTGGCTGACCAAGTATTTTTTCTAGCTCTTTTATTGACGTAGAAAGTGCCGCTTGCGATCGATTCGCACGGTGAGATGCTGCTCGAAATCCGCCTTCTTCGACCACTAAAACGAAATGTTTTAACTGTTGTAGCTTAATACTCATGGCACTGATCCTTCTCTAGCCCTTGCTATACCTTACTTTTTGAAAGGTGATAGATTTTATTTATCAAATGCACAAAATTTACCGTTAGATTTATCAGTCGTCAAGGTGCAGTATTTAACCATCTTGAAACATAGTTGTTACAAAGTTGGATGGAATCGTGAACGCACAAACTAAAAAACACCCAGTAAAAACCGAGCTTTTTGCTTCAAAAGCACCACTAGAGTGGGCAATCGTTAATAACGGCACTCTATACACAGCGCAGATTCCAATTGATGAAACTGGCGCAGTAGTAGAAGGCGGTATTGAAGCGCAAACGCGTCAGACTTTTAACAACCTTGTTCATACGTTGGAGTGTGCAGGCGAATCGATGGATTCAGTGCTGCAAGTTCTGATTTACGTGACAGACCGTGAATATCTAAAAACGGTAAATAGCGTATACGGAGAATACTTCAATGCACCTTATCCAAACCGTGCTGCGGTCGTCGTTGCAGGGTTAGCAAGAGAAGAGATGCTGGTCGAGTTCGTGGTTTATGCATCGGCGTCTCAACCTGAATAATCAGACTGTGAACTAAAGCTATTTGCGGATCAAAACTCTTTTGAATTGAAGTGGTTTATTGATACAAGCGACGTGGTTCACTTTAGAAACAAAATATACATCTTATTTTAGCAATTAATTACCTGAATATTAACAGTTTATTAATTAACCAGATGGTTGCCAGACTCAACCGCAACCTAACCGTTACAAGGACAGAATGATGACTCAATTACAGAATGTTCAAGCAGAAAACGCACTTTACATTGGCGGCGAATGGCAAGCGGGTGTAAGCACCGTTGCGAACATTAACCCATCAGATATTTCTGAAAACATCGGTAACTTCGCACAAGCAAGTGCTGACCAAGTTCAACAAGCGATTTCAGCGGCGAAGCACGCTCAACCAGAGTGGGAAAAAACGCCGATTGAACGTAAGCAAGCGGTACTTCAAGCGATTGGTGATGAGCTGATTGCACGTTGTGACGAGCTGGGTACTTTGCTTTCTCGTGAAGAAGGTAAGCCTTTTGCTGAAGGTCGTGGTGAGATTTATCGTGCAGGTCAGTTCTTCCAGTACTTTGCGGCTGAAGTGCTTCGTCAAATTGGCGATAACGCAGAATCAGTACGCCCTGGCGTTTCTGTAGAAGTGACTCGTGAAGCGGTGGGTGTTATCGGCATCATCTCTCCTTGGAACTTCCCGACAGCAACTGCAGCTTGGAAAATCGCTCCAGCATTGGCTTTCGGTAACAGCGTTATCTGGAAACCAGCAAACCTAACACCAGCAAGTGCCGTTGCGTTAACTGAGATCATCCACCGCCAAGGCATGCCAGCAGGTACGTTTAACCTTGTTCTAGGTAGCGGTTCTAAAGTAGGTGATGCACTGATCAACTCTAAAGATGTGAACGGTGTGAGCTTTACTGGTTCTGTTGATACAGGTCGTAAGGTTGCGGCTGCTACAGCGCCAAACTTCGTTCGTTGCCAACTAGAGATGGGCAGTAAGAACGCACTTGTGGTTGCTGATGATGCTGATATCCAAACAGCTGTTGATGCGACTATCGCAGGTTCGTTCTCTGGCGCGGGTCAAAAATGTACAGCATCTTCTCGTCTAGTGGTAATGGATGGCATTCACGATCAATACGTTGAAGCACTAATCAAACGCATGAGCGAACTTAAAGTGGGTCACGCACTAGAAGACGGCGTATTCATGGGCCCTGTTGTTGACGGCAACCAGCTTGAAGCAAACCTAGGTTGGGTTGAGAAAGCACGTCAAAGTGGCGGTGAACTGGCATTTGGTGGCGAACGCCTAAGCATGAAACACGAAGGTTTCTACATGTCTCCAACGCTGTTCTTAAACACTAAGAACGATTGGGAAGTGAACCAAGAAGAAGTGTTTGCACCAATGGCAAGCGTGATTCGTGTCGCTGACCTAGAAGAAGCTATCGCGACAACCAACGATACTCGCTTTGGCCTAACGGGCGGCATCATTACTCAAAGCCTACGTACTAGCGCAATGTTCAAGCAACAAGCGCAAACAGGTTGTGTGATGGTGAACCTACCAACAGCAGGCACAGATTACCACGTACCGTTTGGTGGTCGTAAAGAGTCTAGCTTCGGTCCTCGTGAGCAAGGTCAATACGCGAAAGAGTTCTACACAGTGGTGAAGACAGCTTACCAGCGTCCTTACTAAGCAACTTTCTATATAAGAATTGGATAGCTGAAGATATTAAGTCTCTAGCTATCCAGCTATCGAATTGGCCTGATTCACAGAGTCAGGCCAACATCCAAACCAAAGCAGCAAACGAAATTAGACAAGTGATTTAACCCATTTTTGAAAACATGTTATTTGAGCGTGTTTTCAAAACCGAGCTAGAACACTGAGCTTTCAATAGGAGTGGTTATGTACCAGCAACGGATTGTTATAGATGGATTGCAATACTGCAATTGGAACAGAGAATATTTCCAAACACTAAAGGCGAGCGGCATTACAGCAGTTCACGCTACCGCGGTTTACCACGAGACAGCTCGTGAAACCTTATCTCGCTTTGCAGAATGGAACTTAAGATTCGAGCAGAATGCAGACATTATCATGCCGATTCATTCAATGGCTGATGTTGAAACTGCAAAAGCGACAGGCAAAGTCGGCATTTTTTTAGGTGCTCAAAACTGTTCTCCAATCGACGATGAGATTGGTCTTATCGAAGTGATGCGTCAGCAAGGTCTTTTGATCATGCAATTGACGTACAACAACCAGAGCTTATTGGCGACGGGTTGCTACGAGAAGAACGACACCGGTATTACTCGCTTTGGTAAGCAAGCAATCGAAGAGATGAACCGAGTGGGCATGATCATCGATATGTCTCACAGTGCCGAGCGTTCAACGCTTGAGGCGATTGACTTGTCTTCTCGTCCTATTTGTATCAGCCATGCGAACCCAACGTTTGCTCATGATGCACTACGAAACAAATCAAACGATGTGATTAAAGCCCTAACCGCACGCGGTGGCTTAATCGGATTCAGCTTATACCCATTCCACCTACCAAATGGCAGCCAATGTACGTTGGAAGATTTCTGCCAAATGGTTGCGACTACCGCTGACATGGTTGGCGTAGAACACCTAGGTATTGGTAGTGACCTATGCTTAAACCAACCTCAAGCCGTTCTTGAATGGATGAGAAATGGTCGTTGGTCTAAAGCCATGGACTACGGAGAAGGCTCTGCGAACAACTCAGGTTGGCCAGATGCGTTGCCTTGGTTCTGTGGTAGTGCGGGTATGGAAAATATTTATAACGGATTGATGCGTCATGGTTTCAGTGAGTCTGAAGCTGGGCAAGTCTTGGGAGAAAACTGGTTTAACTTCTTGAAAGATGGCCTAGAGCCTCAAAGCAAGGGTTAAGCGCTTTCTCACTAGTAATCATCGAATTAGCAGCCTTCTAATTAACGTTCATTTAGAAGTGCTGTTTTAACTAATTTCACTATTCAAAAGGAACAACGGTCTATTTCGCAACGCGGTAACCCAAACATGGATTAGCCTGCCCAACACAAAAAACAATAGGGCAGGTGTTAAATACACCTCTTGTAGTCATCATTAAAATGACAGCTGCAAAGAAACCTCTGGAGTCAGAGTATGTCTGATTTAACCAATAGCGTGAAATCTTCAAACGTAAATGCGGGTCAAGCAAACACAGCAAGCAAAAAACCTAAGTCTGAATCTACTTCAGACAAGTTAGGACTAACCAACCCAGCACTTTGGTACAGCGGCGGTTTTATCGCTCTGTTCGTAACGCTTGCTTTGTTTGATGGGGAGCTACTCTCTACATTAGTAAACACGGGCTTTGCATGGTCTGTAAAAGTGTTCGGCCCTTATTGGCAAATGCTTCTTCTTCTGACTTTTCTTATTGGTCTTGGCCTGGCGGCAGGGCGAACAGGCAAGGTTATCCTAGGCGGCATCGCGAAACCTGAAATGGATGGCTTCCGTTGGATGGCTATCATCTTCTGTACGCTACTTGCGGGCGGCGGTGTATTTTGGGCGGCAGCAGAGCCTATCGCACACTACGTTAACCCACCACCGTTGTATGGCGCACAAGAAAACGCACAACAAGGTGCGGTGAATGCTCTATCACAATCATTCATGCACTGGGGTTTCCTAGCATGGGCAATTGTGGGCAGCTTAACGTCTATCGTGGTTATGCACCTTCACTACGACAAAGGCTTGCCTCTTAAACCTCGTATTTTGCTTTACCCAGTTTTGGGCGAAAGAGCACTAAAAGGCCACACCGGCGCACTGATTGATGCATGTTGTATTGTCGCTGTAGCGGCGGGTACTATCGGCCCGATTGGTTTCTTAGGCTTGCAAGTCAGCTACGCACTGAATGAACTGTTTGGTATTCCAGATGGCTTCACAACACAGCTAATCATCATCTTGTTCGCTATCGTGCTTTACACATTGTCTGCATTAAGTGGTCTTAACCGCGGAATGCAAATGCTAAGCCGTTACAACGTAATTTTAGCAATGGCATTGATGGTCTACATCCTTATCTTTGGTCCAACGAACTTCATCTTTAATGGCTACATCCAAGGTGTAGGCAGCATGATAGATAACTTCATCCCAATGGCAACATACCGTGGTGACGAAGGTTGGTTAAGCTGGTGGACAGTGTTCTTCTGGGGTTGGTTCCTAGGTTACGGCCCAATGATGGCAATCTTCATCGCTCGTATTTCACGCGGTCGTAGTATTCGCCAATTGGTATCAACCATTAGCCTTATTGCACCGTTTGTAACTTGCTTCTGGTTCACTATTGTTGGTGGCTCTGGTCTTGCGTTCGAAATCGCAGATCCAGGCAGCGTAAGTAAAGCGTTCGAAGGCTTCAACTTACCAGGCGCGCTACTGGCGGTAACTCAGCAGCTACCTATGCCAATGCTAATTTCTATTTTGTTCTTGATCTTAACCACGATCTTCATCGTAACGACGGGTGACTCGATGACTTACACCATCAGTGTGGTTATCAGTGGTGAGACAGAACCTAATGCAATTATTCGTACTTTCTGGGGTGTGATGATGGGGGTAACAGCGTTAATTCTGATTTCCCTAGGTTCAGGCGGTATTTCTGCGCTGCAATCGTTCATTGTTATCACAGCGGTACCGGTGTCCTTAATCTTACTGCCATCGCTTTGGAATGCGCCTCAAATCGCAATCAAGATGGCGAAAGAACAAGGTTTCTAAAGAACAGGCTCTTTAAAGAGCAGAGTTTTTAAAGAAAAGGGCTCTGTAAGACAAGAGCTCTGTAAAACAAGAAACTGATTAAATAAGAACAAATCAGCCTTCGAAAGAAGGCTGATGCAAAAATTCCGAAAGGAACAGCAAACCCGTACTGGTGAAGATACATCGGACGGCAAAGTATTTAGGTCAATCGATCTAGTCAGGACAAATAATAAGGGGCGAGCTCGCTTGCCCCACATAACGTGAAAGCTAACCAGCATACTGTAACAACGAATGCTTAAAATGACGGCAACGATCGGTTCTGAATGGCTAGCAAAATCCTATAACTATAAGGTGGTGAGCAAAATGGATGCACATCGTTCTACCTACACTGAATCAGCATTACGTGACGCAACAGTCGTCATGGCACCGGAAAGGCTAGGTGCTATGCACCAAACACGCATCAGCTTCGTAAGAACTCTGATTCGTAAAATGGCGCAGCAAGAATGGAAAGTGACTAAGCATGAGTGGCAATTAGACGCTCAAGGTTTTGGTCACGTTATCTATAAGCTAGCGACGCCAAACCATGTTTATCATTTGGTTGTTTTTTGCGATGAAATTGCAGACGACGAACGAAATGACCGTGTAATTGCTGAAAAGTGGGACGTAACGTTTGCGCTTGTTCTTGGTGATGTTGATGTCACCCTACTTGAAAGACTTCGTGCGAATGTACCGCTTCAAGAAGCAGGCCGTAACCCTAACAATGTGCTTGTTTTAGCGCGTGCTAATAAAAGTGTACGTGTGTTTGAACATATCGTTAGTCACTTGGCTAAAGGTGTTCAACCAACACCTAAAGAATTGGCTGAAGTGGGCTACATCCTACGAACCACTGCAGTTTACGGTAATGGCAAATTTGGCATTGCTGACTTCAAAATTTTAGAAAAAAATGAAGATTTTAATCAGTCGTTCAGTGCACAAATGTGTGCGGTTTATATGCTGCGTGAGTTCAGTCTAGATTGGGTTCATTACCTAGCAGAACAACAAGGCGGCGAACAAGCGATTGCTTTGCACCGTGGATTACAACGCTACCTAGGCGTTGGTAACGCGACAGGCTTAGGCATGGCGCCATACCTGATTAACCACCCAAGTATTGTCGATCAGTGGATGACAACCCGTGAGCATGCATTGGCGGACGTGTTGTCCAGTCAGACAGATACGGCGTTGATTGAGCCACTACGTACATTAGTTAAAAAAGCGATTTGTCATTTAGAACAAGTCGTTACCATCAATGAAACACAACAAGAGCTGAACAAAGCCGCTGTTGATGATTTGAAAGCAACAGAGCAATCGCTAGAAACGTCTGTCAGCCAGTGTGATACATGGGCGCAGTTAGTCGAGCAATCTAAGCAAATGAGTATGGAAGCCCAAGAAATCCTTATCTCATGTTTGATGGAATTGTACCCAGAATTAGTGGACGCCCATCAAGAGCAAATGAATTGCAGCGAAACACTGTCGCTTCCTAGTGGCAAAAAGATTCAAGATCTTCTGGTTGTATTAGAAGAAAAGTACCGTTGGGCGATCACGACCGACTTTACGAAAGCAGAGAACAACTACTGGTTCTGGTATCGCTCTCAAGACAAAGAAGAGCCAAGACTCGGTGTTCGAGGTGAAGAGTTAGGTGAAGAGCGTGAATTGCCGTTAGATATCGGTCGTCAAGCTTACCGTTTGTACCATGCTTTATTGCAATTCGCGCCAGAGCTTTCATTGGCTGAATTCCTTGTTAAACAGCCGCAGCATCGTGCAATCGCGCGCCGTGTGTGGACGCTGGGTAACAAAGCGATGGGCGACATTCAAATGAATGTGCTGCACCAAGATTCACCACCAATGCACTTACTGCGTTGTAAGCTAGCGATGTTTGGTGCGACTAAGTTTGACCCTCGCTCAGATCGCTGGGTACGAGTGACGTTTTTCCAAGGTGCGCCATTGCTTGATGAGATTCATCAGGACGAATGGGTGTTCCCAGTCTTACCAAGTGAAGCACCAAGTGAAGCGGAGATGGCTGACTCACAAAAAGCTACTACACATATCAACGCTCAACATGGAGGTAAATCGTTATGATCGTTTCTCACAATGAACTGGTAGCGGCCGTCAATAAAGCCTTTTTGGGGATGCGTCGTACATGTGGTGAAGCCGATGTAATAGCGAACATGGTGGCAGATTTACAAATGGTCGGTTTGGATGGAGTTCGTCATTTTAACAATGCGAGCAACTTTATGGGTCTTGAAGACGATTGCCCTGTAGACATTCAAGTGAGCAGCGATAATACCGTTGAAGTTGACCTGCACAAGGCGAGCTTAGCGTGTCATCTTCCCGTGATTATGGACTATTCGATTGAAAAAATGGTTGGTAAGAAGACACTGAAAATTGAGCTAAACAACTGTCACAACCGTTGGTTAGCGTACAGCGAGCTTGTGAAACTGGCCGCGAAAGGCATCGCGTGTACCGCACGTTGGGATAATGGTTCTAACCCCAAGAGCACTTTGTATGTTCTTAATCGTGGTTGCGTTGCTCCAGAACTGTTTTTATCAGATTTGCCACTGGCATCGGACGAACATATCCACAATATGACCATCGAACTTTCCGTCCAGGATTTCGATATCGAACGTTTGTCAGATGGCTACCAAACACACATTGAATCGGAAGCGCTTTTTAAAACTCAAGAGAAAGCGTGGAACGATGGCATTGAAGTTGATGATGGAGAGTGGGCCGCGTTGAAAGAGACTGCGACAGCTATCCTTGTCGAAAGTAGCCAACGTTCGACTCAAGGTGCAGGTGAATTGACGGCTTCGTAGTCGCTAGATTCGCTTAATTTGATAGATTTGATAGATTTGATAGAT
Source organism: Vibrio sp. FE10 (assembly GCF_030297155.1). NCBI lineage: Bacteria > Pseudomonadati > Pseudomonadota > Gammaproteobacteria > Vibrionales > Vibrionaceae > Vibrio > Vibrio apostichopi. The sequence continues at coordinate 2,063,049 of NZ_AP028068.1, read as the reverse complement.
TTGATAGATTTGATAGATTTGTTAGAACGAATAGATTCGATAGATTTGTTAGAACGAATAGATTCGATAGATTAACGGCAAATAAGCCAGTTAGTTTATCAACCCAGATAAAACCAAAGAGCTTAACGTATCCTCACCTCGTTAAGCTCTTTTTATTTGCCTCACGCTTTTGGTTTACTTCACTTCATTCTTTTGGCTTCTCGCTGGATAAAACCCTTCTAAACTGACTGTTTTGACACATGTTGTTACGCGTTGAAGGTAAATTAAGCGATTAGATGAAGCACCTTCACATTCATGTTAAACAAACGGTTTCATTTACAAGCCACTATGCGTATCTTGCTAACTAAGGTGCCAAATGGCGCTATTTTTATTCGTACCGATGACTTTAGAATCAGATAAAAAGGAATGAAGCGTGCAAGCTAACTTTATTGATGGAACCACCCTGTATCGTCAGCACTCTTTTGAGTTGCCACTCGATTACCAAGCAAAAGATGGACAGCAGATCCAAGTCTTCGCACGTGAACTGGTTGATCTCGCAAAAGATGCGCAAGAACTGCCGTGGTTGATCTACTTTCAAGGTGGTCCAGGCTTTCCTTCTCCACGTGTTAGCGGTCAATCAGGTTGGCTAAAGCGTGCATTACAAAACTATCGTGTTCTGCTTCTTGATCAACGTGGTACAGGTAACAGCACGGTGATTAGCCATGAAACCTTGGCGCACTTATCGCCAGAGCAACAAGTCGAATATTTAACGCATTTCAGAGCAGACAACATCGTTCGAGACGCTGAAGCGATTCGCGAGCAATTCGGTGTTAAACAATGGTCGACGATTGGTCAAAGCTTTGGTGGTTTCTGCACCTTGAGCTACTTGTCATTGTTCCCACAAAGCCTACAGCGCTGTTATGTAACAGGTGGCATTCCGTCTATTGAGCGTGAAGCTGATGATGTTTATCGTGCGACTTACAAGCGTGTAGAAGACAAAAACAGAGCTTTCTTTGCTCAGTTCCCGCAAGCACAGGCTATGTGTCGTGAGATCTCTGATTACCTGCTCAACAACGATGTGAGGCTGCCAAACGGTCAAGTGTTCACAGTTGAACAGTTCCAGCTAATAGGCATTAATCTTGGTGGCGGCGAAGCAAACCTTCCTATGTACTTCACGCTAGAAAGTGCGTTTGTTGAAGTGAACGGTAACAAGCAGTTGAGCTACAGCTTCCTTAATCAAATGCAACAAGAGCAGGGCTACCTAACCAACCCAATTTACGCGATTTTGCATGAATCGATTTACTGCCAAGGTACAGCGTCTAACTGGTCTGCACACAGAGTGCGTGAGCAGTACCCACACTTTAACTACCAAGCGGGTAGCGAGTTCTGGTTTACTGGAGAAATGGTGTACCCGTGGATGTTCGACCAACTAGAAACGCTGAAGCCACTGCGTGAAGCGGCGAACATGTTGGCTGAGAAATCGGATTGGGGCACTTTGTACAACGCTGAACAGCTAAGCAAGAATACGGTTCCAATGGCATGTGCAGTTTACGCTGACGACATGTACGTAGAACTGGATTACAGCCGTGAAACACTGGCGAATATTCCAAATTCAAAAGCGTGGATCACCAACGAGTACGAACACAATGGCTTGCGAGTTGATGGCGAAAGAATTGTCGATAAATTAATGACGATGGTTGAAGCGTTAGAGAACCTGCCAAAATAATTAGACGGTTTACGTTGGAAGCTGTCTACGTTAAAAGCTATGTAAGTTAGAGGCTATCTACGTTAGATATCAGATAGGCTAGAAACAAGAAAACGCTGCATCCGTGCAGCGTTTTTTTTATGTCATCAAACTCTGTTTTTCTCAGTATCGTATTGATAACTAAAGCGAGTAAAGCAGAGAATTTAAGAACCGGGAGGGATAGTTCCTAAACTCATTAAGGTTGGATGACGATATCTTGATTCTCAGTAGTAGATAAGCTGGCGCGGTTCTGTTCGATAAGTTGAGCCGCATAAGAGGGAGTCACAGCTTGAATTTCGCCTTTCGAACGAATTGTTAGTGCTTCCCACGCATGATCACGGTATTTGCCTGTTTGTGTATATTCAATAAGTACTCTCATGATTCTTCCATCCGATGTGTGGTTAACGTGCTACTAACATTAGCGTCATTGTTGAGGTTGCACACCTGTTAAAAATGGAACATAAGATTAACTAAATGAGAATGCGTGTAACTTGAAAAACAGAGAGAATTGGACTTATCGCGAACCGTTATCAATACGGTTTGCCTGCTAGAAGCTAGGATAGGAGTCAAGAGTTGAGTTTATGTATGAAAGCCTTTGTTGTAAGAAAACAAAAAACGCTGCGAATTCGCAGCGTTTTAATTTTTGGTTCCTAGAAAGAAATACTCAGCACCAAGGCGGGTTATTTTTTCAAACCAACAATCTTACATGCAGAAACGACTGCACTTTCAAGGTCTGTTAAACGGCCTGCACTGGCTGGTCCTAGGACATTTGAATACAAGGCTAACTGCTTCTCAAATGATAAATCTAATTGGTTGTATAGATTTTGGCGAATTTGAGCGTGCTGTTGAGGCTCTGCGCTCGATAACCCTTCCAATGTATCGTAGATGAGAGTTGTTGTATCCATAGACGGTCCCTTAGTACATCTTTATAAAATAATGAAGATTATGCACTTAGTCACATCTTTGTTCTGGGATATCGATCTCATTATGTGTGAATTGACTTTATTATGTAATCAGTTAGTTAAAACGTTTGGTGGGTAACGTGTCGAGATTGGGTGTAATTAGAATATAAAAAACACGTTTGTATCAAAGCTCGTCTGTACTAAAACACAGTTGTATTGGGGACCGTTCTATTAAAAGCCGTTCTATTAGAAACTGTTCTATTAAAAAACCGCTCTATTAAAAAACAAAGAGGAGGCCTGAATTTGGCCTCCTGCATGGTCGGTTTGTCGACTAACGAATGTTAATATTCTTATCTCGACTTTCGTACATTTCAGGTGTGGTGTGTAATCCTCCAGCGTAACCTGCAGCTTCAAGCGTTTCTCTTACCTCTCGAACGTGCTCTGCCGTTACTGGCTCTTCTCTATCCCCTAGGTGCAATCGCACGAAGGTGATCAACTCAGCCAACCTTTGATCCGACAGTACATCTTCAAAACTTGCCATTGGCATGAAGTTTCTATCTTTGTCGAGATAGGTCGGTTGTAGACCGCGCACCGTTACCGCAATGGTGTTGAATGGGTCACTGTGCATGATAATGCCGTTATTCAATAGAGTAGGGGCGATAGGGTCGCGACCTTTACCGTCGTCTCCATGACATGCTCCACACGTTTGGCGATACGTGGTGTAGATTTCAGCCGCGTAAGACTCTTCATCAAACCCTTTAGGCTGCAACGGCACAGCGTCACTGCTAATGGTGTTGTTGATATCACCGCTCAGCAAGTAGTAGGACATCGACTCGATATCTTCACGTGTCATCAAGCTTAGGCTGTTTTTCACTACGTCTGCCATGCCCGCAAAAGCCGTCCCTTTGTCTGAGTGACCAGTGTGTAAGAAGTCGGTGAGTGTCGCTTCATCCCAACCATCGATATACAATTCATTGGCCGTAATATCGGGCGCATTCCAACCATCAATCAAGTTACCTTGGAAAATGCGTTCGGGTATCAGCGCTTGGGCAATGTTTCGTGGCGTGTGGCACTCAGAACAGTGGCCAAGGCCAGCCACCCAATATTTACCTTGTTGCCATTTCTCCACGTTGTCGACTTTGTCTGTGAGTTCCTCTGGTACTTGATAATCGACAGGGTCGGTGTCCATGAACACAATATTCCAGCCAAGCAGCCCTAGACGAATGTTCGATGGAAACATCATGCTGTTGTCGTCATTGCGACGAGGCACCGCGGTGATTGACTGCATGTATTCCCACAAATCGACCATGTCTTGGTCGGTAAGATACTGATATGACGTGTACGGCATAGCAGGGTATAGATAACCGTTCTTACCCTTGCCGGCGACTAGCGCGGCTCTGAAGTCATCGAAGTCATAAGTCCCGATACCTTCGGTAGTGTGAGGAGTAATATTGGTTGAATACACGGTGCCGAAAGGGGTCACAAAAGGCAGCCCGCCAGCAAAAGGTTCGCCACCTTCTGCACTATGACACGCAACGCAGTCACCGGCATAAGCGAGATATTCACCACGTTCAACAGATTGGGCTTCTAGGTTCGCGAGTCTTTGTTGCTGCTCTGAGCCCGCATGTCGAATATAAGCACCCAGTGCGAGTATCTCGTTCTCCGTAAGCTGTTTATCGAACGCAGGCATGAGGTTGTTCAAGCCTTTGTTGATGGTGTGTTGTATCTCTTCAATACTTCCTCCGTGCAGCCAGATATCATCTGAAAGGTCAGGGACGCCAATCGCCGGATTCGCGATAGAACCATCGGCGTGACAAGAGGAACAGTATTTTACAAACAGCTCTTTACCGACTTTAACTTTTACCTCTGGCACATCGGTATGACGTTGATTAAGTGAGGCTAAGTAATAAGAAACCTTAGCCACTTCGTCTGGGCGCATTATTTCGCTCCAACCTGGCATCGCACCATTTCGCCCTTTGGCGATCGAGTGAATGATCGCTTCATCACTGCCGCCATATAGCCACTCTTGATCAATAAGGTTAGGGAAGTGTTTCTGACCTTGAGCGTTGTCACGATGACAAGCCGCGCAGTGAGTTTGGAACAAGATCTGTCCGCTATTCACTATTTCGGGTATGCCAGACAACCCTTCGAGGGTGGTCTCCGTTGTTTGTGAGAATTGCTCGTTTAACGTTGTGCTGGGTGAACTGAGTTTATCGTCGCTTTGTTGCCAGTCGACTAACCCTTCCCATTCTCCTAATCCGGGGTAAAGGACTAAATAGCCTGCAGACATTAAGAAGGCAATAGCATAGCTAACAAAGAGTAGTTTTGGCGGTGGCGCATCTTTTTCTTCAATCCCATCAAAAGTGCCAAGGGTGTGGTCTTGATCGGCTTGGTGATTGCTACGCCAGTATTTAACGACAACGGTCACCATAAGAACGAAGAAAATCAAGGTTAAAATTACCGCCCATAGATTCCAAAATGTACTCATTGTGATACCTCCTGTGACGTATCTTTACCAAGGCTTTGTAGATAACGGATCAGAGCTTCACCTTTGGTTTTTCCTCTTACTTGTAATCGAGCGTCACCAATTTCTTGGTCGGTATAAGGCACGCCGAGTATGCGGAGGGTTTCCATCTTGTCACTTATATCGTCGCCTGACAGTGTCTGTTCAAATAACCAAGGGTAGGCGGGCATGATCGATGTCGGTACGACTTTTCGAGGGTCAATTAAATGAATAGCATGCCATTGGTCTGAGTATTTTCTGCCTAAATTTGTTAGGTCAGGACCCGTACGTTTAGATCCCCATAAGTTAGGGAACTCATAGATGTCGTCTGCTTCTTTGTTCGGACGACCATTTCGTTTCACTTCCGGTTCTAGAGGGCGAACCATTTGCGTATGACACACATGACAGCCTTCACTGATGTAGATGTCTCGTCCTGCTAACTCAAGAGGTGTGAGCGGCATCGCTAAGCTGCCCTTGGCTATATCATCCCCACGGACAATGCTTGGCACTACCCAAACCAACAGAGAGAAGGAGGCGACGACAACGGTAGTCACAATTAAAATGACGATTGAATGCGTAAAGTCTTTACTCATCATTTAAGCCTCCTTCGCTATAAGCGTGTTTAGCATCAAGTGTTGCTGGCATACGAACGGTTTTAAATAAGTTAAATGCCATTAGGAATAACCCCAGAACAAACAACGCACCACCAAAGAATCGTAAGAACAACCAAGGTGCTTTGAAGTCCATCGCTTCGACAAAACTGTAAATCAGTTCGCCATTTTCATTTTGAGCGAGCCACATATAACCTTCACCAATACCTGCGACCCAAAGTGCGATCGCATAAATCGCCACGCCAGCATGAGCAAGCCAGAAGTGCCATTTAATGAGACGTCGTGACCAGAGTTCGGTTTGGCCCCACAAGCGAGGAATGAAGTAGTAAAAAACCGCAATTCCTGACATTCCTACCCATCCGAGTGCTGCGGAATGTACGTGACCGATTATCCATTCGGTGTTGTGTGCCACCATGTTGAACCAGCGAATAGCAAGTAGCGGGCCTTCGAATGTCGCTAAACAGTAGTAAAGAATCGCTGAGAAAAAGAATAAAAGAATGTAGTCGGACTTCAGCTTTTCTTTGTTTTGAAGCAGGGTCATTGCGCTATTGAACGCACCCGCCCAGGAAGGGAGCCACAATATTAACGACATCACGATTCCGATGTTTTGAATCCAGATGGGAACGGAAGAATAAACTAAGTGGTGCGTTCCGGCCCATGTGTAAAAGCCGACCAAGCCCCAAAAGTGGATGACAGACAAGCGGTAGGAATAGATAGGTCGATCTGCTGCTTTGGGAATGAAATAGTAGTTCATACCAATCACACCAGCGGTCAGTAAGAAGCCGACGGCATTATGTCCCCACCACCATTGAACAATCGCATCTTGAGCGCCTGCGAATACAGAGTAAGACTTCATTGCCGAGACCGGCATCGCGAGGTTGTTCACAATGAAAATCATGGCAACAACGATAATGAACGCTGCAAAGAACCAGTTGGCCACGAAGATATGGCTCACTTTTCGCTTGGCAAGGGTGCCGAAGAACAAGACAGCATAGAGCACCCAAACCAACACAATCATTAAATCGATTGGCCATTCAAGTTCCGCATACTCTTTTGAGCTGGTGTGACCCGCGGGTAAGGAGACGACCGCAAGTAACAGAATAAATTGCCATCCCCAAAAGACCATCCATGACAAACTTTTGTTGAACAGCCCACAATGACCCGTTCGTTGGGCAATGTAGAGTGACGTACCCATTAAAATATTGACCACAAACCCGTAAATAACGCCAGAGGTATGCAGTGGACGAAGACGTCCAAATTGGAAATATTGAGAATCGAAATTGAGTACAGGCCAATACAATTGAGCGGCGAGGATCACGCCGATGATCATACCCACAAAAGCCCAGATTAAAGAGGCGATAATAAAGTATCTCACGACCTTAATGCTGTACTGCGTTGTCACTTGTTCCATAACAAGGCTCCTTGCCTACAGTTTTGAATTGCTGTCTGATTTTGAGTCGCTATCTGGATTTGACTCCTTGCCGAGCATTGAATAGAAGTAGGAGATATCGCGGATGTCTTGGTCTGAAAGCGTATCGGCTTGTTGCTGCATGAGAATCGCTAAACCGCTGGTTCTCTCTCTTGTTTGATAGTCTTTTAAAGAAGAAATGAGATAACCCACCTTTTGACCGCGAAGGTTAGGGTAGGGATCTTGCGTTGAGATGCCGTCAACGCCATGGCAAGTCATACACACCTTGGCTTTTTGTTTTCCTAACTCAAACTGCTCGTCGCTTGATTCTGCATAAACTGGATTCATGACAGCCGTCATTAGCAGAATGGAAAGTGCGGTTATGGGGTTAAACTTTTGCTTATTTAATCTCATTACTGATTCCCTTATTGAAGAAAAGAGCGAGTGCTTGATGATCCTCAGAAAACACTCACCTTGGTGTAAAGGTTATGCATGCATAAGCGTTCTCGCTACTCAGTTACTCATTTTTATTGTCAATTTTATCGGTCACTACGTATTCATCACGGGAATTGGATTACTTGTTAGCCATAAAAAAGCCGTTTTTATTTAAATTGAGTGACGCCAATAGCACGGTAAACCGAGGATTATGGGATTTCATGGAATATAGAAGAAACGTGTTAGGTGGACTGAAATTAGCGAGCGACTTACACCAATTAAATGAGGAATATGAACTAGACTCAGATAAGTGACCTTTTAAAATGGAGTTTAAAATGCGAACTGCACTTCTGTTTATACTTTCACTGTGTTCATTTTCTATTTTCGCGACATCGGAACTCACCGTATTCGACCACTTAGGGCAAAAACATCAATTAAGTAGAGAACAGCTGTTATTGCTCCCTCAAAAGGAAATTACCACGTCGTTACCTTGGGTTGATGGAGAGTTGGTTTATAGCGGTGTGACTTTACAAACCGTGCTTGAAACAATGGACTTACCCATTTCATCACAAGTCACTTTTGTTGCTTTGAATGACTACAAGATCGCTGTACCTAAAGAAGATTTTGATGATTATCAGCCGATCATTGCGATAAAACAAAATGGCCAGTTTATGTCTGTTAGGGATAAGGGGCCGTATTGGTTGATCTACCCGCTTTCTTCGACTCCTGACATTGATAACACAGACTTCCATGCCAAGATGATTTGGCAGATACGCGATATTCATCTGTAAGGGTTTACTATGAAAAAGCTGCTGTCATTGACTGCTATTAAAATCGCTGTGTTATCTTTGGCAGCAGTGGTACTGACCGTTAATATCTATAGTGTTACCCGCATTAACGATATCAATAAGAGTTTTTCAAATAGACAAAATGAAGCAACCTGGTTCGTCTTTCAATTGGTAAAAGAATACGCCAACTTCTTAATGGTAAGCCGTTCTGAAACCATTGATTATGATAAGTTGTGGCTAGCATACGATATTACATGGAGCCGTTTTGATATATTAATTAATAGCAACGAGTCTTCCAATTTCATTAAATCTGCTAACTTTAAGCCTTATTTTACAGCGGAATTTGAGAAGTTTAAGAGCTTGGAATCGTCCATAAAACTAGTCAGCCAAGGGGTTCTACCGAAGGAATCTTTGCAGAAGAAAGTCGATATTTGTTATCACACACTTGTAGATTTTATTAACGAAAAATTCCGATTACAAAGCCCTGTCATTGAAGAAAACACCTCAATGGTTGATAAGTTAGTCGTAGTGCATCGAATCAGTAGTGTTTTTCTTGTTGTGATCTTGGTGATGACCGGCATCATTTTCTATATGGACTTCTCTATTAAAAGGAAGCTTTATTCAACGGATTTCATCACAGGCTTTCGAAATCGAGTGTCGTTGATGAAGTTCGTCAAAAACAACTACCCGAAAGACAATAACTTCGACCTTTATTTCGTACGTATCAGAAATTTAAGCGAAATTAACCAAAAGTATGGACTTGAATATGGAGATCTCGTGGTGAGTTCTGCTGCTAAGTCTCTGACCGACAAGATTCCTGAAAGCACAATTTCGTTCCGTAGTAGCGGAAGTCAGTTTTTATTTTTTATTCCTGACCATTTATACGCGAGTGATGAAATTCAAGAGAGATTTAACGATGTACTCAGTGATTACATCTCGGCGGGTAACCTAGAGTTGATGATTGACGCCGTAGTTAGACATAAGAAAAACATCAGTTCGAAAGACATGATGGAGTTACTCACATCCATGCAAGGCTAAGCTTTTCAAAAGGCTCATCTTGCTTTCATTGTTCTATTCCACCCGACACTTAGTTTGTCCTACCTAAACCTCTCCTATATTCGGCGTTGGCATTGCAACGCTAATAGCTTCCGCTGAACTAATGAACTAATGAACTAATGAACTAATGAACTAATGAACTAATGAACTAATGAAGGCTTATTCTGTTTAGTCGCCTTTTTATAGGTGCGCATTGGCTTATAGGAGCATATTGGTTTACAGGAGCATATTGGCTGTTCAAGGTATGTTGCGTGAATAGTTTGTGGTTAAGCTGCAGATAATGATTGAGCATCACTCAGTACATCAAGAGAAGGGTTCTTGTCGCTGTGATCAAGTTGTCGCGGTTATTAAGTTATCGTGGTTATTAAGATGCCTAAGCGACTATGGTCATCAGCCGCTGTGATTCCAAAGTAATACGGCTACTGCAACTGTTACTGCTTTTGCTTTAGTGCCACAATCCTTTCGTGAGAGCTTGGTTCTACAGTTGTTTGTTGGTCTAGAATAGCTCGGGGGTTATGGTCACGGACAAATTCAATGAACTCGATGTAAGTTAATGGTGAGCTAAAGAAGTACCCTTGTATTAAGTCGCAGTTGGCTCTTCGTAGATGATGATATTGCTCGATCGATTCGACGCCTTCCCCAACAACAAAGGTGTCACAAGAGTGCCCCAAGTTAACCATTGATTCGACCATCTTACGGCCAGCCTTGTCCTTGACGATATTATCTATAAAGCTCTTATCAATTTTAAGTTCATCAACAGGGTAGTGAAGCAGTTGGTTGAACGCGGTATAACCCGTGCCGAAATCGTCGAGGGAAACTTTTAGTCCTAAATTTCGGAGACTCTCTATGGTTTGCACGGTCAGTTTCGTGCTTTTAACGTAACTGGTTTCGGTGATTTCTATAATGATGTTTTCGGGAGGCACTTGATAACGTTCGATCACTTTACGAATGTTGTCGGCAAAATTACGATTGTAGAGCTCCATCGCTGATATATTGATGGATAAGGTGCCTTTGTAGTTGTGAATTTCTGAGAGCTCTTTGTAGCTCCTGATTGCGGTGCTTATAACCCACATATCGAGTTTGGAGATTAAGTTACTTTTCTCTGCGACTGGAATGAATTCATCTGGCCCTGCTTTAATGTCAAACAGGGCAGGACAGCGAATGAGACATTCAGCGCCGTCGATATCGAGTGTTTGAGCATTAAAAATAGGCATAAAACGAAGTTCAAAGTTGTCGCTCTCACAACATTCCAAAAGTCTTTTCTCAATAATATCGTGCCTTTCCAGCGTATGGACCAGCTCTTCGCCGTAAACAATGCGGCTCTCACCATCACTGTGCGCTTTGGCGTTGATTAGCATTTCATCAATGCATCTGTGCCATATTTCTTCAAATTTCGGTGTGTCGACTGGCAGTACGCCAGTGGCAATCGAAAGTCTAAAACCATAATAATCAAGGAATGTCGTACCTGTTAGCGTGTTATTGATGTTCTCTATTTCTTCGTTTATCGATTGGTTTTCATTCATTTCCAAGATGGCAATGAACTGGTTGCCGCCCAATCTCGCGAGTGAGTAATCGCTGCAACTGAACCCAAAAGAAGACTGTTGATTTTGCAGTGTTTCTTTAAGCGATTTAGCTAGGCTTATCAGTACATTATCACCCACCTTTGCACCGTATAGGTCGTTGATTTTTCGAAAGTCGATGATATCCCAACACACCAAATAACAGCGGGGCTTCATAGAGCTTTTAATGCGAACATCGAGGTGACGTATGAATGAGCGTCGATTAGCAAGTTTGGTGAGTTGGTCGAACTCGGCTTCAAATTTCAATTCTGTCAGTGAGTCTATATAGGCGTTCTTTAAGCCATCAATTTCACTTTGCCCCGACGAGCGTTTGAAGTATCTAAGTTTGAGACCACCAATGGAGATTTCATTCAGCAGGTCTTTGAGGGGGCTGACCAATTGATAACGCACGACTAAGTGAACGATAAGCATGATAGTAAATAGAGTCGCGAGGCTTCCAAGCATGGTTTGTTGAGCGATAATTGTTTTTTCTTGGTCGAACTTTTGTTCACGAATATCAACTTGGGCGAGGAAGTGTCGGCTTGTCATTTTTACATTGATGCTGTCTTCACTTTGTTCAAAAGACTGAATAACGAACTGAGTATTTTCAATGTTCTCTTTATTTGATGAGGGTTCAATCATAAGTTGCATGTTGTCGTCGCCGTTATACTGAGTCATCAAGCTAGACATTTGTTTCATTGGACCATCTGCAATCAAAATGTAGCGATCTAAACTGTTTTTGGTTCGTTTATCTTGCGGCACTAAATAAGGGTCTATCGCTGCGACATAGGCATACCTCAGGCCTCCACTAACAGAAATGTAAGAAAAACCTTCTTGAGTTAGCTCATCTTTGTTCATTAAGGACGCGTATATATCGAAGACTCGTTCGTAAACAGTATCGGGGATTTTTAATCCCTCGAACGGGTCAGAACGTAAGGTGGAAAGTGTCAGATTGAACTTGGGATCAATGATATAGACGTTGCGTTGGCCAAATTGATTAACATGATTTTGGTTTAAAACTCGGAGTACGCGTTTCTCCAAAAGTGACAAAGTGATGTAATCACTAGGGGTTTGAATGTAGCGTAAGAACTGCAATGACGACCCAATATCTTTGACCAATAATGACAAGCCTAGCTGTTCATATTCAGCGGCGACCAAAGCGGTATTTACATCAGATTGCACCTCATCCAAATACATGTGTTTGGCGTGGTTAGATGCAAAGTTGTAGGTAACGATTCCCGCAATCGTGAACACAAACATTAGGGTCGGGACTAAGACAAAGTACAGCTTCTTTAATATTGGCATTGGTTATCTCAAACTGTCGACAATACGATTACGAATTTGAATGCTATTGGGTTCGAGTTGCTCATACAGATAACTGCGTTCTAATACCTCTTTACTAGGGAAGAGCTCAGGATCATTTTGATACTCTTGAGAAGTTAGTGCTTTCGCTTTTAAACTTGGTGTTGCAAACCAGGAGTCCATTGCATTTTGTGCAGCAATGGTTGGTTGAGAAAGAAACGACAAGATAGTGGAAGCCTGTGAAGACATCTCTCCATTGTTAATGGCGGCAATACACTCTAGCCACAGTGTTGTGCCTTCTTGAGGGACTATATAAGCCCATGAAGCGTCTGGGTCTGCATCATTAAGTACATAACTGTCGCCGGAATATCCGTAAGCCAAATCAATATTGGTGAGTCGTTCTGGCTGGTGGATATAGTCAACGACGTATTCATTGCTTTCGAGATGAGGCTTCTGAATTTGTAAGGTTTGATAGGCGACACGAAGTTCTTGTTCATCATTAGTGAAGGGATCAAATTGATTGACTAACAAGGCGGTGCTCACTAAATCCGTTGGCTCGTAGTACATGCTTATTCTGCCACTGTTCTGGGTGTCGGGGTCGAGAATGGCATTCCAAGATTGAGGGGGGGATACTTTGTCTGTTCTGTACAAGATTCCAGACGTTCCCCAAGCGTAAGGGATACCATATTCCCCGCATCCGTCGGCCCAGCGAGAATCAAAGTTATCGGCGAGGGAGCTCTGCAATTCACTGAGGTTGTGAAATAGATTCTGTTTAGCTAAAGCTTTCAGTTTTACGCTTTCAACCACCACCAGTTCGAAAGCGCCTCGGCGTTCGCTCAATAGAACTTCATCTCTGATGGATTCATCTGAGAAAAATTGTTGCTTCAACGAAATATCATAGGTGTCGCTTAATTGGGTAATAACACTATCCGACAAAAATTCATCCCAGTTATAGAGATAAATGTCGTGTTGCTGGCCGCTAACAGAACCAACCCAGAATAAAGGTGACGCAAGAATAGAAACGTATAAAGCTTTCACTGACGGATTCCCTTTCGTAGGTGAACTCTTTGATCGTAGCCTAAAAATTGAGACATAGTTCAAATTTAAGCCTCCAATTTAACTTCAACTTAATGCAATGCATCTAAAGAGCTATGTTGGCAAGGAGCTACGAATTATTCTAACTGCATCTTTTCAATGGTTGTTCTACTCAGTTTTTACGCTTATGGTGGCGATAACGACTTAAGGCTTAACCCCGTTCCCCTTAGAAAAAGGAGTCATTTTGGACCTAGAAATTTATCAAGTGGATTCTTTCACTACTCAAGCTTTTAAAGGAAATCCAGCAGGGGTTTGTATTTCACAAGAACCTTTAGAAGAGTCGTTGATGTATTCGATTGCTGAAGAGATGGCAGTATCAGAAACGGCATTCTTAGCCCTCAATACGATGACGTTGAAATGGTTCACACCAGAAGTTGAAGTCAAATTATGTGGTCACGGTACGTTGGCAACAGTACATGTGATGAAGGAAAAAGGGTTAGTCAATGTGGGGGAGGTCGTGACATTTGATACGCTTTCGGGTGAGCTATCTGCCACAGTCTGTGACTCGACAATCGAGCTCGATTTCCCAAGTACAGTGCTTGATCTTGGGTTGGATGCCAATAAAGAGTTGTTGGAATATTTAGGGCTGCGTGAAGACCAAGTGGTGTCATTCAATGAGTTCGATACCAAGCAGTTTATTGAAGTTGTTAGCGAACAGGTTCTATTGGATCTAACGCCAAACTTTGATGCCTTGAAGGGTATTAAAGGCCGAGGTGTCGTTGTGACGGCATTGTCGTCGAACTCTGAGCTTGATTTTGTTTCGCGTTATTTTGCGCCGTGGGTTGGGGTAAACGAAGATCCCGTTACGGGTTCAGCGCATTGCGCTCTCACACAGTATTGGTCTGAGAAACTGAACAAAGCACATTTTAATGCTTACCAAGCGTCACGCCGCGGTGGGTATGTATCGACAGAGTTATTGCCAAACGGCCGTATAAAACTGATTGGGTCTGCAACCACGGTTATTAGTGGTACCTTAACAGTCTAAACTTCTATGCAATTCTTAAAACAACGAAGTCATTATTAAAACAGCAATGCCGTTATTTAGAACTGTAACGTCATAATTTAAATCTGCTAGGTCACTACTCAAATCTACTAGGTCACAAGTTAAGGAATAATCGTGTCAGCCTTTTATCTGTCTCAAGTACTCGTCGCTATCGCTATTTGTTTCGATTTGTTGTCATTCCAATTTAAGGAGAGGAAGAAAATCGTTACATGCTTGTTTTTTGCAGGTGTTCTTATCTCAAGCCATTTCATTTTGCTTGAGCAATGGACTGCGGCAAGTTTGATGATCATCGCGACAATTCGTTATTTAACGAGCGTGTTTTCTACATCTCCCAAATTTAAATACTTGTTCTGTTCTATGTCGTTGGTGGCAACAGTCTTAACTTATTCCGGGTTGATTAGCGTATTAAGTTTCTTTGCTTCTGTGTTCCAAACGTTCGCTGCTTTCAATAAAGACGATCGTCGATTGAGAGAGCTAATGATCATCGGCACCAGTTTCTGGTTAGTGCATAACTATCTGATTGGTTCACCGACCGCGGTAGTAATGGAAGCCTTGTTCATCTGCAGTAACTTAGTTGGCTATTACCGATTCTATTTCAGAAAAAGTGCTGTGGCTTAGGAGAAAATAATGTCAAATATTTACTCGGATGTGCCTTCGTCAATACCCAACGAAATATTCAACGACCTTATCTCTACTGAGAACGTGCGGATTGAAAGAATTTTATCTCATGGGCACAGTTCTCCGGAACAAGGTTGGTATGACCAAGATGAAAACGAATGGGTCATGGTGCTAGAAGGGCAAGGTGTTATTGAGTTTGAAGATGGTCGTGTCGTTACTCTGTCAAAAGGGGATTACATCAACATTGCTGCGAGAGAAAAGCACAAGGTTCTTGGAACGGACAAAGACGTCGTAACTATTTGGCTCGCCGTGTTTTATCGCTAGCATCGTTAGTAAACAGTAAGATGGACAATCAACAAGATATGAAAGGGGGGTGTCGTGGTTAGAATTAGAAATTATCAACCTAGTGATAGCAAAGCGCTATGGGAGATCTACTTTTATACCGTTCGTAACATTAACGTTCGTGACTATTCTCAAGAACAAGTCGAGGCTTGGGCGCCAAGTGATTTTGACTCTGAGCTTTGGCAAAAATGTATGCATCGGATACAACCTTTTGTGGCTGAGTTAGACGGTCGCGTTATTGGTTATACCGATCTTCAGCCGAGTGGTTTGATTGACCATTTCTTCTGCCATCATGAATATCAAGGTAAAGGCGTCGGAAGAGCTTTGATGGAACATGTATTCGAGATTGGTCGAATTCGTGGTGTCTCTCGATACTTTTCAGAGGTGAGCATTACCGCTAGACCTTTCTATGAGCACCTTGGCTTCACGGTAGTCAATGAGCAGGAAGTCGAAATGCGTGGTGTGAAACTGACGAATTACGTGATGGAGAAAGTCACGGTATAAGTGATAAACAAAGAAGTATTAATCATCCTTTTTGAGGATTACTTATGCGGATCTATTGATATTGTTGAGGAGTTCAAATTGTGTACAAGCTAATTTGTCCTAATCTAATAGGTAGTGAAAACAAGGAGTGTTTCTCATGAATATTGTACTTAGTAATAAGATCCTCGTCTTAATTTCCTCTTTCTCGTTGGCGGCAGGGGTGTTGGCTTTGAAGTTCGGCTACGAAGGGTTATTTCCGCTCTTTGTTGTCGTTATTTCTTTCTTTTCTGTCGTTATCAATCTGTATCTGCTGTGTATCAGTCGAGAAGAGAAAGATGTCTCCGATTCCTATCAATAAACGAATGCACCTCGTCCCAAAACATTAACCAAAGGCTTTGAAAAACCAAAGAAATAACTGACGTCAATGATCAGTTTTTATTTCTCATGATTCTCAAATATGCGACATCTGTTGGTGGCTTTTTTACCGCGCTCTTAAGAACTTTTTCCGGGTTACATATAGTATGCAAGCTGATTTAGTTTACTTAAGGAATCCAAGTGGGAATTGAAGCTTTGGCGTTTGTAATGGACGCATTAATCACGGCATGTTGTATGTATATTGCCTCAAAAATGTCGTTCGTCGTGGCGGATTTTAAATCTCTTCTTACTATTGCCGTTATCGTGGCTTTGGTGTCATTGATTCCAACAGTGGGTTGGGCTCTAGGACTAATTCTGTTTGTCTTTCTACTCGGGAAGGCAACGCATTCAAGTATTGGTGATTGCATCTGGGTGGTGGTATTTACCAAGGTTGTGTCGATGGCGGCATTTCTGATATTTGGACGCTTGTTTGTCTAAGTTTACTCGTTACAGAAAGTTCGCCTTCTTTGATTATGAAATTCAACTGGCTCTGAACACGAAAAGGGTGTGATCTACTCACACCCTTTAGATAATTTTTGAAGGCTTATTACTAACTTCAGCTGTTGGTTACTTTGGTAGCAACACAGTATCAATCACATGGATAACACCATTGCTTGCTTCTACATCTGGCATTACGACCTTGGCTTTGTTAATCATCACGCTGCCGTGATCTATTCCAATCATTACTGCTTCACCTTGAACTGTCACTGCACTGTTCAGTTTCATTACTTCAGCTGCCATTATTTTCCCGGGTACTACATGATAGGTTAGTACTGCGACTAACTTGTCTTTATTCTCTGGCTTCAACAGCATGTCGACCGTTCCCTCTGGCAATGCAGCGAAAGCCTCATCAGTCGGTGCAAACACAGTGAAAGGGCCGTCGCCTTTCAGTGTATCCACTAAGCCTGCCGCTTTTACCGCCGCCACTAAGGTTGTGAACGAGCCGTTTTCAGCGGCCACATCGACGATGTCTTTTTTCATACCGTGATGGTTAGCGTGAGCAAAAGCCGTGAAAAGAAGAATTGCAACCAGTACTGACAGAGTTTTGCTTAAATGATTAAACATATTGTAGTCCTTTGAGTTTGTCTGTGATTTCCGAGATGTATTACGAAAGCTCAAAAGCGATAGATCAACTTATTGCTGTCTTAAGTCGCTTACTTCGACAACCAAAGTCACCGGAAGGATAAATCTGCATGGTTAAATACTTGTTATAATTCTGTTTTTATACTTATAGTTAACGGGTGATTATTCAAATAATGGATGTGAATATGAGGTTTGTTTTACCAGTGGTGTTTTCGGCATTTGCTTCAATGCCTGCTTATAGTGGCCTTGCCCCGAGTGAAGGTTTCAGCGGTAACTTCAGTGTTTTGGCCGGTTTCTACTCAGATAGCAGCAATTTGAGTACCGAACAAAATTCGAACCAAACAAGCAATACCATGGAAGGAGATAGCGAGAACCAAGGGTTACTGGGTTTTCTTGGAACCGTTCAATATACCTTTGGTGAATCCCTGACTCATCAAGTTTATGCCGGTACGACGCGAGAGGATATTGCAACGGGTACCATTGCGTTTGAGATTGGTTATCGACATCAACTCTCAGGCGGGACCATCTTGGATTTCTCTGTGTTACCGACGCTTATTTCTGGTAAAGCCTGGTCTGATCCTTATGCCGTTGGTGTTAATCGAAACGAAACCGATGTGAAGGGTAATGTTGGACGACTGCAACTGACTAATATCGGAGGAACCGCTTTCCAAACAGATTTCGCGATTGGTCAATCTGATGTGGATGATGAGTTGTCGGGCTCACAAAACTCAGCGGGATTAACTGGTGAAGAAATAGCGCTTTTAGATAGGGAAAGAACCTATCTGTATGCCAAAGCTGGCTACCGCTTTATATTGCCAAACCAATCAGGTTTGTTAGTACCTTCTATGGTGTATTTCAATTCAGATGCAGAAGGCGGTGCACTCAGCTTTGACAGCTACGGTATTGAATTGAATTACGCGAAGAGAATCGGTCGTCATGGCTTTGTTGTCACATTGGATGCCAGTGATCGTCAGTACGATGAAGCGAATCCTATTTATGGAAAAACTCGAGAAGAGAACGAATACGGTGCATTTTTAGCTTATGAATTTGGTGGCTTGATGGGCTATGAAGATTGGTCGTTTATCACCTTACTGGGTTTAAGAACGATTGATTCCAATATCGACTTTTATAGTTCCGAACAGGTACTCGCGAGCGTTGGTGTCGACTATAAATTCTAAGGGTTAGGCATTGTGAATGGTTATCTAAAGCTAGGATTTAGTTAATTTTTATTATCTGTTTAATTATTTCGAGCACTTATAATCTTTAAGGTTGTAGGTGCTCGCTGCTATCCGTAATATGAAAAATAGTTTAAATCTAGGATCAGATAATAAGGAAGCGCTTTGGAAATACAAATTAGACATCTTGAATCCACCGACAACCAAGATATTTTTGATATTTATCGACACTCGTCAGTATTAGAGAATACTTCTCAAAAGCCTTTCCTTAGCTCTGACCAAGTGGAGCGACTTTTTGGTCACTCAGACCATTTTACTTTAGTTGCGGAAGTGTCTGGCAAAGTCGTCGGCCACATTACTTTATTTATGACGACGAAGGTAAGAGACAGGCATTGCGCTGGCCTTGCGATAGCGATTAATCCGGATATGCACGGCAAAGGGGTCGGTAAGACCTTAATGCAAGAAGCAATCAACCAAGCCGATAACTGGCTCAATCTTGTTCGACTTGAGTTAGAGGTTCATGCCGATAATCACGGTGCGATTGCTCTTTATGAAGGCGTCGGTTTTCAATTAGAAGGCACCAAAAGGCTGAGCACATTCAAAGGCGGGAAATACATTGATATGTTGATGATGTCGAGAATTAGACCTGACTACCTTTGATTATTAGTGACCCGTCCGGTTTGAAATAGCGAATGCAATAGCAATAGCTCAAAGCCCTAAACAGTTCGTTGTTTGGGGCTTTATGTTATCTGAGACGTTATATTGATTGGGAAGGCATGTTGAATGACAGGATTACTTTTGATGATAGGGCTACTTATTGTCGATCCCAAAACCGTTGCGCAGTGCAAATTGAATCAGTTCAGTGTGATTATCGAGTTCTAAAATATCTAACATGCGGTATTTGTGGGATTCAATCGTTCGTGGGCTCAGAAACAGAATCTCGGCACATTGTTTTGCCGTATAACCTTGGGCCAGTTGAGTCAGAACCGTACATTGCTTTTTGGTCAGCAATAACAGCTTTTCGCTTTCGTTAATATTGTCGGCTTCGTCACTGGTTACACTGCGCGTCATTTTAGAGTGTTGCCAAAAGCAGAGCCAAATATCACTGAGCAGCTTGATTCGCGTCATGTCCGTCGTTTCAATAGGCGTGTCGTAGCGGTTGAAGCGTGAGAAGCCGATAGCGCCCCATTGTTGTCCAAATAATGAAAGGCTCACAATCCCATGCCAATTCGCACCTTCTTCGTAAAGTACACGTAACGGGTCTATCTTGTGGTTCTCAAGTGTCTCTTCTGGGAATAGTTGCCAACACTCTTTTGAACGCAAAAGCTTAAGGTAATCAAGATAGTTACCTTTTAGAAAGCGTTCCATTTCAAGCGGCGGAGTGTCTGTTTTTGATACGGAAATACTCTTGCCTGTGTCCAAAAGAATCATAGAGTTTGGAAATAGGGTAAGCCTGTCGAGCTTAAACCAAGCGAGCGCTTCTCTTGCTAGTAAGGAAAAAGTGCTATCGAAATCTTTGGGTTGGCAAGCGGTCAAAATGTTGGTTTGGTGGGAAAGCAAATCTTCAAAGCTATCGAATTGGTTATCTATCATATTGACCGTCATTGGTTGTTTAAGACAAAAATAGTGGTAATAACTTAAGTGTGTCAACCTAAGCGTGTCAACCCAAGAGTCGAATGTTGTTCTGAATAAACTCGCTCTCGTGTGCCAAACTCTTATTAGCTTATTGAGTAAATGGTTAGTGAAATTCCGACTGAACGCTGTATAGTAGCAACCGTTTGCTTCGTATAACCCCAATGATATGGTTTGGGGGTCTCTACCAGCTCCCGCAAAGTGCTGATTACGAAGGGTTTAGATCACAATTGTGTTCTTACTCTTTGTAATGGCGTTCAAAAAACATCCTGTCTATTATTCAGAGTAAGTGCACACCTAAAATCCATAGTAGGTGAAATATGAACGCATTTATTCAAGGTCTTCCAAAAGTAGAGCTGCATTTACACATTGAAGGCTCACTCGAACCCGAGTTACTTTTCCAACTGGCTCAACGCAACGGCATTGAACTGCCTTATTCATCCCCAGAGCAACTAAGACGCGCATACGAATTCGACGATTTGCAGTCGTTTCTCGATATCTATTATCAAGGTGCTGATGCGCTGCGCACTGAACAAGATTACTATGATTTAACATGGGCGTACTTAGAGCGTTGTAAAGCGGATAATGTTATTCATACAGAGATTTTCTTTGATCCTCAGACTCATACGGATCGTGGTATTGCATTCGACACGGCCATTAACGGCATTCATCGTGCGCTTGAATGCGGTCGAAAAGAGCTAGGTATTACGTCTCAAATTATTGCCTGCTTCTTGCGTCACCTGTCTGAAGAGAGCGCAATCCAAACGTTCGCTGATGTGCTCAAGCATCAAGATAAAATCGTTGGGGTTGGATTAGACTCCTCAGAACTCGGCCACCCGCCAGAGAAGTTTAAGCGTGTATTCCAACAAGCAAAACAAGCGGGCTTTCTGACTGTGGCTCATGCAGGAGAAGAAGGACCTGCTCAAAACATCGTGGATGCCATTGAAATGCTCAGTGTAAGCCGAGTAGACCATGGTGTGCAGTGCATGACAGATGACGCTTTGATAGCCGAATTAATTGAAACCAAAATGCCGCTGACTGTGTGTCCATTGTCTAACATTAAATTGCGTGTGTTCGATGTAATGGAAGAGCACAACATTGTCGAACTGCTGAGAAAAGGCGTTGCTGTGACAATAAATTCAGATGACCCCGCTTACTTTGGTGGCTACATGTCGGATAACTTCAACGCTGTGAGCCTAGCTCATGAGATGACGAAGCGAGAGTTGGCGCAGTTTACTTTGAATGCCATTGAAGCTAGCTTTATCGAAGAATCACTGAAGCAGCAGTATCGAGGTGTGGTTCAAGCGTACCTTGATCAAGCAGGTGATCTCTAGTTAGTTCTGCATAGATGAGGTAGCTAACAGTTAGCTTTCTAATAGAGAGGTAATTAGCAGGCAGGTTATTAAAAGTTAGCTTACAGCCTCCGGTCTTCTGCAATTTACCCTTTACCCTTCACAAAAATATAAACGACCAGCCATTGTTGGTCGTTTTTTGTTTCTCCTACCTATGATTCGCCAACTAAGTAAATGACTTAAGCTACTAAGATATATGATTTTATCTGAATAAAAACCTCTTGCCTCCGAAATGATGAACTACATTTAAAAGAGATCTAATGATCTGGAGATACAGCGTTTACCTTATACAGCGATTGTCGGAGGAGGAATAAACCGTTGCTAGAACCAACAATCAGTGAACAAATACAGTGGCCGTGTGATTTGCCACAAGACTTGATCGACAGTCTGGTTGAGATTGCTGTTTACAAGACAGGAATTCATAGCCTAGAGATCACACAAAAATTTCAAAACCTGCCAGGTGTTTTTTATATTCTCAGCGGCTCTGCAGGGGTCTGCTTTTCTACTGAGAACATGAAGAGCCTTTCTGGTGGTGTGATAGGTAAAGGCGATTGGATGGGCGCTTTGACAATTCATGCCGAATACAACCTATTTGCCGTCGCAGAAGAAGTCGAACCCATCACTATGGTACTTTTTCCTGCTGAGAAGGTGTTAGAACTGGCAGAAGAGCAGTGTATGGTCTTCAAGTGGCTGCTTCATTGTGGAACCAGAGCACAATCTATTTGGATGCAGGCTTACCTCTCATCGATTCATGAGAAAGAACAGAAAACCATCTATGTACTCTTAGAGCTCGCAGCTCGTCAAACCAACGTAACGGGCGCAACGGTCAGTATCAATGTGTCACAGACTCAATTGAGCACGATTACGGGGATCTCAAGGTCGAGGTTAAATGAAGTACTGAAAGGCATTGAACAAGCAGGTTTGGTGACCATTCAAAGAGGCAAAGTGTTCATCTCGGATGTAAAAGGGCTTTACGCGCGTATTTCGCCAATGAACTTGATGATGCGAAACCCCGTCGAAGATATAAAGTCCTAATCGTCTAATGATTTCAGTCATTTCAATCATCTTAGTCAGTTAAACCTCAGTTTGATGATTGAGGACAGAACATGTACAACTTTATGAGTAAACTGCAGTGCTGTGTTCCTTTTGGAACATACATGCTTCCACTATCTCTATAACTTGCACTCTGTATTTATAAATTTAAGTGGAGTGAGATGTTATGAAAATGGCCGTTTTGGAGTACAAAGTCTGTGGGATAGGTGACTGGATTAGAACCAGAGTATCGAGCCGTTGTGCACATTTACTGGCTGCTGAATATGAACTATTGGGTTGGCCTATCAAAATTGATGGAGAAGTGTTCACTGCCGAACATGTTTAGCGCGAACGCTAATGAATAAGCTTCTATGCATGGGATCATATGTCTAGAAGCTTATTCATAAAAACTGATTCACAGACGCTTGTTCACAGAAGCTGATCCATAAAAATAGACACAAAAAAGCTGGCCATGATGTGCCAGCTTTTTTAGTTTGAACGAGCGATAAATCGATCTACTTGTTCACGTAATCTTTGAATTTTTGTTTAGTCTCAGCGTCAGCTTTGTCGTACCAAAAATAAAGCATTTCTTCAGCAGTATTCGCCGCGTTTGCGTCGATCTTTGCTGGTAGCGTTACTGGTTGAACAACGGCCGCTGTTGCGCCTGCTGCTGTCCCCATAGCGAGCGCTGCAATGCCGCCTTTCTTGTTGTACTCTTTCGCTTCTTGAGGGAATTTACGACCAATCTGCATCCCATCTTTCACTAGCTTGTCTTGCTTAACACTGATTGCATTTTGGTCTTCATCAACCAATTTCCAATCTAGGTTTTCAAAACCTTTCTTCGCTTCAGCTGTATTACGGTATTTAGGCATATCAAACGTCAATGCGGCGTCAGTAGCGCTAAAAGTTGCGATAATAGCGTCGCTATCAACAAACTCACGGTCGTTACCTTTATCAAAAGCCAGTTGATATTGGAATACGATTTGGTTTTGGCCGTCTGGAACGGTTAGCGTTTTGTGAGAAGAGAAAAGACTACCGTCAAGATCTGGCTTAGCTTCATTAACCGCTAAGACATCTACGCTAGAAGGAACTTCAATTGTCACGTCAGCTAACACGTGTGGTGCTACGATAATTGTGGAAAGCAGCGCAATGGATTGTAATGTTTTCATAATCATACAGTTATTTTAGTGAGATATTTTTACAATCTCATGCAGAACGAAGTATTTCAAGTTGCCTTGTCTCGATTTGGTAAAATTCACCGAAACTTAACGTAAGGGCAGATCTTGAAAGCGTAATTGGTGCTTATTCACGCAAACTATAAGGTTGTATGCGTTATAGCTAGCTTAGTTATTTCGATGCTTCATTTCTTGTGGTTTAGATTGCTGATGGAGTTTGTGTATTAGACGCGTAGCTTGGTGGCTGTTCACCATCAATCGATTGATCAGCTGTTGAAGTAACTCTGCCTCTGGCATGAGATGTTGTTCGGTCGTATATTCTGCTGACCCCGCAAGCTCAAGTACCTCTGTCATTTGGAATTCAGTGGCCGTGCCTTTTACTGCATGTAACGTACTGCGTAAATCGTCAGGCTTAGCTGTTGAAAATATCTCTATCAGTGCGTCAATTTGGCTTTCTAAGTCACTCACCAGCGATTCTAAACACTCGAGCTTATCTTCATTTTCAAGCTCGTTTCCAACGAGTAATTGACTCCTAGATATCTCTTCTTCAGTAATGGGTAGCTTGTTTTTGGGGTAACGAGTTAACACGGTGATATTGTTGTCGTGATGACGGGCGCTATTACTGCTTGCTCGAGCTATCTGATTTCTGTGTATCTCGAACTGCTCGTGAAATTCGTTGATGGCATTTTGTAAGCTGTTCTTTTGCAGGGGTTTAGTGAGAACGAAATCGGCTCCAGATACAAGGAACTCATCATGTGCTTCTTTGAAGACATCCGCAGTACAGGCGAAGACCACTGTCGTTAGCTTGAGCTCGTTACGAATTTTTTGTATCGCTTCAATACCGCTCATGTTCGGCATGTGGTTGTCCATGATGATCAAGTCATATTGGTTAGAGGCTAACTTGTCGAGTGCTTGTAATCCATCGTAAGCGTTCTCTACCGATAAGTTGAGGGATTCACAGAATTTTCTGATAACCATGGCATTTATCTTGTTATCTTCAACGAGTAAGACGGTGAAGTCTTCGAGAGCCATATTGGCCTTGCTTTCGACTTTTTCCTCTATTGTTGTTGCAAGCTCTTTTATTTCGAGTGGTAAAGACAATGAGAACTGAGTCCCGACATTCAGTTGGCTAGTCACTACAATGTTTCCGCCCATCAGCTCGACCAATTGTTTCACAATCGATAGGCCTAAACCTGTTCCGCCAAACTTACGTGTTGTTGAAAGCTCGGCTTGTTCAAAGGCTGTGAATATATGGTCGATCTTGTCTTCTGCAATCCCAATACCGGTATCCGTGATTAAAATATTCACGCTTGGTGGGGTGGTTTTGGCAATCTCGAATTGAACCTCGACTTTTCTTGATTCCGTGAATTTGACCGCGTTCCCCGCGAGGTTGAAGAGTATTTGACGGGTACGAGCCGGGTCGCCGATTAATTGAATATTCGATGGGATGTTATCTTTTATCGCAAAAGTGACGCCTTTGTCAGCCGCAAGAGGAGTGAGTGTTTTATCGAGGTGGGTGACAACATCACGGACTGAGAACGGGCTGTATTCCAACTCCATTTTCCCTTGTTCGACCTTAGAAAAGTCCAAAATGTCATTAAGAATTGTGACTAAGTGTTGGCCAGAATCAATGATCACCTGTGCTTGCTTACGGGTATCCGCTTCTTGTGAATCATCTTTGATGATCTGGGCAATACCGAGTACACCATTCATTGGCGTTCTTAACTCGTGGCTCATAGTGGCGAGGAACAAAGACTTGGCTTCATTGGCTTTTTGCGCAGTATCCGCGGCTTGCTGATAGGCTAGGTTGTTGCGTTTTAACTCAAAGATTCGCAGGATAAAAATGGAAAACGAGAATGCGAAGATCAGAATGGAAAGTATCCCTAAAAGCTTAATAATAAGCCCTTTAAGTTGATCTTGTAGGTTCGTGAACTCATGCTCAACGTGTTCAAGGTATTCCATGCTTTTAACGGAGAGAATCCCTGACAATAACTCCCCTTGCTGTAAATGTAGCTCAGTAAATGTGGTCGTCAGTTGTGCTAAATCTGAATCTTCTTCTTGCAGAGGAAGGTCGGCTTCAACTTGAAGTATGCTAGCAAGAAGATCGCTTTTAATCCTCGATGTCGATGATAAAGAATCGCTTTCCATCAGTCGCTTGGTAAGAGATTGAAGGATGAACTGACGTGCAACACTTAAACCGACAAGGTTATCCAATGTATCAATGTTGGACATCGAAGACAGGTAAAAATTATCGAGTAATTGTTCGGTAGGTAACCCACTAAATAAAGAGGAGTGGATGTTGGTATTTTGATAGCTCTGTTTGAGTTTCTGCAGTTCTTTTTCTAAGTTCACGAGGCTTGCTGAAAGCTGATAGGGGTTAGAGATCCCTGCAATGGCATTACTGGTGATTTGGTCCCGCATCTCAAGCACTTCATGCCCTAATTCTCGAGCTACCCCTCCGTATTTGGCGATCTTCTCATGCTCAAAATAGGTGAGAGTCAGCAAACTGATTAAGCCAGCGAATAAAGCCAGAAAGAGTAAGAATATGAG
Source organism: Vibrio sp. FE10 (assembly GCF_030297155.1). NCBI lineage: Bacteria > Pseudomonadati > Pseudomonadota > Gammaproteobacteria > Vibrionales > Vibrionaceae > Vibrio > Vibrio apostichopi. The sequence goes on along the minus strand of NZ_AP028068.1, from coordinate 2,036,808 downwards.
CCGTATTCTATTCATTTTCAAACTCCACTAACATTTGAGGGCGGTTACCGGTGAGAGATTCGAGAAACACTTTGATGTCGCTAATGGTTTGTTGTTCAAATGTTTTTCCTAACTGGCTCTCTCCCATAATCTTAATCGCCTCTTCTAACGTAGCGGTCTGTCCATCGTGAAAATAGGGGGCCGTAATCGCAACATTCCTAAGGCTCGCGACACGAAACAGATGTTTATCTTGAGGTTGAGCAGTAAACATAAAGCGGCCTTGATCTTCACTTCGTTCTGCTCCTGTCTTTGATAACCCAAAATATCCGAATCGCATCACCATGCCTCCACCAATATTGGTGCCTTGATGACAACGGATACAGCCTTCTTCTTGAAAGGTTTCCCACCCGCGTTGTGCGGTTTCAGAAAGGGCATTCGTGTCACCACGTAAATACTGATCAAATGGCGCATTTGGGGTGGTTAGCCCTTGCATGAATTCAATTAAAACGGCCTTTATCGACGCAGTATCAATGGGTATCTGTTCTGCTTGGAACATATCGATATAGTCATCCGACTGGGAGACGTAATTGGTAATGAGTTCCCAGTTGGAATCCATCTCATCGACGTTGTGCACCGGGCCATCAATTTGGTCAGCAAGGTTGTTCACTCGTCCATCCCAAAAGAATCGATAGTTAAAGACAGCGTTAAAGACCGTGAGTGAATTTCGCATTCCAGCGCCATTGACGCCAATAGAGACAGGAATCACTTCTGCTCCATTCGTTTGTAAGCTATGACAACTTTCACAGCTGACGCTTTGATTTGAGGAGAGGTTAGGATCTTTGAACAGTGCCCACCCGATTCTTGCGAGTTTGTGGTCAATTTCTGTGGAATCGGGAATTGGGAAAATTTGCAAACTAGAAGAACTGACGCCTGTGTTGCTAATGCCTGTGTTGTTGCTGATACCTGTGTTAGCGCTCGTGTTTTTGTGTGAATGCTCGCTAGTTAAGGAAGGGGGTGTTTTGTTTTCCTCATCATGGTAATGGTGAGTGTCGAACGATGCAGCATCATAAACTAAGGCTGCGATTGAAATACACGTTACAGCAATGCCGATTCCTACCAAATATGGAGTTTTCATCGCATTAGTTCCATCTGAATTTAGACCATTTTGTCAGCTCAAAATCCTTCTGAGCTCACTTACTCTGTGAACGATAAGTACATAAATATAAATCTAGTTTCATAATCGAAATCTTGCAAGCGTAGGGGTTAGAACTTCGTTCTATGAGGAAGGTGACCAAAGGTTGAAACTTAAGGCTTGGGATTTGGTGTTCATCAGCGAGGCATGACTGAGCAGGAAATTTATTGTAACGAACGCGGTGTTTCAATCATGTGTGCGATTCAAATCAGGGGTATTTCAGAAATCAGTTTTTAGACTTAATAACTAATACAGTCTTAATAGCTAATACAGACTTAATAGTTAGTAGATGCAAAAAAGCCGTGATAGCGAAATGGCTATCACGGCTTTGCTTCAATCTAGTCAGTGACTGTTTAGCATAAAGTAATGATTACTTAGCTTGTGCCGCCGCTGCTTCTAGTTGCTTAAGTTTACCTTGAAGCATGTAAGCATTCTGGTTGAAGTTACCAGGGTTCAACACTTGGCTTTGCTGCATAGGGTAGTCAGGTAGCGTGTTCATGAACTCTTGTACTTTGCCGCCTACAGGTACGAATAGCCACATGTTGTCTGCCATCCAACGTAGGTACATGCCAGATTCGTGTGGTGCTTTTTCGAACGGGTCTGCACGTAGATGTACTACTTGAGGCCAGTTTGGTTGGAAGCGAACAGCGTTGGTGATGTTACCATCCATAACTGCGAATGAGATCTTGAAGTCATTCCAACGTACCGCATTTAGCTCAGCGTTAGCAGAGAAGTAAAGCATGCTATCACGAGGGCCTTTCTCTTCTTTACCTTCGAAGAAAGGTAGGAAGTTGTAACCATCTAGGTGTACACGCCAGTTCTTACCGTTGTAAGACGCGCCTTTATCAGAAGCTAGCTTCTCAACCACTTTATCATCACCAGCAGCTGCTAGTAGAGTCGGGATCCAGTCTTGGTGACTCATGATGTCGTTGATCTTAGTTCCCGGTTTGATAGTGCCAGGCCAGCGAACTAGCTGAGGAACACGCATACCACCTTCGTAAGTTGTACCTTTCTCACCGTGGAAGTAAGTAGCACCGCCATCAGGCCAAGATACTGTCTCTGCACCGTTATCGGTAGAGTAGATTACGATTGTGTTGTCTGCGATTTTAAGCTCATCAAGCTTGTCTAGAAGGATACCCACTTGGTCATCGTGCTCTAGCATGCCATCTGCGTAGATGCTGATACCTGATTTACCTTGGTATTTTTCTTGTAGACGAGTCCACACGTGCATACGTGTTGTGTTGTGCCAGATGAAGAATGGTTTGTCAGCTTTCACTGCTTTTTCCATGAACGCAAGAGATTCTTCTAGGAACTCTTCATCAGCATGCTCCATACGCTTACGCGTCATAGGGCCTGTATCTTCAATTTTACCGTCAGAAGTCGACTTGATTACACCACGAGGACCGAAGTTCTTACGGAACTCAGGGTCTTTAGGGTAGTAGTATGTCTCTGGCTCTTCTTCCGCGTTTAGGTGGTATAGGTTACCGAAGAACTGGTCAAAGCCGTGGTTCGTTGGAAGGTGTTTGTCTTGGTCACCCATGTGGTTCTTACCGAACTGAGCAGTCATGTAGCCCTGTTCTTTAAGAAGGTCAGCGATAGTTGGAGCCCAATCTGGAATACCATGGTCTGAACCTGGCATACCGATAGTCAGAAGACCAGTACGGAATGGTTCTTGACCTGTTAGGAATGCAGCACGACCTGCAGTACAAGACTGTTGACCGTAGTGATCGGTAAACAGTGCGCCTTCGTTAGCAATACGGTCGATGTTAGGTGTTTCGTAACCCATCATACCGTTGTTGTAAGCACTGATGTTAAACACACCAATGTCATCACCCCAGATAGCAAGAATGTTTGGTTTTTCTGCTGCTGTTGCCGCTGAAGAAGCTGCTAATAAGCCAACACCTAATGCTAGTTTATTAATTTTAGTACCCATAAGGACTCCATTTACTTTTAAGATTAATGCGTTAGAACAACACATCGATGAGCGCACATTAATCTCAAAAATGGATGCTGTCTTTTTATAGTGGTTATAACTAAATGTTATGGGTAGGTGCTAACTTAATGATTCTAAATGATTTAGTTCTAATGAGTGAAATGTCCCTTCAATTTGTATGTGTGATCCTAGTCATGTTTGCTTACGTAAATTTATCGGTCATTTGCGGGTTATCGAAAATAGAAAAATGACAAAAAGATTAATAAGTTAGTGAATCTCGCGAATGCGTAAAAAATGGACTATAGGTAGTAGGGCAGGATGCAAATAACTAACGAAGAGGTTTCTATGACAGCGAAATATGGCGTCAAACGTCGATTAGCGATTTTGGGCACTGCGATGATGGCGGCTTCCACCACCACATTCGCAGCAGAAAAACCGAATATTCTCGTCATTTGGGGTGATGACATTGGTCAATCTAATGTCAGTGCGTACACCTTTGGCTTAATGGGGTATCAAACTCCGAACATTGATAGCATCGCCAAAGAAGGCATGATGTTTACGGATTACTACGCAGAGCAATCTTGTACCGCAGGTCGCTCTACGTTCATTACGGGTCAAAGTGTACTTAGAACCGGTTTGAGTAAAGTAGGCTTGCCGGGCGCCGATATTGGCCTTCAAGCAGAAGATGCAACCATTGCTGAAATGCTTAAACCGATGGGTTACATGACCGGTCAATTTGGTAAAAACCACCTCGGCGATAAAGATGAATTCCTTCCAACAGCGCACGGGTTTGACGAATTTTTTGGCAACCTTTACCACCTGAATGCTGAGGAAGAACCAGAAAATGAAGATTACCCAACCGACCCAGAGTTCCGTAAGAAATTTGGCCCGCGTGGTGTAATCAAATCATTTGCTGATGGCAAGATTGAAGATACGGGCCCACTAACGCGTAAGCGTATGGAAACCGTTGATGAAGAAACACTCGATGCGGCACTCGATTTCATGGATCGTGCGGTGAAAGCCGACAAGCCCTTCTTCGTTTGGTGGAACGCAACACGTATGCACTTTAGAACGCACGTGAAAGCGGACAGTAAAGGTGTAACAGGCGTTGGTAACTACGCCGATGGTATGGTTGAGCACGATCGACACGTTGGCCAACTATTGAAGCAAGTGGATGAGTTGGGTATCAAAGACAACACGATTGTTTTCTACTCAACAGATAATGGTCCACACATGAACTCTTGGCCTGATGCCGGTACAACGCCGTTCCGTGGTGAGAAAAATACCAACTGGGAAGGCGCATACCGTGTGCCAGCAATGGTTCGTTGGCCGGGTAAGATTGAACCGGGCAGTGTCTCTAACGAAATTATGCACCACATGGACTGGATGCCGACCTTCGTTGCAGCCGCTGGTGATGATCAAATCAAAGAGAAACTGCTGAAAGGTCATACTGCGGGTGACAAAACGTTCAAGGTCCACCTAGATGGTTATAACTTCCTGCCTTACCTAACCGGTGAAGAAGAAAAAGGTCGTCGTCACGAGATCTTCTACTTTACTGATGACGGTGATTTAGCGGCGCTTCGTTACAACCAATGGAAAGCGGTGTTCATGGAGCAGCGTGCAACGGGTACGATGCAGATTTGGTCAGAACCGTTCGTGACGTTACGTCTTCCTAAGCTGTTTAACTTGCGTATGGACCCATACGAAAACGCAGATATTACGTCGAATACCTATTATGACTGGTTGCTAGACCATGCTTATATGTTCGTTCCTGCACAAGCGTATGTGGGCAAATTCTTAGAAACATTTGCTGAATACCCACCACGCCAAAAAGCAGCAAGCTTTAGCTTGGATCAGGTAATGGAGAAACTTCAAGAGAACCATAACAAGTAAGCTTTGGTTTATTGAAACTGATAGCTTGATGAAACTGAAAACACAAAGAGCTCCTAGGAGCTCTTTTTTTTATGCGCATATCGGTGAGTAAATACCAGTCGTGAATATGAATCACAACTATCGAGCTAACTGCCACTAAATAATTGTAATTTCGTTGTTTTTACGTCTACCTTATTAAGCATAAGGATGTATAAAAACAAGGAATGTTATGTCTGCATGGTTGTGCTCACTAGTGAACGGATTGAAACACCAGCGAGTTGCAGTATTATCCGCAATGTTGTCTTTACCTATGTTGTCGACACTCAGTTTCAACGGCTATGCCAATGAACAGGCTTTATCAGCCGGATCAGAAGCTTTGCCTGCTAGCTCTCAAGCTAAATATGTCGGCTCTGACGCTTGTATTGACTGCCACAGCGAAGAAGTGGAAGCGTGGCAAGGCTCTCATCATGATATGGCGATGAAGCATGCGACCGAAGAGTCCGTTTTGGGCGACTTCAACGATCAAACCGTAACTCATAAAGGAAAGCCCAACCGTTTTTTTCGCAAGGGTGATGAGTTTTGGGTCAACATCGAAGGGCCCGACGGACAATTCAAAGATTACAAAATCAGTTATACCTTTGCCTTTGAGCCTCTGCAGCAGTACATGGTTGAGTTTGAAGACGGACGCGTACAGTTGATTCCTTTCGCTTGGGATTCTCGCACTGAGGACGAAGGCGGCCAACGCTGGTTTCATCTCTATCCTGATACCACCAACACCGATGAATTCTACTGGACCAACAGCGGTCAAAACTGGAACTTCATGTGTGCAGACTGCCATTCAACAAATCTAGAAAAGAACTACGACAGCGCAAGCAATACTTACAATACCACTTGGTCTGAGATTAATGTTGGTTGTGAGGCGTGTCATGGCCCTGCGAGTGAGCACGTTGAGCAGGCCAAGCTAGCAAATAACCAGCAAGCCGCAGCCAACGGTGGAAAAGATGTCCATGTCTCGGCGCATTACGGTTTTGACCGTGACTTGTCGAAGTCGGTGAAAGAGTGGATCTACCAAGAGGGCAACTCAACCCTTCAACCAAAAGACATCATCCATACCAATCAAGTTCAAACCTGTGCTCAATGCCACAGTCGACGTACTCAGTTGAATGAAACGGGTGATCACGTAAACGGGTCATTTTTTGATAAGTATCGTCTGAGCTTGATTACTCCTGAGCTTTACCACAACGATGGTCAAATCTACGATGAAGATTACGTTTACGGGTCCTTTTTACAATCAGTGATGGCAGAGAAAGGCGTCACGTGTACTAACTGTCACGATCCCCATACCGCAGAACTGAAAATTGCTGAAGAAGCTGTGTGTAGCCAATGTCACATTGCCTCTGAATACACACCTGAAAAACACACATTCCATGAAGCAAATACCGAAGCTTCACAATGTACCACTTGCCACATGCCTGAAACGACGTACATGGAAGTTGACCCAAGGCGTGACCACAGTTGGCATATCCCACGCCCTGATATCAGCCAACACATTAAAACACCGAACGTCTGTACCAGCTGTCATGAAGATCAAACCGACCAGTGGGCTGATAAACAAATCGGTCAATGGTTCCCAGATTCTAAGTATCGTAACCAGCAACACTTTGCTGTCGCCTTTTACGCGGATTCAATAGGGCACAGAGGTGCAGAGGATGCATTGGCGTATTCAGCTCAGGATTCAAGCTTAAGCAATATCATTCGCGCTTCGAGCTTAGAACGTTTGGGTGGTAATACGGGTAAGAACACACTTATCTCATTAGCAAGAGCGGTAAAACACGAAGATGAGATGATTCGGTTGGGTGTTGTACAAGGCTCGTCTGGTTTCCCATTCACTGATCGTTGGCAGATTCTAGAGCCACTATTGGAAGATCCTGTATTGTCGATTCGTTCAGAAACTGCAGGCGCGCTTGTGCGTTACTGGGGAGAGATGAACCCGCTGCAGAAAGATCAAATCAAGCCAGCGCTGGAAGAGTACATTGAGATACAACAATTTAATGCTGACAGAGGATTTGGCCGCACAAACCTAGGTAACGTTTACCGAGATTTAGGTGAGCACGACAAAGCGATTGAGTTTTATCTAGGCGCTATCGATATTGAGCCTTACTTCGAGAACAGTTATGCCAACTTGGCTGATTTGTATCGAGCGAAAGGTAACGAAGCAAAAGCGCTGTCGACATTGAAGCAAGGCATTCAAGCTCAACCTAAATCGAGTGTGTTGCCATACAGCGCAGGGTTATCCATGCTGCGAGTCAAAGATTACAAGCAAGCAACCGACTACCTAAAACAAGCCGCTGAAACGGCGCAAACTGACCCACAATATTGGTATGTGTACGGCTTGGCTTTAGAGAAGTCTGATGTTCTTGCCGCGAGTAAGTCATTGAACAAGGCTTACCAATTCAGCCGCAATCCACAACACTTGTACGCACAGTGTGAGATTTTGGCCCGAAATTACCAGAAACCGGGCGCAGCAAAAGCGTTTGAAAAATGTATTTCGTCATTGAGTAAAGTCGCGCCACCGGAGGCGATTAACCAATTGAAAGCAATGCTGAAATAAAGTACCAGAATTGACGTGGCTATGGTGCTTATAACTAATAGTTATGGGGCTTGTGAGTAGGATGTACGCAGCCAGATTGAATTAAGGGAAGACCTATGAACCATGCGCAACAAGCAATAAACCAACTGATTGAACAGACAGAGAAAAGTGTTATCGGTCAGAGCCACGTCGTTCGGGCTCTGGTAATCGGATTATTGACCAATGGCCATGTGCTTCTAGAAGGGCTTCCCGGCACAGCGAAAACACGCTCGGTGAAGTCGTTGGCGAATTTATTGAATACAAGCTTTGGCCGTATTCAGTTTACGCCCGATCTCCTGCCATCAGATGTAACGGGTACTGAAGTGTATCAAGAGCTAGATGGTAAGCCTCAACTGCATTTCCAACCGGGTCCTATTTTCAATAGCATTGTTCTGGCCGATGAAGTGAACCGTGCCCCTGCGAAGGTGCAAGCGGCTCTACTTGAAGCGATGGCGGAAGGGACGATAACCGTAGGTGGTCAAACTCATATCCTTCCAGACTTGTTCATGGTGTTAGCGACTCAAAACCCGGTTGAACAAGAGGGCACGTATCCGCTACCTGAGGCGCAAATGGACCGTTTCATCATGAAAGTAACGGTCGACTACCCAGAAGACGAAGCAGAGCGTGACATCATTCGATTGGTGCGCAGCGAAGAACTTGGCAGTGAGACGAGTTCAGAGCTAGTCACACCGCAACACATCGAACCTGAATTGGTACTTGAAGCTCGTCGCCAACTTCCTGATATTGCGGTTTCCGATTTAGTCGAAAACTACATTGTGGCCTTGGTGATGGCGACTCGTAAGCCAGAGCGTTACCCAGAATCAAACTTGTCTAGATGGATTGAGATTGGTTCAAGCCCACGCGCGTCAATCTCATTGGATAAATGTGCTCGCGCTTATGCTTGGCTACAAGGGCGTGACCACGTCACGTTAGATGATGTGCGTGCAATGCTACCTACCGTATTAGGTCATCGATTCTCATTGTCTTATGACGCATTGGCCGATGGTGTTGACCATCAAAGAGTGGTTGAAGAACTGCTTGATAATGTTGAGATCGGATAACTAGGGGGCGTCATGGCGAAGCCAACACAAGCTCCCAAGCCGCAAGGCCTTGATCCACGATTATACTGTGATTACTCAAGGTTAGTGCGAATACAGGCTCAAGCTGAGTCGTTTTCTCTGTTGCCTCATCTTAAGGCGGGCAGTGTACTGTCGGGGAGACATAATTCTCTGTTCCGTGGCCGTGGTCTGAACTTCGAGGAATTACGTCATTACCAATTGGGTGATGATATCCGTAACCTCGATTGGAAAGTTACGATGCGAACGGGTAAGCCTCATGTTCGCAGCTATACCGAAGAGAAAGACCGTAATGTGATTATCTGTGTCGATCAGCGCAGCTCGATGTTCTTTGCTTCTCAAAACACCATGAAATCCGTTGTGGCGGCCGAAGTCGCAGCATTGTGTGGATGGCGAGTGCTAAAAGATGGTGACCGTGTCGGCTTTGTTTTAGCCTCACATCAAAAGCTCTTTCATACCAAAGCGCAGCGTTCTCAATCTGATTTATTAGCTCAGTTAAAGCATCTTACCAAGGCTAATCAAAGCTTAGATGTGAGTGTGAGTGACAGCGAGGGAGTTGGATTTAGCCAGTGGATTGAACTGATAAAACGAATGAGACTCAAGCAGTCGACCTTAATTTTTATTAGTGATTGGCGTGACTGCCAAGAACAACACCTTGACCGACTCAAGCAGCTTCAACAACACAATGACATCCTAGCGATTATGGTGACTGACCCATTAGAACAATCATTGCCTCAAGACCTTGCGAGCGCAAACTGGGTGGTGGGTGATGGTCGTTTTCAGCTCAATCTTGATAGTCAATCTAAGGTCAATCTTGCGAGCGAGAGCCTTGCTCAAAAAGCGGCGCTCCAAAAACAATCTCTTGCTAAATTAATGGCGATGAAAAATCTCCCATATATTGAATTAGACACGTCTGGTAATCATATTTCACAACTTCAAAAACTAGTAGGAGGGCGCTAAATGGCCGTTGAACATACGCCTCCTAGCACTTATATCCTTCGCGAACTGCATGATGTCACGATTCCCGACAGCGTGAGCTGGGTTCCTCAAACGATCGGCTGGAAGATCCTCGGCGTGGTCTTGCTATTGGTTGCTTTCTATCTGACTTATCGCTTGGCGCTAAGATGGTGGAATAATCGTTATCGCAAAGAAGCGCTTAAAGAGCTCGTGCTATTGGATGCGCGAGACAAAAATTCAACCGAGCGAACCTTCAAGGTGCTCAAAGTGGTGCTTCGTTATCTAGACAGCGGTAATGCCAAGTTGTTTGGTCAAGCCTATATAAACCGCTTGAACGCTTACCTGCCTGTTAGTGCTAGCACGAGTGCAAACAGCAATGCTTTCTTTGCCGATGAAGTATCGGGGTTATGGATGCAAAGCCTAATTGACCCTAAGGTGCGTTTGACTTTTGAACAGCGTTTAGAGGTGATTCAAACCGCGATGATGTGGCTAAAACTTCATAAACCCGATGTACAAACAAAACCAGAGTTACAAGCGAAACCAGAGGGGCAAGATAATGTTTGATAGTTTATCTGCTAGCTTTGAATTCGCGCACCCACTGTGGTTTATCGCACTACCTTTGCCTTTACTTGTATACTTCGCCGTACCTGCTTATCGAACCAAACAAATGGCTATCAAAGTGCCATTTTTCAGTGAACTGGTTGAAGCGATTGGTGAAGCACCTTCAGAAGGAGCAAGCCAATTAACACCAAGCTGGTGGCAACGCACCACGCTGATTATCACTTGGGTACTCGTGGTTTGTGCGTTAGCGAAACCAACCATCTTAGGTGAGCCACAAGTTCGTGAACAATTAGGCCGTGATGTGATGGTGGTGGTTGATTTGTCTGGCTCAATGGCTGAACAAGATTTCACTTCTCAACAAGGCGATAAAATCTCTCGTTTAGACGCAACCAAGGACGTGCTGGCTGATTTTGCCAAAACACGAAAGGGTGACCGATTAGGCTTGATTCTGTTTGGTGACGCTGCGTTTGTGCAGACGCCATTTACAGCCGACCAAGAGGTGTGGCTTGAGCTACTCAATCAAACCGACGTGGCGATGGCAGGACAGAGTACGCACTTAGGCGATGCAATTGGCCTTGCGATCAAGGTGTTTGAACAGAGTGAGAAGCAGAGTGCAGCGGTTCAAGATTCAAGTATTGATGCGAACGCGAAAGAGAAAGTTGTGATTGTGCTAACCGATGGTAATGACACTGGAAGCTTTGTAGAACCTATCGATGCCGCCAAAGTAGCCAAGGCGAAAGGCGTTCGTATTCACGTTATCGCCATGGGTGATCCGCAAACCGTGGGAGAAGTGGCTTTGGATATGGAAACCATCAAGCGGGTGGCGCAAGAGTCTGGTGGTGAAGCTTTTGAAGCTCTCAACCGCGATGAACTGACTAAAGCCTACGCTCAAATCGGTGAGCTAGAGCCTCAGTTGTATGAGAGTACGACTTATCGTCCTAAACAGGGGTTACACCATTACTTGATGGCGATTGTCGTTGTGATGTATTTGACTGCGTTTAGCTTGGCGACAATCCGTAGAAGATCGCTTTTGGTTTCTTCAAAGAAAAATTTGAAAGGAGAGAACAATGCCTGATTCTCTCATGTTGCAACAGTTCTTTACCCAGTTTCACTTTATTCGACCATTGTGGTTGTTGGCCTTTATTCCGATGTTCTTCCTGTTATGGGTTCGTTGGAGAGAAGAGACTAAGCCAACGTGGAAAGACATCCTTCCTGCACATTTACGCGATGCATTGACCATTGGGGAAACCGGTTGGCGCAAGCAATTACCACTGAAGTTACTGATGGTTATTGTGACCATCGCCATCATTATCTGTTCGGGCCCAACATGGCAACGTGAAGCTTCGCCTTTTGGTGAAGACAAAGCGTCGATGTTAGTGGTACTTGATAACAGTGAGTCGATGCTGGCTAAAGATTTACCACCGAGTCGCTTAGAACGCTCTAAACAGAAAATTAGAGACTTACTCGCAGCGCGCAAAGGCGGTAACACGGGTTTGGTTGTTTATGCGGGCAGTGCCCACGTTGCGATGCCTGTGACTCAAGACAGTAAGGTATTCGAACCGTTTCTAGCGGCGATTACACCCGATATCATGCCGGTATCAGGTAAGTCTGCAGAAGAAGCGTTGCCACTCATCAACCAACAATTGTCTGGTGAGTTAGGTTCGTCAGTGTTGTTGGTATCAGATGGTGTTAACCCAAGTACCATCAGGGCGTTCGAAAGCTTCTTTAACGACAACCCGTATCAGTTGCTCATTCTGGCGGCAGGAAATAGCAATGTGGTGAGCGATAATCCAGTCGATCTCGATTCATTGCGTAGCCTAGCGAGCAAGACGGGTGGGCGACTTATCGAAGTGACCGTTGATAATTCCGATATCCAACAACTCAACAAAGCGGTTGAAAGAAACATGCAACTTAACGGTGAGTCTTCAATGCCTTGGAAAGACATGGGATACGGCCTTCTTATTCCAATGGTGATTATCATGCTGTTGTGGTTTAGAAAAGGGTGGTTGGTTCAATGGTGTGTGGTTGGTGTTTTGATTACAAGCAGCGTGTATTCTCCGCATACTTTGGCGAAAACGGTCAGTTTAACTGCTGACAAGCCAGTGGTTGAAGAGTCCGTGACTGTTTGGGATAAAACAGCTCAATGGTGGTGGGATTTATGGCTGACGCCTGATCAACAAGGGCAACGTTTATTGAATCAAAAGGAATACCTTGAAGCCGCCAAGCATTTTAAGGATCCAATGCGAAAGGGCGCGGCTTATTACTATGCTCGTGATTTTAAGTTAGCTCACAGTGCCTTTTTGCAAACCAAAACCGATTATGGTTTGTATAACGCAGCCAGTGCATTAGCTCGACAGCGTGAGTACCTTGCTGCTCGCGATCTACTCAAATCATTGAGTGAGAAGCCCGATTTGTCTCCAGAATTAAAAGCCGATATAGAAAATAATTTAGCGGTTCTGAGTGGTATTGTCGAAGAGGTTAATCGCACCAGTGAAAGCCAATCAGGTACCACCGATGGTCCTGAGGAATCTTTGGAGCTGGAGGACGACCAGCCGCGCACGGGTGATGGTGCAGAAGAAGAAACGGTAGCTGAATTAATGCTTAAGGAAACACTTAACGCCAATGAGATTTTGGGTAGCCAAGAGCTTGCCGACAAGTGGTTGAAGCGAGTAGAAGCGGATCCTAAGTTTTTCTTAAAGTCGAAATTTCAGATTCAGTTAAGAGATCCTGCGCCTTCGGTCGAACAGACATCACAACAGGAGCCGTCGTCAAAACAAGAACAGGCACCAAAACAGGAGCAAACACAATGAGTCGAGTTGATTTAGCTCTTGCAGCGGTTCAATCAAAGGTAGGGCGCTCAGAGTCCTTTAAACTAACCAAGACCTTGCTTGTATCGATGGTTCTATTAATTAGCACTGTTTTACCTACTCTTGCTTCTGCGGCCGATATCTATGATCTGCAGAAGAGTGGTGATGTCGAGCTGATCGCTTGGGTTGGAGAAAAGCCAAAGTCAGGAGATAAAATTACACCAGCCAAAGTCAGCGTTAATGAGCAAGTGATTCTGACCATTGAGGTGGCAACTCCGCGTTGGCTAACCGGTGGCACGCGAATTGGCAGCATCGAAATCCCTAATGTCATTGCTAAGCAGCGTAACCAACTGGCGACAAACTACACTGAACGAGTGGATGGTACGACATGGTCACGCCAGCGTTGGGAAGTGACGCTCTATCCGATGACATCGGGCGAGTTTGTGATTCCGACGGTACCTGTTCGTGTTCAAGTGTCTGCTCCTGATGGATCAAACGTTGGCGGCACGCTTTACACGCAGCCGATTAAGTTTGAAGCCTCACTACCTTCTGGTTTATTAAGCGACGAGTCTCCTTGGTTCTCTGCGACAGACGTGGATGTTGAACAGCAATGGCAGCGCTCAAGCGAAGACTTAAAGGTGGGTGATGCGGTTACACGAACAGTGACGATCAAAGCGAAAGACAGCTTGTCGGTTTTACTGCCAAATGTGTTGACCAATGAATCGACTCAGCAATATCAGGCTTACCCTCAGCCTAATCGTTTGGATGACACACAAGAACGTGGTGACTACCGTTCTAGCCGAGTTGAAGAGACGGTTTATGTGATTCAGCAAGGTGGTGAATTCACTTTGCCAGAATTTTCATTCCAATGGTGGGACAGCAAAAATCAGCGTCTTGAAAGCGTTGTGATAAAAGGCGAAGTGTTTGAAGCAAAACACACACTACAATCCTTTATCAAAGCTTACCTGTCTATCTTTATTGGCGTTGGTTTGGCACTGGTATTGTGTATTGCATTCGTTGTTTCCTTGAAGCGCTATTATAAAAACCGCCCGACGCCAAGTTGGTTGGTATTACGTCGTTTGCTTAAGCAAGGTAACTGGTCTGCATTGAGAACCTTTATCTATCGTGAGTTGCGAACTCAGACTACTCAGCTAGAACTGGGTAAAGCGCAACTTGGTAAATTGAATGGAGAGAAACGTTGGATAGAAGACAGTAAATCCTTCCAACAAGGGCATGAAGATAAAAGCCTATTTACTCGTTTGTGGAGAGGGTTACGTAACTTACCCAGTGACAAGTCAAACTCAAGCAATTCTCGTTCGATTTTTGAACGCTTGAAAATTCCTAAAGCCTTGCCAGACTTAAAAGATAGAACTAAGTAGCAAACTTTAGTTATTCGCATCGAACAAAATCGGCAGGTTCTCTACTATAGGGAACCTGCCTCTTTAATATGGAACTGTATGAAAAGTACCGAACTCAATTTAATTCCTATATTTGTCGCAATTTATGAAGAGCAGAACTTATCAAGAGCTGCTAATCGTATGGATATAAGCCAACCAGCTGTGAGCAAAGCGCTTGCAAGGTTGCGAGATATCTATGACGAGCCACTGTTTCATCGAACCACATCTGGCGTAGAGCCAACCACATTCGCTATTGATATCTATCCTGCAATGGCCGCTGCGCTTAAAAACTTTACTTCTACTTTATCCGCATCAAGAGACTTCGATCCTAAAACTTCAGGCCGCGTGTTTTCAATTGCCTGCGTCTCGGCGGCGAGCTATGAAATGATGCCAAGAGTTATGCAGTTAATCAGCCAAGTTGCACCGGGTATCGCACTAGAGGTTCACCCTCTATTTACGGAAGATTACGAGTCTGATTTAAGGCTTCAAAGACACGATGTTATTGTCGATATGACGCCAAAAGGAAGAACCATGCTTAAGCATGAGGTAATTTCTAGAGAAGAGTTAGTGGTGGTTTGTCGCAAAGACCATCCTACGGTTGGCGATACAATCGATATGGAACAGTTCCTATCACTTGAGCATGTGGTTGTTTCTCGTTGGCATGCACGTAAAAGCTTATTGAGCTCTGAACACTACAGTGACCTCGAGAAACGTAGAATAGTCTATCGTGCTGCGGGTGTTGTTGAGATGCTCCCTGTTATTGACGGTTCTGATTACATCGGTGTGTTACCCGTTTCATCAGTACGTTGTTTTGCTGAAAAGTACGATGTAAAAACACTGCCATTACCATTCGAACTGGAAGATCTCGATATGTGTATGATCTGGCATCCAAGCCGTACTAACGAGCCAAGCCATAAATGGCTGCGCGCTAAAATTAAAGCGGCAGCAAAGGACACATCCAGTTAGCCTAAGGGGACACCGCTATTGGCGGCATTCGCGCGATTCTAAATGGAAAGAAAGCCAATATCCCATACCCTGAGCTGAGGCAGCGGTTTTTCGGCAAGGCTTCTTACCCAATGTAGTCATTTATGCCGCTAAGACCTGTTATGCAGCTAAGACCTGTTATGCAGCTAAGATCTGTTATGAAGCTAACAGCTGTTATGCCTCTTTTTGCCTCTGTTCTGAGTTGAGCAAGAAGTAAGATACCCAATCATTAACCGGTAAAGGTCGCGCAAAGAAATAGCCTTGAGCGTACTTGCAGCCTATCTGGCGCAGCGTCTCAACGTGGTTTTGGGTTTCCAAACCTTCAGCTATCACTGAGAAATCCAATATTTGCGCGAGTTTGAGTACCGCGCAAGTGATCTCGTAATCGACCTTTGACGAGTTAATGTCCTCGATAAAGCTTCGATCGAGTTTGACGCAATCAGCGGACAAATTCTTCAACACTGACAGTGAAGAATAACCAGTCCCAAAATCATCAATTGCAATCTTATAGCCCTTAGAATGAAGTACCTCTATGGTTCTTGAACAGGTTTCGAAATCTCGCATCATGTCTCTTTCAGTGATTTCAAGAAGCAGCTGATGTGGTTTGCAATCTGTTTCGTCGAGTATCACTTGCAACTGCTCAGCAAGGTCATTCATATAGAACATTCGCGCAGAGAAGTTGATAGAGAAAATCACACCTTGCAGGTCTATACCCACGCGTTGCCATTCGGTGATCAGGTTGGCGACTTTCTTAAACACCCACTTATCAATGTCGATGATCAAGTCACTTCTCTCGGCGACTTCAAGAAAATCAACCGGTGGCAGTAGCCCTAACTTGGGATGTCTCCATCGAATCAAAGCTTCGGCTCCAATGATGTCTTGCGAGTTCAAATCCACCTTAGGTTGGAAGTAGACTTCCAGTTCGTCATTGGCGATCGCTTGATGAAGCCCCATATTGGTTTCGATTAAGTCATTGACCGCATGGGTCATTTCGTCAGCATAAACTCTGTATTGATCTCTACCATTGCGCTTGGCGTGATACATGGCGGTATCCGCGTTTCGAATTAAGGTTTCACGATCCAAACCGTGAGTCGGATATTCACATACGCCGATACTGGCTGATACAAAGATAGAGTTGTCATCAATGTAATAAGGTTTTCTCAATGCTTGGTTTAAGCGGTCGGCGATTGGTTCGCCCTCATCTAAACCAACGTTCGAGTACATAACCAAAAACTCATCTCCACCCATTCGAGCAACAAAGCCTTTATCTCCGACTAGGTTACTTAGGATGTCAGAGACATTGACCAATAGGTTGTCGCCTGGTGCGTGGCCTAACGAGTCATTGATGGTCTTAAATTCGTCAATATCGAGATAAAACAATAAGAAAGGTACGTTGTTCTCGCTCGAACGTTCAATTTCTTTGTCTAACTGCTTGGTGGCTAATAGTCGATTCGCTAAGTTGGTCAGTGGATCGTGGTGGGCGAGGAAGTCGAAGTTCTTCTTCTCCTCTGTGAGATCCAAATAGGCTTCAGACAACCTTGATGCCATGTTGTTATAGGCTTTTTCTAAGTGGGACCATTCGTCATTTCTGCCTAAGTTGATCGGGTGCTTGAGGCTACCGGATTCTAAACGGTCGAAGCCATGTCTTAGCGCGTTGAGGGGCTGTCTGATGTGGTGTCTAACCACGTGGTTAACTAACAGCATCGACAATACAATAGCGAAAAAGCTCATAACAATGGCGTTCAACCTAGATAAACCGATCTCTTTTTCAAGTTGATCGGTTAGTTCTAAGGCTTGAATTTGAACGCGTGACTCGGTGTTTTCTACCATTTCCAACAAGTCGCTTTGTGCTTCTAAGAGTGACGCCATTACTAACCAACGCTGCTCTAAGTTAGCTCTAATGCGTTTTAAGGCGGCGTTGTATCGTTTAACAGTGCGGTTGATGCGTTTTTTCTCTGCGATGACAGCGGCAGTTTCAATATCAACGTTTTCTAGGTGAAGTAAGAAAATATCGAGTTCTTTTTCGACTTCGATAAGCAGTACTTTTTCTGTTTCTGGGGTGATACGACTGTGAATATCACCGACCATTTTCCCCGAGGTAAGAAAAGACTCGCGCAACATGTTGATGAGATCTAACTCGTTGTTATAACGAATGAAATCAGGTTTATCTAGGTGTCTAAGTTTACTGTCGGCGATAGCAAATTCGAGTTGGTTGAGTTGATCGGCCAAGGTCGCATCAATTTTATTGGTCTGTTTAAAAATTCTATTCAGTGCCAGTGAGCTGCCCAAGAATCGGTGGAAGTTGTTAATAAAGGCATCAATTTTTTGCGAAAATCCTTCATTGGTCGACAAATCTCTCAGTCGCTGAAGCTGGAAATCGACGTTAAATGCCTCTTCTGACAGCGTGGTTTCACTGAATAAAAAGGTTTGTTCGAGTAACTTTACTCGAGACGTCAAAGTGAACACTCGACGACTGATTTCGGAGTTCACTATCAACTCTGAAACGTGTGTAGAGGTTTCGGTTTTGAGTGTCGATTCGACGTAATAGAGCGACCTAATCACCATGATGACGGCGAGGCTCACGATCAATAACGATAAAAGGTTCGAAATAATGAGTCGTTGGGTGATGTTTATCTGACGTAATTTCATTGTGGCTTCCAAATTCTCAGATACGCTTCACGGTAGCCGTTTTTAGGGTCGTAAATACCTTTGTCTTCTTGGCTTATGAGCTCTTCGACATTATCTGGCGTGACGAGATGAACAGGCGTAGAGTAGCCACTCGGTGGCATATTGTTAAAGGCTCGATTGAGTTCGTCGACAATTTGCCAACCTTGTAAATACAGGGGCTCTGGGACGGTTGCCAGTTGGAACTGACCACTATTAATTCTTTTGTATGCGGCTTTGCTTCCGTCGCCAGCGGAAATGTTTTGTGGAATCAATCTGTATTCTTCGAGATTGGACTCGAGAGAAGGGATAGCGTAATCAATGTATAGGTCGTTGATTGCAAGCATGTGCGTGATTTTTTCGTCGTATTTCTTTTCTAGCGCTTTTAATGTCGCGGGCATTTGTTCGGCGATTTTTTCTAATGGCAGGTAGTTCAGTTCTAGAACCTGACATGTTTTACAACGTTTAATCGTGTTGACCATAGCGTTGGCTTTGATCATCGCTATTTCATAATTAGGGTCGGTGAACACCACGGTTTTGGCTCGACCATTTGAGTTAACGATCGCGAGTAGGGCCGCTATTTCGGCCACATCGAGAGGGTCGGTGGTAATATTGGTGTATAAGCCAATATCTGGGTTTCCACCCGCCAATTCAGTCACATGCCACCCAATGACAACAATCCCGAGACTTTCGGCTTGTTTTAATATGTCTTTGTGTCGGACGGCATCAATCCCACCGAGAACAATGGCATCGGGCTCAAAGCCAATCGCTTTTCTGATCGCCGCACCTTGGCGCACTTCTGAACCCAAACCATCGATGAACCTAAGGTGCCAATTGATGTGAGAAATGGCTTCAGATATGCCTTTCCCTACGCCATACACGCCACCATTACGTAGGTCTGACGCGACGAAGATAACACTCTTTTCATGACGCACAGCAGGCCCTTGTGTTGGCCCTCCCCAAGTTCGTTGACTGGACACCGCTCTCATTACTTTTTCTTCAGCGTATAGGAAGAAATCGTCTTCTGGATTACCTGCAAAACTGTTTGAGTAGCAGGTGGTAGCAAGCAACAAACTCGCAAAATTAATTATCTTATTCATGAATTCTATAAAGTGCTTTAAATCATTGTCGGTATATATTTATAATATTGTTAATAAACATTCAAACATTTGGTAACAGTTATGATGGGTCAGATTTATAAAAACATTTTACCAACCCTGCTAACCGCTTGTTTTACGCTTCCTTTGTACGTGAACGCTGATGGCATAAGGTCTGACGCCGATTTGATAAAACTGGATAAATTTCAAGAGACTGTAAGTGGAGAGCCAATCGTCTTGGAGGCTAGCTCTCTCGAAAACCCAGTGAGAATTGCACTAATTTACCCAAGTGCAGATATTTCTGACTTTTGGATAAGAAATTACACCGCATTGAAGAAAAGATTGATTGCGTTGGAGCTGCCATTCGAGATCAGAGAGTTTACTTCGAGACAAATTGAACACTCATTACAGACCCAATACACCGATCAAGTTCTGAGCTCAGAGACGCCCTATGACTTCGTGATTTTTGGTCCTTCTGAACTTGGAATGCAAGCCGAAAATATTCAAAAACTGTCTGCTTCAACAGAGTTCAAAACCTTTATTTGGGCTTTTCACACCCCGAATGAACAATGGAAACACCAACCAGACAGTTGGTTCGATTTCTCAAGTGCGATGGGCGCGAAAGTGCTGTGTCACCATGTGTTGGAAGAGTTAGGGAGTGAAGTCGAGTTTTCTGCTAATAGAGGGATTCCTGGCATCACCGATACTCAACGCTCGCAAGGTTTCATTGATTGCGTAGAGGAAAAAGGTGACTGGCTAACCGTGTATGAGCACTTTGGGCAGTATCAAAAAATTGGTGGAGCTGATGGGATTCGTTTGGTGCTCGGCAATTTCCCTGAAGTGACCATGATTCACAATGCCAATACAGCGATGACCATGGGCGCTGTAGATGCATTGGGTAAAGCCGGTATGTTATCGCAAATCTATGTCACGGGGTGGGGCGGAACAGCCAAAGAGATAGAAAAGATTCGTTCAGACGAATTGGACGCGACACCCATGCGAATGAGTGATGATCTTGGCGTGGCAACGGCTGAAGCCATCAAGTTTCATTTGGAAGAGAGAGAAGCGGAAGTTCCGTTGGTTTATTTGGGGCGCATTAATGTTGTGCACAACAAAATGACTGATGAGGAATTGAATCAGTTAACCAGAGAAGCGTTTCGTTACTCGGGTAAGAACTAAGCACGCTTTAATCTATCTAGCATTTCACAAAAGAGCCGCTTATTCAGTTTAATCAGAATAAGCGGCTCTTTTTATGGTTGATACTCTATGAGCACGTTTGGTTCAAACCTGAGTAGCTGTGATTAGTCAGTAATTTCTTCTAAAACCTGACCAATAGACCCACTTGGTTGAGTGATACCCAGTTTGTTGGAAAGCGTTGGTGCAATGTCGTATGGCGTGATTGGACGAGAAACCTTTTTAGCATCCACATCATAGCCCGCGAAGATAACCGGCACGTGCGTGTCGTATTTCCAAGGTGAACCATGAGTCGAGGCAATTTGAAGGCCTTCCATGTCGTTAATGTAGCTACGTGGAGCAAATACCACATACACATCGCCAGAACGAGCAGGGTGGTAGTTGTTCTTGATGAGCTGCATCACGTGAGTATCTGGTACTCGGTTTGCCGCGATATCACTGCTTGATACAGCAAACGCAACGCCTTTCACTTTTGCTATCTCATCCGCAATCGCTTCTTGAACTTTCGCGAGATCCAGTTTCTTCTCGGCGATCAAATCGTGATTCAGATAGATGTAAGGCTGTGCATATAAGCGAATTGCGTCTTTGGTTAAGCCAAAATCATCTTTCAGTCGTTTCTCTACACCGCTCGATAGCAGCGCGTCTTTGTCGAAGTACTGAGCTTGACTGAAACCTAAAGCATTTGCCGCAGGTGAAGATTCAGGAACACCATGGTCGGCAGACAGTACAATTAACGTGTTCTCTAGCCCGATGTGGTTATCCACGGTTTTAAGAAGTTTAGCGATCGTTTTGTCGAGGCGGATTAAGTTGTCTTCGGTTTCTAGGCTTTCAGGGCCGTAGAGGTGAATTACATAGTCATTTGATGAGAAACTAACCGATAGGTAATCCGTCGCGTCACCTTGTCCAAGCTTCTCTTGCATTAACAACGTGCTTGCAAAGTTTTCGGTGATTTCATCACCAGCTGGGCTTACAGTTAGTGTTGTGCTGTAATACTTATA
Organism: Vibrio sp. FE10; assembly: GCF_030297155.1. Lineage (NCBI taxonomy): Bacteria > Pseudomonadati > Pseudomonadota > Gammaproteobacteria > Vibrionales > Vibrionaceae > Vibrio > Vibrio apostichopi. The sequence goes on along the minus strand of NZ_AP028068.1, from coordinate 2,015,468 downwards.
GCTCGCAGGGCCGTAAGGGTGAGGGAAGGTGCGTTGGAAATTACCTAGCTTAACCTTGTGGTCCATGTTGTGTTCTTGCAGGGTGTACTGCTCACGTGGTAAGGAAAGATCCCATTTCTGTTTAGAGTATTGAGCAGCAATTTCTTTTTCATTCCAACGAGATACCCAAGCTGGGTATTCGTCGTAGTAATAGTTACTGGTGACAAATTCAGACTGTGCCTTCGAGAACCAGAACGCTTTGCCACTGTGTCCAGCAAGGGAGATCGCGCCACGGTCTTTTACCGATACGCCGAAGACTTTCGATTTTCCGCTATTGGAAATCATCAGTTCGTCACCAAAGGTGGTGGCCAGTATTGGCTCTGGAGAGCGACCATCACCTTGTGCTGTCTTTTGCGTTGGATCGATCTCGGTTGCTTTATCGACACCCGCGCCTGAAGTCAGCATTTTGTAGTTGCCGTCTTCTACGTTATACACCAAACGCTTTTCACTACGGTCATACCAAACATTCCCTACCATGCCGTGAACACTCGGTGGAGCGCCCGTTGCTAGCGACACATGACCGACAATGGTTTCTGTGTTGCCGTGCTGGTAGTTCGCATTGGTGTAGTAGGTACCGTCATCCATTAAGTAACGAAAACCACCGTCGCCGAAGTTGTGCTTATACCGCTCGATAAGGTCTGCACGCAGGCCATCTACCGTGATTTGAAGGACTAGATCTGGCTTCTCTGCTGCTGATGCAGGAAAGGCACAGAGTAACGCGAGTGTAAGTCCTGAAAGCTTGGTGTATTGCATAGAGTGTCCTTATTCAGTGTGGCCGCATGATCCTACTACTTGATCAGTGAGCTAATACTTGATCAGTGTTTTAACGTTTGGTCAGATTTCTAATGTTTGGATGGCGCAATCATGTTTTTAATATTAATAGTCGATAACAAGTTAGTGGTTTAGTCCGCATCTTTGACTAAGCGCAGACCCATGTCTGACATAGTGATCGATTGGCTTGCGAAATCACGACGGTAACTTTCAGATTCATCTTCGTCATAAGCAAAGCTGCCACCGCGCACTGATTTGTGTGATAAACCAACGTCACTGTGTTTAGCATTGTTTGGGTTGTCTGTTGGACCGAATCTGTAGAAGGTGTCATCGAAAGCATCAATGACAAACTCACCAACGTTTCCTGTCATGTCATATAAGCCTAGTTCATTTGGCTTCTTTAGCCCGACAGGATGCGCGCTATTTTTTGAATTTGCTGAGTACCACGCAACATCATCTAAGTTGTTGGAACCACTGTAAGTATAGCCTTTGCTTTTGTTGCCACCCTTTGCTGCAAATTCCCATTCAGCTTCAGTCGGCAGGCGGTATTCTTCGCCCGTTAGTTCATTCAACTGTTCAACGAAATAGTTCGCCTGTTGCCAACTTAGGTTATTGACCGGAACTTGCGGGTTTTGGAAATAACTGAGAGATGACCCCATCACCGATTCGAACAATTCTTGAGTCACCTCAAACTTCGCAATGTAGAAACTATCTACAGTTATATCTCGCGCAGGTCGTTCTGCTTTGCTTGCTTCTGGGCTGTTTGAACCCATGGTGAATGTGCCGCCTTCAACCAACACCATCTCTTGGTCGATTTGTTGGGCAATAGGGTGTGTAGGCACGCTTGCACAGCCGCTCAAGAAAATAGTCATGGTGACGCTGCTAACTGCTGCTAAATGTTTGTAATTGAAAAATTTCATCACGTGCCTCAAATGTTCGAAATAGGCCGTGATTCTAACGTTTAAGGTCATTCCTATTGGTTATAAAGGGTATAACATGCCACTGACTTTATTAGGAATTATGATGGGAACAAGATAATAAGATAGGTAGGTAAATCATGCACATTACTCAAGGTCCACAATATAACGGTAAAGCGTCTAAGCGCTTGCATGTTATGGCTAAACCGATTGGCGCAGCGTGTAACATTGACTGTAAATATTGTTATTACCTAAGTAAGCAAGATTTGTTGGAGTACAAGAAAGGCAGTTCTCCAAGAATGGATGATGAGACGTTAGAGACTTACATCCGACAATACATCGAAGGTCAAAATACCCCTGAAATCATCTTCTCATGGCAGGGCGGTGAACCGACCATGCTGGGTTTAGCGTATTTCGAACGTGTGGTTGAGCTACAGAAAAAGTATCAGCCTGAAGGTGTTTTGATTTCAAACGATCTACAAACCAACGGCACACTGCTGAATGATGATTGGGGTCGCTTCTTAGCAAAGAATAACTTCCTGATCGGTTTGAGTATTGATGGCCCTGAAATGCTGCACAACGCGTATCGTGTCAACAGAGCAGGTCGTGGCACATTTAAACAAGTGATGGCTGCTGCAGAGTTGCTGCACAAACACCAAGTCAAATTCGCAACGCTAACCTGCGTAAATAACCTCACCAGCCAAAATGCATTAGAGGTGTATCGTTTCCTACGTGATGTGGTGAAGTCTCCACAAATGCAGTTTATTCCTATCGTTGAACAGAAAACCTTTAGAACGGTTGCGCCACAAACGTCTCAAGTGAGTGAGCAACTTAAGCAAGGTGACAAGCGTCTGATCCCTGGCCATAAAGATTCAATCATGGAATCTTGGTGTGTGTCGGATTTGGCTTGGGGTAATTTCCTGATTGCTGTGTTTGACGAGTGGGCAAAGAACGATATCGGTAAAGTGTTCGTTCAGTATTTTGAAGCGAGCTTAGAAACGTGGATTGGTCGCCCGAACCCGCTTTGCACTTTGAACGAGATATGTGGCAAAGGCCTAGCAATGGAGCCTAACGGTGACGTGTTCTCGTGTGACCACTATGTCTACCCAGAATATAAAATTGGCAATATCCACCACGATAAACTTGATGACTTGGCGTACAGCGCGCCACAACAAAAATTTGGTTTCGCTAAATCACGCACATTGACCAGTCAATGTCAGCAATGTGACTACAAGTTTGCTTGTCATGGCGAGTGCCCTAAAAACCGCTTTATCAAAACTCGTGCCGGTGAGCCGGGTCTGAACTACTTATGTGCGGGTTGGCACAAGTTCTTTTCTCACGTTGATAAGTCGATGGCTTACGTCGCTCGAGCGATGGGGCACCCAGTTGCTCATGGTAAATTCAGTGATTCGGTCATGATGGCTCGTCGAGCAGAACAGGCGCAACAAGCTACGTTCGAGACCAAGTTTTAAGTCAAGTTCTAGGTTCAGAGTTATCGATCCTAACAAAATTTAATCAGATATGAGTCTAGGGACAGGCTAAGTTCTCCAGCTTAAGGTAATACTATGATCAAGAAGACTTTAGCGACTGCGGTTGCTTTATTTATTTCAACGTCCGCATTTATTTCAACGTCCGCATTGATTTCAACGTCTGCGATGGCAGCCAATGGCGTTCAAGAAACCGTTGATGCGCCAGCGCAAAATATCAATCAAGTACTTGAAATGACGGACACTCAAACCCGCATTCAACAGCTGTCTTACATGGCACAAGATCAGAATCAATCGATCGAGAACCGTACTGGTGCATTGCAAGAACTTGCGAAATACCCAAGCCAGAATGCGCTGGTGGCGGTTGCTAGGGGCTTAAAAGATCAAAACCCTGAAGTTCGTGAAGCGGCGGTGATTGGTTCTGAACCTTACCAACTTGAGCATCGTTGGGCATTGGTGTCACCACTGTTAAAAGACAGCGATACCATGGTTCGTCACACGGCAACGTCAAATTTGATTCGTGACTTTAATGTTCTAGATGACCAACAAAAAGCACAAATTGAACCACCAGTACAAGAGTTGATTAGCTTCTTGGAAACGCAAGAATCTGAAAAGTTTCAACTGTTGTTTGCTGATGTGCTTCGTTGGCACAACGAGTGGGATAAGGCGGAAACGGTTTATCTAGAGCTCATCAAAACTCATCCCAAAGAGCCACAAGTTTGGCTGAGCTATGCTGATAACTTCCGATCACAGAGCAAAGACCAACAAGCGGTGGAAGTGCTAGCTCGCGGTTTGAAGAACGTGCCAGACAATGCAGCGATGCATTATTCTAAATCTTTGACACTGGTTCGTCTTGAAGACAAGAGTGCTGCGGCTAATGAGATTGAAGTAGCAGCAGAACTTGCGAAAGATAACAGCTACTATTGGTACTTAAATGGAGTATTGCAAGAAGAGTTGAATATCGACAAGTCGACTAAATCTTTCGAGAAAGCGTATTTGATCTCTGGTTCACCAGAGCAGCTATACGCAGTATGTGACATCTACGTACGTTACGGTAATGAAAAAACGGATGAATGCTTGGCAGAGCTTTCAAAAGTGGCACCGGGTTACGTAATTGATCAGCTGAAAGAGAAGCGAGTAGCACCAAGCTCATAATCCTTGTATGAGTAAATAGCGAAGCCGCTAATGAAAAGCCAGTCGAAATGTTCGACTGGCTTTTTTACATTTAGTGTCGACTCATACCAAGACGGGTCATAGAGTTCTGTTTGGAATGTGTTTTAGAATAAGAAGTAAGCTAGAGGTGTCTAAAGTGGGTGAGCTTGTTCGCTCACCCATTTAGTTAAATCATTCGCCCATTGAGGTAGATGCGCGACGTCTGTCTGTTGCGCCATGGATCTTGCCATCTTTGATTTCAATGGCATTCAAACCGCTGACCACTGGGATCACATGCACTGGATAACCAAGCTGCATAAATTCTGGGACAAGCATTTCAGCGTAAGTCTTCTTCTCAACTAATAAACCTGTTGGGTCATAAGGTTTGGTTCGATCAATTTTAGTGCCGTACTGAATGTTCGGCAGGTCAATTGCTTCTTGTGCGGAGAGATCCCAATCGAGAACGCCAACCACGGTTTTCAACACGTAACCTGGGATTTGCGAACTACCCGGAGACCCGACCACTAAGCGCAGGTCGTCTTTTTTGTCGATCACCATTAACGGCGTAATCGCAGAGCGAGGACGTTTGCCTGCTTCGATAGCGTTTTGTGTCGGTTTACCGTTTATGGTGGGCTTGGTGGAGAAGTTGGCCATTTGGGCATTAAGAATCACACCATCGACCATTACTCCTGAACCCATGCCTGTGCCGACAGTACTTGTCATTGCAATCGCGTTTCCGTCTTTGTCGATAATGGAAATGTGTCCGGTATCTTGACTCTCAAAGCCTTGATACTGTGCGTATTCGGTATCGGTGACTTTCCCCGCTTTAGGGTTGTTTTGAGCAATGCCACTTTCAGGGATCAGTTTGCGTCGTTCATCGATGTAGGATTTGTCGAGCAGGGCATTCACAGGGGCTTCAACGTAATCAGGATCACCCGCATAAGCGATTCGGTCGGCTTTTGCGATTCGCATTGCTTCCGTCATTAATCGCCAAGGTTCCACATCGGTTTTGGACATGTCTGCTAAATCATAGGCTTCTAGCATTTCAAGACTTTGAGCGACCATCACGCCACCAGAGGCAGGGTAGCCAAACGACACAATCTTATTGCCTCGATAGTCGCTTTCAATGACATCACGCTGTTTAACGTGGTACTGCTCAAAGTCTTCGATAGACAGCTTAGCGTGGTCTGAGTCGATACGGTTGTTGACCGTTTCAACGATATGCTTACCAAACTCACCACCATAAAGGTATTTGTCACCTTGCTGAGCAATATTGGTCAGTGTGTTGGCAAGTTCTGGGTTCTTCATCAAAGTGCCTGTTGGTTTAATCTCGTCGTTATTCCAATAGAGCGCTTTGATCTCTGGATCTTCAATCAATCGTTCTTGCTCACGAACCACGATGTCATAGGTGTAGCTGTTCATCGCATAACCTTTACTGGCAAGCTCAATCGCAGGCTGAACCAACTCAGACCATGGCAGTTTTCCGTATTCTTGATGTGCGCTATAGAGCAAACGAAGCGTACCCGGTACTGCGACAGATCTTGGCCCTAAAATCTCATTTCGACTGAGTGCCTTACCACCTTCCATGAACATATCTGGAGTCGCACTTGAGGGCGCTTCATCCCGTCCATCAAGAGCAAGAAATTGGTCTTTGTCTTTTTGATAAAACAGCGCAAAAGTGCCGCCGCCGATCCCAGTCATATCTGGTTCTACGACCGACATGGTCATCTGCATCGCAACCATCGCATCAATGGCGTTGCCGCCTTTTTTGAGTATCGAATACCCAGTACTGCTTACATATGGGTTAGTCGCACTTACCATAAACTCTTCGCCACTTTCATCTGGCGTAATTGGAAAAGGATTTGGCTCAGCCGCGAAACCGACCGCTGAAACCAAACTTAAAGATAAAGTAGCTATTCGCATGCGTTCTCCGTTTAAGGTATCTGTTTATTCGCTCTAAGATTGACCGAGTAAGGGCGGTGAAGTTCGTGAGTTTGCAGCCTTTTTACACAATGCTGACGGCTCTGACAGAACCATTAAATTGTAGATCACTCTGCGACGTTAATTTATTACCAAGTTGAATGTAAGCAGGGGTTTGGCTTCTTTATATCGATTTAAGCGTGACGATAGGTCTGCTCTTAAATAATAAAAATGAGGACAAAAACCGCAGAACTATATTTTAAATAGAGGGCCGATATTTTGATGACTAGGGGCTTTTAATAAAATGGTTATTTATACATGTTGATTTATATGGTTATTTTTCTGATATAACAGTTTATAAATAATATTAACATTTCTGTCACTATTTTTGGCGTAACAGATTGATATACTGGTCAGATCTGTTATTGTTCGAATAATTAGTGCAGTTTATCATACTGTTTAGCAAGGAAAGCTTATGTTTACACTATCGATCAAGAATAGAATTCTAGCGTTATGTTTAGTTTCGTTAGTCGGGTTTATTAGTATTCTATTTGTTGGAGGGGATACATTAACTAACAATACAAAGCAGGTTAATCGAATTGACTGCATATTTCGGAGCTAGCCGACCGCCTATTTCGGTTTTAATCGACCACCAAATCCGTTTTTAACCAACCACTCATTTCGGTTTTAATCATCCACTTTTCGGTGTGTTTCCGAAATCGATGGTCGATTTACCGAAATAAACCTCTTTTCTCTTTTAAATCAATAGGTTTAACCTGAGTCTTTCATGTTGAGAGCACTAAGGATAAATCATGCCGAAAAAGAGAATGCCAATGAATAAAATTAAGGAAATCTTACGCCTCCGATACGAGTGCAATCTTTCTAATCGACAGATCGCCGCTTGCCTCAATATTGCTCATTCCACTGTATCCCAGCATCTATCCCGATTTAAATCCAGTGGCCTCACGTGGCCACTGGAAGAGACTCATCATGAAAATCAAGTCACCCAAGCTTTGTTTGATGGTCGCTCATCTTCTCAGCATAAAGTGATGCCTGATTTCACTCTCTGCTACTTAGAATTGAAGCGTAAAGGGATGACTAAAGCTTTGCTTTGGGAAGAGTATTGTCATCAGCATCAAGACAAAGCCTATGGCTATACACAGTTCTGCGAACTGTATAGACGTTGGCTAAAGACACAAAAACGCAGTATGCGCCAACTTCACCATGCTGGTGACAAGCTCTTCATTGACTACTGTGGCCCAACGATCCCTGTTGTGAATCCAGATACAGGAGAATGCCGACATGCTCAGGTATTTGTCGCCACTTTAGGAGCGTCAAATTACACCTATGTCGAGGCGAGTGAGAGCCAAGGGCTTGAACACTTCCTCATGGCTCATGTGAATACCTTTAATCACTTTGGTGGTGCTCCGAATCTACTTGTACCTGATAATCTGAAATCTGCTGTAACGAAAGCAGACTGTCATAGCCCTATCCTCAATGAGAGCTACCGAAAACTGGCACAACATTACGGCGTTGCTGTGATGCCAGCCAGGCCCTACAAGCCTAAAGATAAAGCCAAAGCTGAGAACGCAGTTCTCATCGTAGAGCGCTGGATAATGATGCGCCTTCGCCACCAAGTGTTCTATACAATGGCTGAGCTGAACCTGGCTATCCGAAAGCTGATGCATGACTTAAACCAACGAGAGATGAAACAGCTTGGTGTCAATCGACATGACTTGTTCAACAAAGTTGACCGTCCAGCGTTAAAACCACTGCCATCGCAACCATATGTGTATATCGAAACTAAACGAGCAACCGTCTCCCCTGATTATCACATTCAATATAAAAAGCACTTCTACTCTGTGCCGCACCAACTTGTTGGGCAACAAGTTGAGCTTGAAGCAACGCATCAAATAATACGTATCTACCACAAAGGGAGCATTGTTGCTCACCACTGCACAAGCCAAAAAGAATATGGTCTCTCTACCGTTTACGAGCATATGCCAAGCAACCATCAATACCAATCATGGACACCCGAGCGTTTTATCCGTTGGGGAAAATCTATTGGGCCAGCCACAGGTGAACTGACTCAGATGTTGCTCAAACGCCCAGAGCATGAAGCATTGGCCTTTAGAAGTTGCTTTGGGTTACTAAGTCTTGCCAAAAAGCACTCAGACGCACGGTTAGAACAAGCTTGCCGAGATGCCTTAGTGACAGAGAAGCCATACCTTGGCTTCGTCAAAAACTTATTGAAGAACCATCGAGAAGGCACTCTCTCTCAGCCTTCCACTGATACCCCAAACCTTAAACACACTAATGTTCGTGGTTCCAACTACTACCACTAGGAGAAACAATATGGACGCAATAATCCAACAGTTAAAATCACTACGCCTAAGTCATGCTTCTGATGCACTGGAACAGCAAAGGATACACCCCGCGACCTATGCTGAACTTGGCTTTGAAGAAAGGTTAGGACTCATCCTTGATCATGAGATAGTGAACCGAGATCAAACCAAAATCCAACGACTTAAACGGCAAGCCAAGCTGCGCCTAAGCGCTAGCGGTAATCAACTGGACTACCGCCCAGAACGAGGCTTAAAAAGAGCAATGATGGGAGAGTTATTATCAGGCACTTATTTACAAAAGCGACAGAATGTCCTGATTACAGGTGCAACAGGTGCAGGTAAAACCTATGTTGCTTGTGCGCTCGCCGAGCAGGCGTGTGAGCAACACTGCCCAAGTCGTTATTATCGCCTAAATCGTTTACTTGATGACCTGAGTAGTAGCCGCCTTGATGGCAGCTATCAAAAGCTGCTACTGAGCTTGTCTAAGAAAAAACTGTTGGTTATCGATGACTGGGGAATGGAAAAACTCAGCCAAGAGCATGCAAGTAATCTTCTCGAAGTGCTAGAAGATAGATACCAAGAGTGCAGTACAATCATTATCAGCCAACTACCTGTAAAAGAATGGCACGAGATGATCGACAACTCGACGATCGCTGATGCGATCTTAGATAGGTTGGTTCATCAAAGTCATAGAATCGAGTTACGAGGGGAATCAATGAGAAAACTGGCTTAAATCGACCACTTGGAGTAAAACTAAGGAAGAGAAAAGAGAGGCTTAAAAAGGTGGTCGATTAAAAACGAAACTAGGGGTCACATCAGCCGAAATACGCAATTGACCAAGTGACTTATCCTGTCATGAATTCTGCTTCGTTGAATAGTGTTTTAATCTCTCAATTAGCAGAGCGTTTTAATTTAGCAGTGACTCTCGGTGATGAAGAGATTTTGGAGATGAATAAGCAAACTCTTGCTGCGATCCAAAGCAACTTCAATATTCAAATTTCATTGAACCCATCTTTACAGGGTTCATCCGCACTTTTGCAAAATCAAACCAATCAATATTTCGATCTGGCTTATCGTATCGCGCAAGGCATGATCGACGAAGAGATTAGCCTTAGTGAGGCGGGTCGTCTCGCGAAGCAAAGCACTGCAATCTTAGACGAACTTACAACGGGGATGAGTGAGTTTTCGTCGGCTCGTCAGTCAGAGTTTGAGAACGCAGTGCAAGAGTTAGAATCGAATAACAAAACAGCTAACCAGATCATGAGTATTTCAGGTGCATTAGCCATGCTTGCTATGTGTATCTTTGGATGGTTTGTTGTAAAAGGTATACGGCTAGATTTAGCAAACATCAGTGACAAAATGCGCGATATTGCGGAAGGGGATGGTGATTTAACGGTTCGCTTACAACACGAGAAAAACGACGAACTAAAACCTCTAGTTGAATCATTCAATAGCTTTGTTTCTCATCTACAACAAAACGTGACGCATACAATCGAGAACGTCACTCAATTGGACACTATTTCTAGCGCTTTAGTGAGCTCTAGTCAGGTCACTAACGAACTTTCGACCAAACAACATCTTTCTATTGAAGAAGTATCTAGTTCATTAAATCAGTTGTTTGTTGCTGCCAGAGAGATCGCAACGAACGCGAATGATGCTTCGACTTCTGCTTCGAGTGCCAGTGAGCAGGCGACACTAGGAGAGCAGCAGGTTAAAAGTACCATTTTAGCCGTGCAAGAACTGACGCAAGATGTAGGCAATGCTTCACAAGTGGTTAAGCAGTTGAATGACAAGACTCAAAGTGCCGGATCTATCTTAGAGGCGATAAGCGCTATTGCTGAGCAAACAAATCTACTGGCACTAAATGCTGCAATCGAAGCGGCACGTGCTGGTGAGCAAGGTCGTGGTTTTGCTGTTGTTGCTGATGAAGTTAGAACGTTAGCATCAAGAACACAAACGTCGACACAAGAAATCCAATCTGTACTTTTGCAGTTACAAGAGCAAGCTAAAACAGCCTCTACGATCATTTCGGATAGCGTGATGAAAGCTGAAACCTGCGTTGAAAAGTCACTGGTTGCTGAAAACTCGCTACAAAAAATCACTTCCGAGATAACTGAAATCAGTCAGCGAAACGAAAGTATTGCCGCTGCAACTGAAGAGCAGGAACAAACTTCAACTCGTATAGAAACTTTTGTCGAAGAAATTAGAAAAATGGCAGAAGGTACAAGCAACAGCGTTCAACAAGTCGACGCAGTTGCTCATGACATTCAGGAAGTCACTCGTAACATATCAACATTAACTGGCCACTTTAAGGTTAGTTAAGCCCTCACGAATTATTCCTTCTCTCTTTCAGACTATGTCTAAAGGAGGGCGGGAGCATGCCCAAGATCTGGGTTCATTACATAAAAACAAGAAAATAACATAACAAATTGGAGTTAGTTATGAAGAAGACAGTGGTTGCTGCCCTAGTAAGTATGGCGTTTGGAGCAAATGCTGCAAATATGGATAATCTTCGTATTAGCGGGTTTGGATCTGTAGGTATCGGTAAATCAGATAACGCAATCGGTTATGCCGGCTATACGGACGAAAAATTGGATTGGGAACAAGAAACATTAGCGGGCTTGCAGTTCGATTTCCAAGTTAACGAGCGAGCGAAGTTCGTGACGCAAATTGTTGCAAATAGCCGCTATGACTATGAGCCAAAAATTGAAATGGCTTACGCCTCTTATGATTTTGATTCATTTACTGCCCGTGCGGGTAAACTGCGTCTACCTCTGTTCTTCTATTCAGACTACACAGATCTTGGTTATGCATATCCTATGATCAGACCTTCTCAAGAATTGTATGAAAACATTGTTTTAAAGGGCTATACGGGGGCTGATTTATTGATTCCGATTGAGCTTGAAGATTCAAGTATTCTTCTTCAGCCTGTGGTCGGTATTGGTACTATTGATGAAGACGACTCAATTGTTGGTGAAGTTAAACTGGATAAGTTGTTTGGTATTAGCGCCAACTGGAATGTAGATGACTTTACCTTCCGTGGTTCATATTTCGTTGCCGAATCTAACCCATCTTGCGACTTTCAAAGTTCGCAAGATCCGTACTGTCAACTAGGCGCGATTTTAGATAGCCAAGATGGCCAGTTTATCTCTTTTGGTGCTCAATATGACAACGGTGACTTACTGGTTAATGTAGAAGCCGCTGACGTTCAATTAGAAGGTCAATTTTATGATTATCAATCGGTATCTGGCTTGGTTGGTTACCGTATTACTGAATTTACGCCTTATGTTTCTGTAAGTTGGGTTGAAACAACAGATAACGAAGAACGTGAGAACATGATGAGCACGGCTGTGAAGGAGTCAATGAATTATGAACGTCTTTCTTACTCTGTTGGTAGCCGCTGGGATTTCGCTAAGAACATGTCTTTAAAAGCGGATGTTACCTACGTAGATTACCGCGACACAAGTGGCGGTTTCCAAAGCAATGTTGAAACAACTGCAAATCCATATGTTGCGACCGGTAACTACCTTGAAGACAGTTCTATTGTTTATTCAGCACGTCTTGATTTCGTATTTTAAGGAGGCAACATGAAAAGTTTACTGACAGCAATAACCATAGCGGTTCTTTCATTTAATGCTTCTGCTGGAATGGTCGTTATTGGTAACAATGCAGGTGTTGATTCATTATCAAAATCTGATGTTAAAAAACTCTTTATGGGTAAAAAGAGCAAGCTATCAAATGGTACGAAAGCCCAAATAGTCGAACTGGCTGATGGTTCTGAAGGGCGACTAGCCTTTCACGAGGTAGCGACAGGGCGCAGTGAATCACAGCTTCAATCAGCTTGGTCACGACTCGTCTTTACAGGTAAAGCTGAGGCTCCTATTCAGGTATCTGACTATAATGCAGCAATTACAACTGTAGCGTCTAAAACTAACGCTATTGGATATGTTGATGAAGCGTCAGTGACAGGTGATGTGAAGGTTTTATTTAAGTACTAATCGGCTGTTACTTGTCTATCATAAAAAAGCCCAAGGTAGAGTGACTATCTTGGGCTTTGTTTTTTTCATGACGATTGTTCAATTCTAGGTTAGAAAACGAAACTCAACATGATGGTGTATAGCACGGCATCTTTATCATCAAAGCCTGTCCGTGCGTTAAAATCTTCTACAAAGGCACCGTTTGTTTTACGAGCTTCAAAGTATTGCACTTCACCATTGATGGAAACGTTCGGTAACACATCATAGTCCACGCCGATTAGGTAGCTGTTTCCTGTTAGGTGTTCGTGTGAATCAAACTCTGCACCGTAAACGACGTACGGAGTAAACGTATTGAGTCGATAGCCTAAACTCGCGTACATTGATGACGAGAAGTCACTTGTTTGTCCTTCACTGGCCAGTATTGCTTGACCAAATTCGTATTCAGCACCTAATGACCAAAGTTGAATGTGTTGGTTGTCTTGTTTTGGAAGAGATCCAACGTTCTTAATCTTAACCGTCTGATCAAAGTTTGAATCTAAGAAGGATAAGTTCCAACGATAATTTTCTCCGCTTAACTGGAGGTTAGCCCCGAACATTCGATTGGTTTCAAATTCCAGTTCTGTACTCGAATTGAAGTCGACTTCATTGTTGTCTTTGATACCTAAGAATGGAGTAAGCAATAGCGTCGCTTCGTCACTAACATCGTGAGTCCAACTCACTTTAATACCATTGAAAGCAGTAATACCCAGTACAGCGTTATACACCTCTGTAGGTGGCCTAGCGGTCATGTAGGCTTGGCCGACATAGTAGTATTCAGAAGCAAGAAACAGTGGCAGTCTCAATCGACCGATACTGACATCAAAGTCATTGAACTCATAGCCAAGGTAAGCCCATTCAAGCTGTGGGTCACTCCAATCAAACTGTGGCGCTTTAACAACTTGTACCGATGCTTTAAATGAGTTGTAGAAGTAGTCGAGTTGAACACCAAATGTGGTATCACAGTCGTAGCAGTTCTCATCGGTAAAGCCGCGGTTAATAATTAATGGGTTGTCGTTATCTGACGTTGCCCAAGACGTTGAACCAAAACCGCTTAAGGATAAATTATCGGTAAGCTCAATGATGGCGAAGGCTGGAGAGGCGAATGAAGCACATAGCACTGACGTAATTATTTTTTTCATGTTATTTCTCCGAGCTTATAACGTAGAGAACGTTGGCATTTTCAGGAACTGAAGAGAGTGGGGAGTAGCCGATACGGTTGGGCTTGTCATCAAGCCAGTCAACCAAACTGTCTGTTGAGGCAGCTTTGATCTCCCGTGGATAACGTGCTTTCCCTGAGAAAGACAGTCCAGCCCAGTGTGCATTCATTTGAGCGGCGTTTTTCCCCAGTAAAAGCTGATAAAAGCTCTCTCGTTCAGCGCTGTTTTCAGGCCAATCAGACAGTTCTACACGCTTGCCATTGAGGCGTTTGGTTTTCCCTCTGTATAATTTTCTCGCTTTGTTTATCGATATCGCTTCAAATCCAGAATCTAAAGAGAATATTGCGTACTCCTCAGCAGCATAAGCAGGGTTAAAGAGTAGTAAGCTCCCGAGCAGTCCGATCACTGCTGGTATGACACTACTGCGTTGGGCAGTTTTTATTGTTCTGAGCCAATCCATTGGTTTCTCCTAGCAGGTCGCACTTTCAATTTGATGGAAGAGTTTTTCTTTTCTAACGGGCTTCGCCACATACCCATCCATGCCGGAATCGAAGCACCTTTGAATGTCGTCGTCGATAACGCTGGCGGTTAACGCGATGATCGGAGTTTTATTTAAGCCTAAGTTTTTCTCGTGTTCTCTTATCTCCCTGGTCGCCGTGAAACCATCCATCACGGGCATCATGCAGTCCATTAAAATGATGTCGAAGCTGCTGTCGTTTTGGTACATATCCACAGCGATTTGTCCGTTATCCGCAATCTCAAAGGCATAGCCTCCTTTAGTTAACATGACCGAAGCGACTTTTTGGTTTACTCTGTTGTCTTCAACGAGAAGGATCCTTTCTGATTTACTCGGCACTGTATTTTGCTCGGGTGCTTCCGGTAGCGTTTGTTTAACGTTGGCTGTAGGCGTATTTGAAGTGCCAGTCTTCGTAGTCGAACTGGAGTTTGCGGTGTGAATTGGGGTAACCGTTGATGTGGTTGGGGCAGGTGACCCACTGTCAGTTGCGGGTAATGGCATTGCTTCAACCGCGGCTAGCACTTTCTCTTTCAACATTTCAAATTTGAACGGCTTTGGAACGTAATCATCCATACCGACGTCAAAACATTTCTGGATATCATCGTCAATCACACTGGCTGTGAGGGCGATGATAGGGATACGGCGCGTGGATTTGGTCTCTTTTTCTACACGCCTGATGTTCTCTGTTGCGGCAAAGCCATCCATCACAGGCATCATGCAATCCATCAAGATTGCTGCGTAGTGTGGGTTGGCGCTGAACATGTCGACAGCTTCTTGACCGTTATTCGCAAATTCAAACTCAAACCCACTTTTACCAACGTGTAGGCCAGCTATTTTCTGATTGATCTTGTTGTCTTCAACAATCAGGATTTTTTGTTGGGTCGGCGCAGCTTCTTGTTTGCTTTCCGATAGCTCGGCTAAACCTTGAGTGTCACACAACTCTACCGCTTTGATTAAACGTGAACCCAGAAGTGGCTGTGAGACTTGTGCGGTAATACAATTACCTATGTCTGCTGGGTCACTTAGGAATGAGCGAATTAGACAAATCGTAATGCCGTTATCATGTAAACGATTTAAATCATTCGTGTAGTCGCTTGCATGGAAAGCACTATCTTCGGCAAAAATGACGGTGATCGGTTTACTGTGTGGCTGTGTTGCAAACTTATCAGTAATGACCGAGGCATCATTGGTTATTTGCGCGACTTGCAAGCCATAGAAGTTGAGGTCTCCTTCAATGCGTTGTGATAACTCGTTGTCTCCGCCAAGGATGTAGATATCGGCAGTCGCCTGGCTTGGTTTTGGCACGTTTAAGTCAATAGGTAAATCGAGTTCGAAATAGAAACAACTGCCTTCACCTTTGACTGAGTCCAATTGAATCTGACCGCCCATTAATTCGACTAATTGAGTACTGATCGCTAAGCCCAATCCGGTACCACCGAACTGTCTTGTTGTTGAATCATCTTCTTGAGCGAAAGGTTCGAATATCTGTTTCTGTTGCTGTTTATCAATACCAATACCGCTGTCTTGAACGGCAAATCGAATGGTAACGTTATTCTCTG
Organism: Vibrio sp. FE10; assembly: GCF_030297155.1. Lineage (NCBI taxonomy): Bacteria > Pseudomonadati > Pseudomonadota > Gammaproteobacteria > Vibrionales > Vibrionaceae > Vibrio > Vibrio apostichopi. The sequence continues at coordinate 1,999,588 of NZ_AP028068.1, read as the reverse complement.
TTCTGTTGAGGGTCTTGATAGTTAAGGTCACACCACCTTCAGCGGTAAACTTCACGGCGTTGGACATGAAGTTCATCAAGATCTGTCTTAATCGGTGGTCATCGATCATCACTCTTGCTGGAGTGTCTGAGCTAATGTCGACGTTAATTGTGATTTTTTGCTCTTTCGCTTTGGGTGCGACGATTGAAGCGATGTCGTAGATAGACTCTCGAATGGAAGCGGAATGAGGATTGATCAATAGCATCCCTGATTCGATCTTAGAGAAGTCTAGTATGTCGTTTATCAAGCTCAGAAGCAGTTGAGAAGAGGTTTCGATAGTATCAACGTAATCTCTTTGAGTGGGTGTTAGTGGTGTGTCTGAAAGAATCTCTGAGATACCAATTACACCATTTAACGGCGTTCGAATTTCATGAGACATGTTCGCCAAGAAGCTACTCTTCGCTTTACTGGCTTGTATTGCGTGGTCTTTGGCTTTCTCTGCGTCTTCTACGGCTAAGGTTAATTTCTCTTTTGCGTGTTCTCGTTCGATGGTGAGTCGTTCTACTTGCTGTGCAAATAAGCTGAGTTCATCTTTGCCTTGAATCAGTTTGTCCAAAGAAGGGCGGGTTTCATCATTTTCGCTTTTCAAGAAAGCCAACACCAAATTCAGGTTGTTGGTGACTTGTCGTGCCAAGCTTAGGGTTAATCCCATAACAATTGTCGCAAGCAAGGCAACGATAGAGATGAATAGCGTTCGTTGCATTTGAGCATCAGAGATAGCTTGTCCAACTTCTTGTTGGAATTCTTGTTTGATCACACCACCAAGATTTTGCAGCAAGTTAAGTCTGGCGCTCATTGCTTCAAGCCCCACTGAAATCTCTTGCGGAGTGAGTTGGCTGATAGCCGTTAAGTCGAGCAGGGCACTTCTGATTTCTTGGCTTTGTGCGAACACATCACTTCTGAACACTTCGACCATTAAAGACACTTGATGCTCGTTGGCATTCAAAGATACGAAGCGTTCTAAAAACAGTTGCTGTCTTTGACTCAAGGTTGCAATTTGCTCTGCAAGTTCTGGGTCGTATTCTTGGCTATTTTGGAAGATTTCGATAAGTGAAGTGCCCAGTTTGAACTCTTCGTTTGACCAGAACATCAGCCATTCAAGCTGTTGTAACGCGGTAAGGTGTTGTTGAATTTCGCGCTTGGTGTTTTCGAATGGGACTTTTTCAATTTCTAGGAGTAGCTGTTTGAACAAGTCACTTTGCCATTCAAGAGCATCCAACTTGTCGTAGCTGTCTGTTGCTTCCATCGTAGAGAGGGTGGCTTCGTTAAAGTCAGAAACCAGCTGATTAATGCTATTGGAAGCGCCTAGGAAAATACTTGGGGAGAGTGTTTTCAATTCTGCGCTGACTTGATTACTTTGTTGGGTAAACTCTTCTGGATTGGAGGCAAATGAGCTTCGATATAACACCGAAATATCTTCGAGATACACCGATAACTGACTGGTTCTCTCGAAATCTGTCAATTGAGTGGTTAAGAAATACGCCTGCCTGCCTGCAAGGAAGAGTAGTAAAGAAATGGGAAGTAGAACTAAGCCAAAGAGTTTATGTTTGACTGAAAGGTTATTCCAGACCGTAATCGCCATATAAGGATCCATCCAACTGTTTTTATATAAAAACAGTAGAATAAAAATTGCGATTTTGAAACTTTGAAACTGTAAATTTGATGGAAGTGTGGGAGGGGTATAAGTTCTTGTGATTCCAGAGCTTATTTTGAAATATGTTGTATCACTAGCAATTTATAGCGTTTGTCAGTCGGTTTGATTTTTATGCTTATTGATGAATGACTTAAAAGTCGACTTAATGAGGACGATTTTTATCGAGACTTAGTTCAAATAGGAGTTGCTCTAACACGGTTTTTGCCGAGGGTTCTAACGCCCAAACACCGAGCATTCTGTTCAATGCAGCGCGGTACACTCTGTTTTTGAGTAGGAAAGCGAGCGTATTTGTATCGTTGCTCAAAACATGGGTTTGTACGACGGTTAGCTCAGCTTTGTTCTCGATATTGATTTTCTGAAGATTGAAAGCAGGGAGAAAGGCACACTCATACCAAACCTCAACGATCTCTCGAAGTTCGATCTCCTCTTCAGGAACATCGCAGTCCTGAAGTTGATGGTTTTCAGGAATTGCGGATAAGTAAGCTACATCAAGCTTGTCTGCAACGAATGTGTACATTTGTTTCCTTGTTACCTGTGGTATTGGATCGAATCATCTCTCTCACTTATGGTTTTGTCAATTACATCCATCTCGCGAAATGACGAATTGTGAGTAAGCGTTATGATTTAGCTCAAACTGTTTAAGTATTTGTCTGTTAAGCCAAAATATTTCAAGTTTCCATCTGGCTCTAGAACCAAACTCATGTTGGATGTGGCGATTAAGCCGGGATCATTGGTCGAAAAAATGACTGTCTTATTCAGCAACTTATCGCTGAACAAACGGTTAAAGTATTGCGCGTTTTCCTGCTCGGCACCGTTGAAGGGCTCATCAATGATTATCAGAGATTGCTCACAGTTACCTAAGCCAAGGGCCAAACGAAGTTTTTGCTGAATTCCATTTGGAAGACCTTTGCACTTATCGACACTCAATTGAGTGGCTAAGCCTTCTGGTAGCCATTCGTCCAGTTCGAAGAAGCTCACCATCTCTTGCATCTTCTCTGTTGGAATGAGTCCGTTATGCAGAATGAAGTTGGTTTCTAGTGAGCCTTCAAAAATATGCAGGTTAAAAGGGATGTAGTTAATTGAGGTGCGATAACGGTAGCTATTGAACTGTTTAATGTTGTAACCATCGACAGAAACTGCGCCTTGATAGCGGTCTTCTAGCCCAGCAATGATTGAAATTAAGGTGGTTTTTCCGCAGCCCGTAGGGCCACAAATGACCACTTTTGCACTGGGTGGTATTTTGAACCCCAAGTTAGTTAAGCCGGTTGCTGCTCCTGTGTAACGATGACTGACACCACTGCCAACAATACTACCTTGGAACAAGCGAATAGGCGGGCTCTTCTCTAAGGTCAGTTTATCGTCATTCATCGACATTAAGTTATTGATCTGTGCTGATGAAGCCTTAATCGACTGGAATTTAGAAATTGAGTTGTAGATACCCATGATCGGACCTAACGCCTTCCAAACCAATATCACTGTCGCGAGCATTGCACCAGCATCAGAAGTCCCTTCCATTACGCCGATTACTGCGGTCACGATACTTGCGGTACCAATTACCTGAATCAAACTGCCGCCAGCGGCCTGAATCTTACTGTTAGTCACGGCAACGTTCTCGGCATCACTGGTGCTTTGCATATGTGAAGCACTGAATCGAGATTGAACGACACGAAGTAAAGGCAGGCCTTGGATAGTTTTGATACCACGAAGGATTTCATTCCATTGATACGAGACCATCGCATTGGCGCGCGAGCTTTTGGATGTGGCTTGCGAGTAGATATAGCGAGAATACACACAGAACACCAACATCAAGATTAAGCCACCCATCACTACAAGCGCTGCCGTACCCGACATCAGGGCAATCGCGATGATAAATACAATCACAAATGGCATATCAAAATAGCTAAGCGTTGATTCTGCGGTCACTAAGCGTCGGAAGGTATCGATATCTTTCAAACGAGCCAACTGCGACGAAACCCCAGCGGTTGATGTCATCGCATAAGGTAGCCAGAGAAGTTTCGATATTACGGCTTGCGAGATGTGCACGGCGAGATCTTTACCGGACGTGGCAATGATGTTGACCCGCATCTTTTTGAAGAAATACTCCGAGAAGCCAACAATAATGGCAAATAAGGTTAACCAATAGAGTGTGGCTTGAGAACTCGAAGTGAGCGCGAAGTTATACACACTCATAATAAAGAATGGCTGCAATGCACCGAGAATACTGATGACGAAGCTGAGAATGATCAGGCTTTTAAGTTCATTGTTGTAACGATAGAAAGCGTATTTTATCCAATTGCTTCTGTCTTGCGATTCCGGCGGTGGTTCGCGGAATAGACGAGAATATTCGCTAATCGAAATCAGCAAACAGGGCTTTTTACACATTGGGTATTCAATGGTGTTGTTGTTCGTGTAATCAAACAGGAGTAACTTTCCATCCTTAGTACCTAAGAAAATGGCGCTAAGGTTCTCTATCTCAATAAAGCATGGGTGAGGGTACTGATCGATATTCTCGAGAGTCTTTAGCTTGGTCACATCACAGCGGTATCCAAGACGCTCTATGGTCGCAGTAAAACTGTCGCTGTCTTTTGGCTTAGGAATAAAAGCGTCACTGAGTATAGAAGGCGTGCCTTCCCATTCGAGTGCTATCAAGGTGTAGGCTAAGCCACGAATCAGCGGTGACTGACCGTAGCGTTCATCATAACCACTTGATTCAAAATCCAATACACGCTGCGGCACATTGTTGAAGTCAACTAGGATACTCATTGGTCACCTCCCGTAAGCTTGACACGTTTGAGGCGGTGGTTGAGTTTGTCCATTTTATTGCTGGCGATGATTAAGATCTTGTCATTGGCACGATAGGCGGTGCTAGTGAGAACGACGCGTGCAAATTCTTCATCGAAGACGCAGTCTATGTCGTCGAATATCAATACGCGTTTACTGGCGAGCAGGGCACGGACTAATAACAGAGCATACCCAACTTGGCGAGAGAATGGATTACGCATGTGTCCTTTCAGTTCGGTATAGAAACCAGCAGGCAACCCATCAATCTGTGCCTTGATGTTCATGGTTTCACATAAGGCGAAAGCCGTGTTATTCAGGCTTGGTCGAAAACAAGTTAGATTATCAATAATGGTCCCTTCCACGAATGAACTTGTCTTATCGACCATCAGCACGCTGTTACGCCAAACGTTGTAGTTCACGTCATCCAGAGGCGTGTCATTAATCATGATGTCCAGTTTGTTATCGCTGTTCTGCCGCGTAATACAATTGGCGAGATGGGTCTTGCCTGTGCCACTTTTCCCGGTCAGTAAATAGGCTTGTCCGAGTTCGAATTCGATACGCTGCTTTTCAGAGTATTTGACAGAAATACGTTCTACTTCCGTTGTCTCATGTTGATGTTCAACAGACGCTGCCAGTTCAAGAAGCTCGGCAATACGCTGTATATGGAGTTTGTTTAATTCCCAACGGCTCGCGGTACGCATCACTTGTTGGTAGGGCGCGAAGTAACGGTTGGTCAGCATGATGATCGCGGCCATGATGCCTTGGCTTGATTCCATGTTGATAACGGCGGTTGCTAGTACTACAACAACGCAAGCAATGGAAAGCTGTTGGATGAGCGCCAAGATCAAGCCGAAGTTCGATTCAATCTGTTCGTATTTGATGTTCTCCACTTCACGCTCTTCCACCATTTGTGTCATCAGGCTTTCAACGCGGTATTCCATATTTCGCGCTTTGATATCCAGCGGGCTAGAGATGATCTCGATAATTTTAGAAGTGGTTAAGCCTTCTATGTCTGACTTGTTTTGTAAGCTGCCAATCTTTTGTTTAGAAAGGCTCCAAGCGAAAATGGCTAAGATGAGCGAGGCAATCAGAAGCGTCACGCCAGCCCATATGTTGATAAGGCCAATAATCAGGATGGTTATCACGCTGACAGCAAGATTTATAAGGGCTCGAACCGATTCTCCGCCAAAGAAGGTTTTCAACTCCGGAATGGTTGAGATTCGTTCTAAGTATTCCCCCGGTTCTAAACGGCGGAATTTAGAGATTTCAGCCAAACAGATGGATTGAAACACCTTGTTGGTTAAGTTGGTCTCAAACTGCCTCATGATGACGGAAGATATCTTCTCTTCCTGATTTTTCAGGTGGTAGTCAAGGAAGATGGAAATCAAGATAATCGCGAACAATAAGAACAACGTATCTTGTGCTTGGTTGGGTAACACTCGGTCAAAAATGATCAGAATAGAGAAGGGCAGTACCAAGCCAAACAGGGTGGAAATTATCGTAGAGAAAGTCAGATAACACTTATCTGCCATATTGATCTTTTGAGAAAATTGCTCAGTTTGCATTGCGACCTCCTGTTTTCAACGACTCCGTTGAGAGAAGGTGTTTCGGCACGAGTTCTTGATTGTTTCGCCCTTCAATATCACTCATTAATTGCATGATGCTCTGAATTGACTGAATCGAGAGTACGCCCTTAACTTGCTCAAGCTTGATGGTTTCGATGATGTAGTCGTATCGTGCGCTTTCATAGTCTCTTAAGGCGCTGAACAGTTTACTTTCGGCGGCCAATAAATCGGTGATCGTACGCGTGCCTAATTGGTAAGCCCTTTGGATACCTTTGTACGAGGCGTAGTTGGCGCGAATGATGTTTTCGTAACTGCTGATAGATTGCGAGAAATCATTAATGTTGAGCACAGATGTGTTCACGCTGTTGCGTGTGGCGTAAAGCGAATCTTGATAAAGCAGCTCGGTACGTTCAATCGCTGTCGATGATTTTTGATATCCGTAATAATCAGAACCACCAGACAAAATAGGCAAGGCTAGATTCAAGCCAACACTGGTAGAGTTACTTTCGCCTGTCGCAGTGATGTCGGTTTTATCGTAGTTATTGGCGTCATCGTGACGATAACTGGCTGAAAGCGACACGGTAGGTAAGAAGTTTGTACCACTCTCTTTTAAGCTTCTCCGGCTTCTCTCGACGTTTTTTTTCGCCACTAACAAGTCGTTGTTGAGCTTTAATGCTTGATCCATGATTGAGCGCTGTTCACTTTCGCTAATCTCTTTTAATGGCACGCTTTCGTATATATCTTGCGACGGAGTGATAGGGTATTGAATCTGAATCGATAGCCCGTTGAGAATGACTCTACGGTCTTTCTGTAAGGTTCTTAATCGATTCGAGACTCCTTCTTTCTGAGCGATAACTTCGTACAGTTCACTAGCGGCTGTGTTGCCTAACTCTACGTTTCGTCGCATCTGATGTTCACGCGTCTCAGACGATTTAAGTTCGACCTTGGTCGCTTTTATCTGTGCGTTGTTTTTCAAATACTCAAAGTACTGTGAGCCAATTTCAGAGATGGTGCTTTGGATTTTATTCTCGTGTTTAATCTCTTCGATATTGAAGTCGAGCTTTGCCGTTCCGTATTTGAAAATATCGCCTAGGTTGAATACCGATTGCGAAAGGGAAAGGCTGTAGCTATTTGAGTTATAGCTTGAGGTTTCATCAGGCACACTCGATAACAAGGTTTCGTTTTCATTCCATGTGGTATCGGCAGCGCCATTAAGCGAAGGAAGAAATTTAGAGCGGCTGATCCCAATGTTGTATTCGTTCTCTTCCACACCTTTATCACTGGCGCGAAGGGACAGGCTGTTTTGCAGGCCGAGTTCTACTGCCTCAAGCAGGGTCGTTGCCGATGCTGAAGGTGTTGTGCTGAATACAAGCGCAGCCATAATGCTGCTAGTTAAGTTTCTGTACCGCCACATACTTGTTGATCACCTTAATGATTTGGTCGCTTTTGTAAGGTTTGCTGATCACGTAATCCATTCCGGCTTCAATACAAGCCTGGTGTTCGTTACTGCTGGTCAATGCGGTTGCACCTATGATGGTGCAAGGGTTTTTCTCGTTTTCTTGTTCAAACTGGCGAATGCGTTTGGTCGCTTCTATGCCGCCCATACCTGGCATGATGCAGTCCATGAAGATGATGTCAGAACGTTTATTCATGAAGTGCTCCACTGCGTCGGCACCATCGCCAACCGTGTCTGGTTCATACTCTTGTTTGGTCAGAATTCGTTTAAGTAAGATTTGCTGAACTCGGTCATCTTCTACGATAAGGAACGAACTGTTCTCCATCTGTTCCTCTGATGCTTCTGCTTCCATAATGGTGAGCAAGTTAGGGATGAACTCATAAGGAATCGCAGGGGAGTTGATGATCTTATCGACGAAGCTGTGACACTCTTGTGCATGCTGAGTATTGGTTACTGACAACAATAGCTTGGTATTTGGGTGACTCTTAAGTTGAGATTTTACTGTTTTACTCAGTGACGGTAATTTGTTGGGTTCAAAGGTGTCGGTCAACATGATGGCATCGTACTCACCGAAGGTTTTTGCCGCCGAAAATAACTCATTGGCAGTGCGAATTTCGGTGATATCAAGCCCCAAGTTGCTGAGCATTTTCTTCATTACATCGATACGAACTTGAGTATTGGCACACAGCAGTAAACGTTTGCCGTCGAACCGAGTTTTCTCTGTATGGAAATTCTTCGCCTTAAGATCAAGCTCAATCTGAAAACGTTCTTGTGTACCCGATTGGAACCAGTGACTTTCGTAATACCCGTAATCTTTTAATACGCTTTTCGCTAAGTCGTCTGTGTTAGCAGTATGGTGTTTATGATCGCTCCAATGGAGCTTATTGAGCTTAGCTACAGAGACATCCAACGTTGAAAGGAAGTTGAGATTGATGGTGACACGCGTATTTTCCATATCCGAAGCCGCGCCAGACTCTATCGTCACGAATAACTTCTTGTTTGATTTAAGCTGGATTGCGTTAGAAAGCTGCAGGAACAAGATCCAGAATAAGCTGGTGGATTGGCCCTCCACACGGTTCGGCAAGTTGTCAGAGATAAAGCAGTCAAGTTGACCTTCGTTTCTCTGAACTTTGGCGCTGATATGAATCATCAATTCAGACAACACGTTCAGTAGAGAGAACTCCTTCGACTTACTTTCCGTACCCTGTGAAATCAAACGGTTATAGTTTTCTGCTAACTCAGACAAGGTACTACATGCAGAGGTAATATCCTTCGCCATCAATACGCCGTTTTCATCGGTTTCTTGAACCAGATATTGGACACCACCGTTGATGGTGTTGGTGATTCCGCGTATCTCGTAGCCAATCAGTGCGTATAGTTGTTTGTAGAGGTCGTTATTGCGCTTTTGGTCTTCCAATTTACTGAAGATCAACTTGAGGTGAGAGTAGATTTGGCGTTGTTTGGGGTTGATGCTCACTTCATTAAGAAGCTCTTCGAGTCTTTGTAAATCGAGTTCCTTTAGCTCTTGATACAGGGCATCAAACTCATAGTCGATTTCTCGCTCGTTAGAGCTGGATTTCTTCAGTTTCAACATGGCAACTGAGTTAGAAAAAACGGCAATCACGGCCAATATCACGACCACCATAAACAACCAGACAAAGAACTCATTTTTCTCTGACATTAAGTCGCTCGCATGGTTGTTAAACATGGTGCGATAGTTGTCATCCATCTGTAGGTAGTTGTTCGTCAGCGATAGGTATAAGTCGAGTATGTCATTGCGTGTTTTAGCGCTGTCGGAAAAGCGATTCATAGCTAATTCAAGTTGGGTGTATTCGGTCGCACCAACCAAACTGAATTCGGTTTTGTTCAAAGAGGCTAAAGAGCGGAATTCATCAATCTCATTCTTCAAAGTAGACAGGTTAAAGTCACGGGTACTGCAGTTGTTGGCTTTTAAGCAGTGCTGCAAGGTTTGAATATCAAATTCTATGGTCTGATTGAGCTTTTGGGCTTGTATCAGAAGTGGGGCGCTTTGCACTTGCGCAACCGAATCTACTTTTGACCAAGAAAAGTATAAATAGAAAGCGAACGCAGCCAGAACCACGCTAAACAAGATGCTCAGACGCAGAGCTGGTACGGAAATGTTGTAAGAAGGTTTTCCGCTCATTGATTACCTCTCATCGAATGCATCTTCGATCGCTGACATCACAGGTTTCGCTGCGTATTCGATCACGCGACGTGAGCCTGTTTTTACATCTGCGGTAAATTCCATATAAGGTGATAGCTTGTATTGAGTGCCTCCTCGTTCAAGAAAGTTTCGGTCAATTTCAATCTCTGCCAAATAGAATTCAGCATCTTCTTCCTCATAGGATGAACGGCTGATTGAGGCGATGGTTCCCTCAACAAATCCATATTTTGCGAAGTTATAGGTATCCATTTTTACTTTCACCGCTTGGCCAATTTCAACAAACCCCATGTCTTTACGCGGGATCTTCGCTTCACCGTGTAGGGAGTTATTGATTGGTGCAATATCAGCGATGCTCTCGCCGGGTGGTATTACCGCAGAGCGGAAGTTGAAGTGTAATTTGTCGACCACACCATCCACTGGCGAGTAGACGATCAGGCGATCAACCTTGTCAGAATGTTGTGGTTGAAGGATCCGTTTCAGTTTGAGATCTTTATTGGCCTGAATGATTTGCGCTTGGTACTCGGAGTTACGGTTTTCAACCAAATCTCGATGTTGTTTCTCGAGTTTGTCGAGTTGGAAACGTTCGTTCATGACCGACTCATCAAGGTTTTCAATCTCACGAACCATATTGGACTCTTGTACTTTCATATTGAGAACGTCTACATAGGACGCCATCTCTTCTTTATACAGCGTGTTTTTGATGTTGAGTTGTTTACGAATGAGTGAGAGTTGGTTCTCTGAACTTTTACGACGTTTAAACATTGAGTTAATAAGCGAATTTTTGTGTTTGATATCGTGGGTGATGAGCTCTTCGTTGGAGCGGTTTTTCGAAAACTCTTGTTGCCACGTATTCATATTGACCTGAACTTGTTCTGGAAACTTTTCGATGTAAGAAGCAAAGTTTGGTTCGATCATGTCGCGCAAGCTTTCATAACGAATCTTGTCGAGTTCCAACTGAATGATTTCGGTGTTCACGGTATCGAGTTGGGTGTTGCGGTCGAGTGAGCGGATTCGCGCAATAGGTTGACCTTCATACACAACTTCCCCCTTTCTGACTAACAGCTCTTCTAAAATGCCGCCTTCTAAGTGTTGAACCTTCTCGACGTCAGATTCCAACAGCAGCTCACCACGCACAGAAACGACAATGTCGATGCGCGCCTGTGACGCAACGGCGATCGCGACCAAAGCGAGTAGGAATATGATGAGCAAGGTTTTATGAACGCTGGTCATGGCACTTGCAAGTACGATGGTGTCATCTGCCGTCACCTTCGAAGCCTCGTTATTAGAAACGAGTGCTTTTCTGAGGTGGTGCTCTATTTGGTTATTACTCATGACCTACCTCGATGACTTGTCATCGACCACTTCCTTAATATCCAGCAAGTGATTGATTTGTCGATTGACGTTTTGTAGTTCAGTTTTTACATCCTCTAAAAGCGCTTCTGGAGCAGGGAACTCGTGTTTGCTCAAATGTTCTAGCTTGGCCATTTTTGGCGGCAGGTCTTGGTCACATAACAACGTTAAGATAGTCTTCAATTTTTTAGAGTAGTTGTTGAGTTCGTCAAAACGATTCCCTTTATGAAGTGTCTCTATGTTCATTGGTGCGTCCGAAAAGTCCTTATAAAAGTCTCCTAACAGCAATTGCAGCCCCTTGTGGTCGTTGTCGATTGAACGCAACAAATTCGTCATGTCTATCATCATTCCACTGCCTTAATTGCTTTAATCACAATAACTAAGGATCTTTAAAGGCAGTTTTCAAATTTTTTTTGATTCTTTATGTATAAAAACAAAAATATGAAAAAAGTTGTATAAAAACTTGGTTTTCCAAAATGGTGTCCTTTAATGCCTCTAAATACGATCAGTTAGCTAGTAGCAACGGAGGCTGTAATGGCAGGCGAAAATAACCAAAACAACCAAAATGAAGATCTCAATGACGCGGTAGAACAGACGGACACGAACGACGCGGGTACGCCCTCCCAACAGCAGAATCAACAAAATCAACAGAACACGATTGCGTCGACGGTAGCGACGGGTGCTGAAAATACGGATGCAGCAGACGAAGTTAACCAAGCGTTGGAAGACAATCCAAGTGGTGCAGGTAATGCGGAAGAAGCATCGGCTTCTGGTGCGGCTGTTCAAGAAGAGACACCAGAAAGCGATGGAGACTCAGATGCAGCCCAATCCAATGTAGTTGGCGGTGCGGCTTCTGAAGCCGGCTCAGATAATGCAGCTGGTAGTGGCGGCGGAGCGGGTGCTGGCGCTCAAGCTGTCGGTGGCGAAAATGCCGCAGGTTCTGGAGGTGCTTCGAGCGCTGAAGGTAACGAAGAGCAAGGCCAAGCTGCACGTACGTCTGCAGCTCCAAGTGCTGCATCTTCTGAGTCAGACGACCAACAAGTCGGTGATGATTTAGATTCACAGACGGTAGAAGAGACATTCGCCGTTGATGTTCAAGCTTCTGACGAAGAGACCATCAGTGAAGTAGAAGACGACTTTGATTCAGAGACGGTAAGCGAAACGTTCAAAATCAAAGTAGAAAGCGAAAATGATGCACCAGAAGCTGAACAAGACCTGGCTTACATCATGGATGAAGATGGTTCCATAACATTCACTCAAGAACAATTACTCGAATACGCAAGTGATGTTGATGGCGATGCATTGGTTGCTTCAAATGTTCAAGTTGGCGCAGATGCAACGGTTCAAGATAATGGTGATGGCACTTTCACTGTTGTTCCTTCTGCAGATTTTAATGGCGAACTTGATCTAACTTTTGATATCAGTGACGGTCAAGAAACAATAAGCAGCGCAATTGATTTAACGGTTCGTCCTATTAATGACGCACCGGTACCAGAAGGTAAAACGTTTGAAATAGAAGAAGATGGCACGCTTGTTTTCACCGATGCCGACCTATTAACAGGTGCGACAGACATTGAAGGCGATAACCTCTCTGTTGAAGGTGTTACCTACGATGGCGGCGACGGTATTCTTACCGACAACGGTAATGGTACTTACACTTTTGCGCCAAACGAGAACTTCAATGGTGACGTAAACTTCAGCTTCGATGTGTCTGACGGTACTGACACGGTTTCAGCAAACATCGATGTAAGCGTAACTGCGGTTGATGATGCGCCAGTGTCGGGTGACTTAGCTTACTCGGTAGATGAAGACGGTTCGATTCGCTTAAGCCAAGAGCAACTACTGTCTCAAGCATCAGATGTTGAAGGCGATGATCTAACTGCTAGTGGTCTAACGGTTGGTGGTGATGCGACCGTTACTCAAAACGACGATGGCAGCTTTACCATCACGCCAGATGAGAACTTCAATGGCGATATCGATATCAGCTTTGATATCTCCGATGGTACCAACACGGTTCAAGCCTCTGCAGATCTGACGGTTAACCCAGTTAATGATTTGCCTGTTCCTCAAGATCAACAATTCAGTGTTGAAGAAGACGGCACGCTCATCTTCACCGATGCTGACCTGCTAACCGGCGCGACAGACATTGAAGGTGACAACCTGTCTGTTGAAGGGGTTACCTACGATGGCGGTGACGGTATTCTTACCGACAACGGCAATGGTACTTACACCTTTGCTCCAAACGAGAACTTCAATGGCGATGTAAACTTCAGCTTCGATGTGTCTGACGGTACCGATACGGTTTCAGCGAACGTCGATGTAAGCGTAACCGCAGTTGATGACGCGCCAGTTTCTGGTGATTTAGCTTATTCAGTCGATGAAGATGGCTCTATCCGTCTAAGCCAAGAGCAACTGCTTTCTCAAGCATCTGACGTGGAAGGCGATGACCTAACTGCAAGTAGCCTAACGGTTGATGGTGACGCAACAGTCACTCAGAACGAAGACGGCAGCTTTACTATTACTCCGGATGAGAATTTTAATGGTGACATCGATATCAGCTTCGATATCTCAGATGGTACGAATACGGTTCAAGCATCTGCTGACCTAACCGTTAATCCAATCAATGACTTGCCCGTTCCTCAAGATCAACAATTCAGTGTTGAAGAAGATGGAACTCTACAATTTACCGATGCAGACCTGCTTACAGGCGCAACCGATATTGAAGGTGATGATTTAACAGTTGAAGGTATCAGTTACGAAGGGACTGATGGGGTACTTACAGACCATGGTGACGGCTCATACAGCTTTGCGCCAAATGAAAACTTCAATGGCGACGTGAACTTTAGCTTCGATGTGTCTGATGGTACCGATACGGTGTCTGCAAACATTGATGTTAGCGTGACTCCAGAGAACGATCCGCCAGTGGCGGGCTCTACGTCTTACACGGTTAATGAAGACAACTCTATTACCATTTCTGATGCACAACTATTGGCGAACTCTTCTGATATCGAAGGGGATGTATCAATAGACAGCGTGACTTACTCTGGTAGTGACGGTGTCCTTGAAATTAATGGTAACGGCACTTACACTTTCTCGCCAAACGAGAACTTCAATGGTGAAATCGCCCTAGATGTTGTGGTTGCTGATGAAGAGGGCGCGACCGATGCGACAACTGCGGGTATCACCGTACTTGAAGTGAACGATCCGCCAGTTGCTGGCCCAACGTCTTACACCATTGATGAAGACTCTGTACTTACATTCAGTGAGTCACAAGTGCTACTTAACGCTTCTGATGTCGAAGGAGATGTTGAGCTTGTCGGCATTAGCTACGACGGCCCAGATGGCATCTTCTCTGTAAATGGTGACGGCACTTGTAGCTTTGCACCGAATGAAAACTTTAATGGCCAAGTTCAACTTGATGTGACCATTCGTGATGAAGACGGTGCAGAAGTTGATACGGTCATCAACGTCGATGTTCTGCCAATTAACGATGCACCAGTATCGGGTGATTTGGCATACAACGTTAACGAAGACGGTTCAATTACCTTGAGCCAAGAACAATTGCTGTCTCAAGCATCTGACGTTGAGGGCGATGACCTCACTGCGAGCGACCTAACGGTTGATGGCAACGCGACAGTAACCGCCAATGATGACGGTAGCTTCACCATTGTTCCTGATGCGAACTTTAATGGTGACGTTGATATCCAATTCAACATCACAGATGGTACTGACACGGTTCAAGCTACCGCGGACTTAACCGTTAATCCTGTTAATGATTTACCGGTTCCTCAAGACCAACAATTCAGCATTGAAGAAGACGGTACGCTGCAATTCACTGACGCGGACCTGCTTACCGGTGCCACCGATATTGATGGCGATGACCTCACAGTAGAAGGCATCAGCTACACAGGTGGTGACGGTGTATTAACAGACCATGGTGATGGTACTTATACCTTTGCATCAAACGAAAACTTCAATGGTGATGTGAACTTCAGTTTCGATGTCTCTGATGGCACAGAAACAGTTAGCGCAAACATTGATGTGAGCGTGACGCCTGAGAACGATCCGCCAGTTGCGGGTTCTACCTCTTACATGGTGAATGAAGACAATGCGATCACCATTTCTGATGAGCAATTACTAGCGAACTCTTCGGATGTTGAAGGCGCGGTGTCGGTTGATAGCGTGACCTACAGTGGCACAGATGGTGTGTTCCAAGATAACGGCGACGGTAGCTACACCTTCCTTCCGAATGAAAACTTCAGTGGTGATATCAGCCTTGATGTGATTGTTGCAGATGAAGAGGGTGCAATTGATGAAACCACAGCAGGCATTACCGTTCTTGAAGTGAACGATCCACCTGTTGCAGGGCCAACGTCTTACACCATTGATGAAGATTCTGTTCTAACGTTCAGTGAATCTCAGATTCTAGTGAATGCTTCAGACGTAGAAGGTGACGTCGAGCTTGTCGGTATCAATTACGATGGGGAAGACGGTATCTTCACGGTAAATGGTGATGGTACATGCAGCTTTGCACCAAACGAAAACTTCAATGGTCAGGTTCAACTGGGTGTGACCATTCAAGATGAAGATGGTGCGACGGTAGAGACACAGATTAATGTCGATGTACTGCCAATTAACGATCCACCAGTATCGGGCGATTTGGCTTACACCATCAACGAAGACAGCTCTATCACGCTAAGCCAAGATCAGCTATTAGCGCGAGCAGGGGATATTGATAGCGAAAACCTAGAAGCTATTAACCTTTCGACGGATGAAAACGCGACCATCGAACAAAACGACGATGGCAGCTACACCATTACACCAGACGCTGATTACAACGGCGATTTAGACCTGAGCTTCGATATCATCGATAACGATGGTGGTGAGGTTCAAGTTGGTCTAGATATCACAGTTAATCCGCTTAATGACTTGCCACAAGCGCAAGATCAACAGTTCACAATTGAAGAAGATGGCACATTACTGTTTACCGATGGAGATCTACTTGCTGGAGCATCGGATATTGATGGTGATGAGTTGTCGATTGAAAATGTGCTCTATACCGGTGCAGATGGTGTACTGAGTGATAACGGTGACGGTACCTACAGCTTTGCACCAAACGAGAACTTCAATGGTGATGTTCAATTCTCATTCGATGTATCTGATGGCACAGGTTCAACGGCTGCCGTCATTGATGTCAGCGTAACGCCAGAGAACGATCCGCCAGTTGCGGGCTCAACGTCTTACACAGTGCAAGAAGATGGCCAAATCACTATTAGTGATGAGCAGCTATTAGCGAATTCTTCTGATATTGAAGGTGATGTTGCTCTATCAAGTGTTAGTTACACAGGTGACGACGGCTCATTCGTTGATAACGGTAACGGCACATACACCTTCACGCCAAATGAAAACTTTGACGGTGACATATCATTGGATGTTGTTGTCGTTGACGAAGATGGCGCAACGGCGACTACTACAGCTGGCATTGATGTTATCGCTGTGAATGACGGGCCTGAAACGTCTGGAATACAGGCTGAAGTTGACGAAGATAATTCAATCACTATTACTCAAGAGCAGTTACTTGCGAATGCGACCGACGTTGAAGGTGATGAGTTAACGGCGTCTAATCTTCAAACCAATGACCCCGATGCGACGATTGTTGCGAATGACGATGGTTCATTCACTATCACGCATACCGAGAACTTCAATGGCGAGTTGGACTTCACATACAGCATCAGTGATGGTGACAACGAAGTTCTGACCACACTCGACCTAACGGTTAATCCAGTTAATGATGCGCCGGAAGCCGGTGAAGAGATCTTCATTCAAGCTCAAGAAGATCAGACGGTTGGTGTGACGCTTCGTGAAGAGCCAGCACTACGTCTGGATCAAGCGCCAGAAAACGGCATCATCGAAGCAAATCTTGATAATGAATGGGTAGTACTCGAAGTTGGACAAGAAGTACCAGCCGACACAGAAGTGCGCTTTGTACCAAGTGAAGACGCTTTAGCTGAAGGTACACATACCACGCAAATTGGTACCTTCGATGATAACGCGAGCGTTGATGACTGGGGCACCGAAGTTGACCCATACACTCGTGAGTTCTCGGATGGCGACTTAACGGTTACGGTTCAAAGTAACGATGATCCGCTTGGTGCGTGGAATGGTAATACGCACATTGGTCATGGTATCGGTGATACCGACCGTCAAGGCTTGAGCGGTGATGAAAAACTGACTGTTTCGGTTGAAGGTCAAGACATCAATGAAATCAGCTTCCACCTAGATGGTTTAGGCGGTTGGTTCATGGAAGAGTCTCGTCACTTCACTGAAGTCGAAATTCGCGCTTTCAATGATGATGGTGAGTTGATCGACTCGATGACTTACCACAAGGAAGACCGAAGTAATTACGAGACAGATTACACCCTAACCGTTGACCAACCTGTGTCTTACTTTGAACTGGGTACAGTGCAAGGTAATGGTACTTATGTTGTACAAAACATGACAGTGTCACAAACTTGTCATGATGAAGCCGTGTTCACATCGATTGGTGTAGACGGTTCAGAAATTACTGAAACGGTTGAATTGAATATCCATGCGGGTGATAACGAAATCGAGCTAACGGCGGATCTTCCTAATATCACTATCGATACTGAAGGTTCTGCTCAGTTCGCTTCTGTTGTGATTACGGAAGAACAGTTGCTAGCTCAAGCGTCAGACATTGATGGCGATGATCTTGATATTCAAAACCTAGAGTTGGTGGGTGAAAACTCAGAGCATGCAACACTAACAGATAACGGTGATGGTACTTGGACGGTTACACCGGATGAAAACTTCCACGGTGAAATTGAACTGGGTTATCAAGTTAGCGATGGTGAGCTGACCGACGACAACATCATTAACATCAACTTCGAGTCGGTGAATGATGCGCCAATCGTTTCTGGCCCAATTGTTCTATCGACAGATGAAGATCAAGGTATCACGTTCAGCGCTGATGACTTGTTAGCAAACACCACTGATGTGGAAGGCGATGCGTTGTCGATTTCTGACATCACTTATGGTGGTGATGACGGTGACTTAGTCGACAATGGCGATGGTACATTTACCTTCATGCCGAATGAAAACTTCAATGGCGAGATCGACATCGACTACAAGGTGTTCGATGGTACTGATGAAGTGGCAACGCACCTAGACCTAACGGTTGTGCCTGTTAACGATGTTCCAGTTCCAGGTGAACCGTTACACACCCAAATGCTAGAAAATGGCTCTATTGTCATTGAAGCGAAAGACCTTCTATCTGGCGCGACGGATGTCGATGGTGACATTCTCCATGTCGAGAACCTGCTACTTGCAGACCAAACGCAAGGTACGTTAACGGATAATGGTGACAACACATTCACTTTTGAACCTGCTGAGAACTTCTCTGGTGAAGTGAATCTGACCTTTGATATCAGTGATGGTCAAGCTAGTGCTCCAAGCACTGCAACAGTCGACGTTGAGATTGTCAACGAAGGCCCTCAAGTGAGCGGTCCAATTCAAGCGGCAGTTGATGAAGATGGCTCTATCACCATTACTCAAGAGGACTTGTTAGCGAACGCGACGGATGTCGATGGCGACAATCTTGAAGCCGTTAACTTAGCAACTAACGATCCAAATGCAGTTATCGTAGAAAACTCAGACGGCAGCTTTACGATTACACCAAGCGCAGATTTCTTTGGCGAGATTGAGTTTACTTACGATGTGACAGATGCGATTGAGACAGTCGCCGCTGACCTTAACCTAACCGTAAATCCAATCAACGATGCTCCAGATGTGCCTGACATGTCTTTCACTACGGAAGACGGTCAAGCCATTACTATTACCGAAGCTGAACTATTAGCACAAGCGACAGACGTTGAAGGTGATGAACTGTCAGTTGTGAATGTGACGAGCGCGAGCGACACGGTAGAAATCACGGACAACGGTGATGGCACATACACACTAACGCCAGAACAGGGTTTCTTCGGCAATGTTGATCTAGCGTTTGATGTGAGTGACGGCACTGATGTGGTGGCAGCAAACATCGACCTGAAAGTTGAATTCGTCAATGACGCACCAGAAGCAACACCAATGGTTGCAGATGTCGACGAAGACGGTTCAATTCTGGTTACACAAGAGATGTTGCTAGAGAACGCGAGCGATCAAGATGGCGATGAGCTGTTTGCGAGTGCACTTGAAACCAACGATCCAAATGCAAGCATCGTAGACAATGGCGATGGCACTTACACAGTAACACCTTCGGAGAACTTCAACGGTGATATCGCATTCACTTATGAGGTGAGCGATGGTGAGCTGAGCACGTCTAATGATATGACATTGACCGTGAATCCGGTGAATGACATTCCAATTGTTGCACCAGGCATGTACCACATCGAAGAGGATGGCAGCATCCTGTTTACTCAAGAAGATCTATTGAGTGGTGCGATTGATATTGATGGTGACGACCTAAGCGTTACTAGCGTCAATTACTCTGGTGATGAAGGCACAGTAACCGATAACGGCGACGGCACGTTCAGCTTCGTTCCTGAAGAGCACTTTAGTGGTGATCTACAGTTCAGCTTTACCGTGACCGACGGCACAACTGAAGTAGAGCAAGATCTCAATGTTCACATTGAAGCGGTCGCGGATGCGCCGGATCTTGTGATTACTGATGGCGATGGCGTTAACGTTGATGACCAAGCTATTTTGGTTGAGCCAGGCGGCATTGTTGAACTGAACATCGCAGCGGCACTTGTCGACCAAGACTTGTCTGAGACACTCACTGTAACGGTAGATGGTGTGCCAGAAGGCTCGGTTATCCAATACGATAACGAAGGCGTTCTGAATGACCAAGAGAACGGTATCACCAGTTACAACGATACTGAAATCACAGTAACGTTTGAAGGCGAAACCGCGGGTTACCAAAACGCAGCGGGTTACTACAAAGTTGACGAAGACGGCAACATCACAGGTGTTGAAGTTGTTTATGAGAACGCATCACAAGTTGGTGGCGGCGGTGACCTTGTCCCAGGGCAAGATCAATTCAGCTTCCAAGTTGCAGAAGGTGAAAGCTTCAACCTGTTCTTGATTCCAAACGGACATCAGCACAACGACTTTGACTCGATGCAAGAGGGTCAGTATGAGTTCCGTGCAGAGGATGGTTCGCCTGCAAACATGGACACGGTTGATCCTCAACTTGTCTTTGTTGCTGCCGATGGCACTGAAACAGTGATTCAAGGCCAGAATGGTGACGCGATCTTCCACGGTGGTTCAAGCGCTCAACTAAACCAAGATGGTATCGAACATACTCGCACCACGGTTAATGAAGACGGCGAGCTGGTTTATGGGTTTGAAGATCTTTATGGAGGCGGTGACGCTGACTATACCGATTTCAACTTCACGATTGATGTGGGTGAGGTAAACAGCCAAATCTATAGCGGTGAAGTGACTGTTGGCCCAGATGGTTCTGTAACGCTACCAACAACGGCGATTGCACAAGAGCTGCAAATCCAGCTACCAGAAGACTTCAATGAACAGCTTGAAGTTCACGTAACTGCAACCGCAACAGAGCTATCGAATGATGATTCTGAAACGGTATCTCAAACTATCTACATTAATGCGACAGGCGCGCACATTGAGCACGCACCTGAAGCACTTCCTGTCGCAGCAACAGTGGAAGAAGATGGTTCTATTATCATCACGCAAGAAGACTTGTTGGCAAATGCTCGCGATTTAGATGGTGACCAACTCACAGCGCTTAACTTAGCAACTGATGATGACAGTGTGACCATCACGGATAACGGCGATGGTACTTACACATTAACGCCAGACGCTGACTTCAACGGTGATGTTAACTTTACGTTCGATGTCTCGGATGGTGATGATGTTGTCTCTACCAATCTAGAGCTAACCGTTTCACCAGTGAATGACGGTCCATTAGCACAAGACCAAGCGTTCACAGTTAACGAAGATGGTGTATTAACCTTCACAGACCAAGACCTATTAACAGGAGCTACGGACATTGAGGGAGATGACCTAAGCGTTGAAGGTGTCACTTACACTGGTGCAGATGGTGTCCTAACCGATAACGGCGACGGCACATACAGCTTCGCACCGAACGAAAACTTTAACGGCGATGTGAACTTCTCGTTTGATGTATCAGACGGTACAGATACAGTCACTGCGAATGTTGATGTGAGCGTGACACCAGAGAACGATCCTCCGGTTGCGGGCAGTACGTCTTACACCGTTCATGAAGATAATTCCATTACCATCAGTAACGAACAATTGCTTGCGAACTCTTCGGATATCGAAGGGGAAGTGGCGATTGATAGCGTGACTTACAGTGGTAGCGATGGTGTGCTTGAAATCAACGGTAACGGCACTTACACCTTCTCTCCAAACGAGAACTTTAATGGCGAAGTTAGCCTAGATGTTGTTGTGACGGATGAAGATGGTGCGACTGAAGCCACCACCGCAGGTATTACTGTTCTTGAAGTGAACGATCCGCCAGTGGCGGGTCCAACATCATACACAATCGACGAAGATTCAGTTCTGACATTCAGCGAGTCTCAAGTACTACTCAATGCTTCAGATATTGAGGGTGATGTTGAGCTTGTTGAGATCAACTACGATGGTCCTGACGGCATCTTCTCTATCAATGGAGATGGGACATGTAGCTTTGCACCGAATGAAAACTTCAACGGCCAAGTGCAGTTGGATGTGACCATTCAAGATGAAGACGGCGCTCAAGTTGATACTCATATTACGGTTGATGTCCTACCAATTAATGATGTTCCAGTATCAGGAGATTTGGCATACAGCGTAGAGGAAGACGGTTCAATTACCTTGAGCCAAGAGCAGCTTCTTTCTCAAGCTAGCGATGTAGATGGAGACGACCTTACTGCTTCTAACTTGGTGGTTGATGGCGACGCGACGGTTGTTGCTAACGACGACGGTAGCTTTACCATCACACCAGATGCGAACTTCAACGGTGATATTGACCTAACGTTCGACATCAACGACGGGGCAGACACACTTGTTGCTACCGCTGACCTAACGGTGAATCCAGTTAATGATTTACCACAGCCGCAAGACCAAACGTTCAGCATTGGCGAAGATGGTGTCTTGAACTTCACAGATGAAGACCTGCTAACGGGTGCTACCGATATCGATGGGGACGACTTGTCGGTTGAAGGTGTAACTTACACAGGTGCTGATGGTGTCCTTACCGATAACGGCGATGGCAGTTACAGCTTCGCACCGAATGAGAACTTCAATGGTGACGTGAACTTCAGTTTTGATGTGTCAGATGGTACGGACACGGTTCAAGCCAATATCGATGTAAGCGTGACACCAGAGAACGATCCACCTGTTGCTGGTAGCACGTCTTATACAGTTCATGAAGACAATTCAATTACCATCAGTGATGAGCAGCTTCTAGCTAACTCTTCGGATATTGAGGGTGATGTTGCCGTTGATAGCGTGACTTACTCTGGCACAGACGGCGTCTTTGAAGATAACGGAGATGGTACTTACACCTTCTTACCAAACGAAAACTTCAATGGCGAAGTGAGCCTAGATGTTGTCGTAGCGGATGAAGATGGCGCGACAGAAGCGACAACTGCAGGTATTACAGTACTTGAGGTGAACGATCCGCCAATCGCAGGTGTAACAAGTTACTCTGTGAATGAAGATGAAGTGATTACCATCAGTTCTGAGCAACTGTTGGCGAGTGCTTCAGATATCGAAGGTGAAGTGGCGATTGATAGCGTTAACTACACCGGTTCAGACGGTATCTTTACCGACAACGGTGACGGTACGTTCAGCTTCGCACCGAACGCAAACTTCGACGGTGATGTCAGCCTTGATGTGGTCGTGACCGATGAAGATGGCGCAACCGCAACTACCACAGCAAACATTGATGTTCTGCCTGTGAATGATGCTCCGGTATCGGGTGAGTTGGCTTACAGTGTTGATGAAGATGGTTCGATTAACCTAAGCCAAGAGCAGTTACTTGCTCAAGCGGGTGACGTTGATGGCGATGACTTATCAGCATCTAACCTAACCGTTGGCGGTGATGCGACCGTTACTGCGAACGATGATGGCAGTTTCACTATCACGCCAGATGCTGACTTCAATGGCGACATTGATTTGAGCTTCGACATTACCGATGGTGATGCGACGATTCAAGCAACGGCAGACCTAACGGTTAACCCAGTCAACGACTTACCAACAGTTGGTGAGCCACAATTTGTGACTCAAGAAGACACCAGCTTTACCTTCACAGAAGAGCAACTGCTGCAAAATGCGGGCGACATTGATGGCGATAACTTATCGGTTGAAAATGTTGCTTCAGATAGCGGTACTTTGGTTGATAACGGCGACGGCACTTACACATTCGCACCGAATGAAAACTTCGACGGCAATGTGAATGTGACGTTCGACGTGAATGACGGCACTGCGACAGTACCAGCAGAAGCGACGATTGACGTTCAATCTGTGGTTGATATGCCAGAGCTGTCGATTGCGTCTGACTTGGTGATTGCTTCTGATAACTTCGAGTCTGGCTCGAATGGTTGGAACACAGGCACAGAAAGCTCACAAGGCTTCGAATCGGGTGACATGCTGGGTCGTATCGGTGGTACGGGCGGCGATGAAGCGGTCAGCAAAACTTACGACATTCCAAGTGATGTGAGCGAAGTTAATATCTCATTTAGCTTCTACGAAATCGACTCTTGGGATGGTGAGTCATTCCAAATCTTTGTCGGCGGCGAAGAGCTTACTTCGTTAGACAACTCGGCGTTCCAAACTCAAGATGGCACAACAACGCTTTACGATTCAGAAGGTAATGAAGTCGGCGAAGTGGTTCACGGCGTGTCGCAAGGTGAAGGCTTCAGTGGCTGGAACGACCAAGCACACCAAATCAACCTAACGGTACCCGTCGAAGACGGCCAACTTGAACTTGGCTTCGGTTCAACTCTGAATCAAAGCGTGAATGATGAGTCGTTTGGCATCGACAACATCGAAATCTCAGTGTCTGACGCGGATTACCAAATCATTGGTACTGAAGACACACCAGTGCCACTGGATATTGATGCGGCACTAACGGATACCGATGGTTCAGAAAATCTCGCTATCTTGATTGAAGATGTACCAGAGGGAAGTTCGCTTTCTGCAGGTACCGATAACGGCGATGGTACGTGGTCTCTACAGCCAGAAGAACTTGCAGGGCTAGAGTTTATCCCTTCAGGTGATTTCAATGGTGATGTGGTATTAACGGTCAATGCGACATCAACAGATGTTGATACCGGTACAACCGCAACAGCTACGCAAGATGTGACGATTCACATCTCGCCTGCGAACGATGCACCAGAGGTAGAAGGTGATATCAGCGCGGTCACAGCGGAAGACAACAGCATCACATTAACGCAAGAGCAGTTGCTAGAGCACGCTGTTGACATTGATGGTGATGACCTATCAGCAATCAACCTAACTACTAATGATGAAAATGCGACCGTTCAAATGAACGACGATGGCAGTTTCACCATTACACCGAGTGAAAACTTCAACGGTAATATCGAATTTAGTTACGATGTCACCGATGGGGAAGACATGGTCGCTGCAGGCCTAGACTTGACGGTAACACCTGTCAATGATGCGCCAGAGCCACAAGACCAAGCATTCACTATTGGTGAAGATGGGGTTCTTAACTTCACTGACGCTGACCTGTTAACGGGTGCAACGGATGTTGAAGGTGATGACCTAACAGTAGAAGGTGTGACATACACGGGTGCTGATGGTGTGCTTACCGACAATGGTGACGGAAGCTACAGCTTTGCGCCAAACGAGAACTTCAATGGTGATGTGAACTTCAGCTTTAATGTCTCAGATGGAACGGATACGGTTCAAGCCAACATTGATGTGAGCGTGACGCCTGAGAACGATCCACCAGTGGCGGGCAGCACGTCTTACACTGTGCATGAAGACAACTCAATCACGATCAGTAATGAACAGCTATTAGCCAACTCTTCAGATATTGAAGGTGAGGTTGCGATTGATAGCGTGACTTACACTGGCAGCGATGGTGTGTTTGAGGACAATGGCGACGGCACTTATACCTTCTCACCAAACGAAAACTTCAATGGCGAAGTCAGCTTAGCGGTGGTTGTTACCGATGAAGACGGTGCAACAGAAGCGACCACCGCCGGAATTACTGTACTTGAGGTGAACGATCCACCAATCGCAGGCTCAACCAGCTACTCAGTGAATGAAGATGAAGTTATCACCATCAGTGCAGAGCAACTGTTGGCGAACTCTTCTGATATTGAGGGTGAAGTGGCGATTGATAGCGTTACTTACACAGGCGCTGACGGTATCTTTACTGACAACGGTAACGGCACATTCAGCTTTGCACCGAACGCAAACTTCGATGGCGATGTTAGCCTCGATGTAGTGGTGACTGATGAAGACGGTGCGACAGTAGCCACCAGCGCAAGTATTGATGTTCTTCCAATTAACGATCCACCGGTATCGGGTGACTTGGCGTACAGCATTGATGAAGATGGTTCGATTACTCTGACTCAAGAGCAGTTGCTATCTCAAGCATCTGATGTGGATGGCGATGACCTAACCGCAAGCAACTTAAGTGCAGGCGATAATGCAACCGTTGTTGATAATGGCGATGGCACCTTTACGGTAACGCCAGATGCGAACTTCAATGGCGATATCGACCTAAGCTTTGATATTTCGGACGGCACCGAGTCGATTGTGGCGAACGCCGATCTGACCGTAAACCCAGTCAACGACTTGCCAACGACATCTGATGTTTACGCGAACGTTGATGAAGACAATGTCATCACTATCACGCAGGAGCAGTTACTTGCCAATGCCGCTGATATTGAGGGTGATGATCTTGTCGCTTCCGACTTAACCTTGGTCGGTGACGATGCAACGATTGTCGATAATGGCGATGGCACATTCTCAATCACTCCAAGTGAAAACTTCAATGGCTACATCGATGTTGCCTACAGCATCAACGATGGCGACACACCAATTGCCGCTAACTTAGGCTTAACGGTTGATCCAGTTAACGACGCGCCAATTGTCTCTGCTGACGTGGCGATAACCATTGAAGAAGATGGTTCATACACCATTACTCAAGAAGAGCTCCTACAATTCGCGACTGACATCGAAGATGATGACATGACCGCAATTATCGGAGAGCAGGGCGATGAAACGACCGTTACTGGTACTGTATTGGATGCTGAAACTGGCAATCCAATCGTAGGTGCGGATGTGACGCTAACCGACAATGCTGGTCACTCTTACACAGCGGTGACCGATCAATCCGGTAACTACTCTGTGAGCGGTCCAGTTGTTGACCAAGGTACCGTGACTATTGAACAAGAAGGCTCTATTACTAGCAGCTTCCTAGTTCCAGCAGGTGGAGATACCAATGGTGGCGTAACCGCAATATCGGAAGTGCTTGAAGAAACAGATATGCGTATCGTGGTCACATGGGGTGAAAGCCCACGTGATATGGACAACCACCTATGGCTCTACGATACAGAAAATGGCAATGAGCTGGACCATATTTACTATCGCGACATGAGCCATGATTTGGGTGAAGGTAACGTTGTTCAACAAGATGTAGATGACACAAATGGTGGCGGCCCTGAAACCATCACCATTCCAAACTACCAAGATGCGGACATGCACTATTCAGTACACAACTACACCAGCAGAAGTTGGGATGTAGATGGTGTTGAAGATGTACAGGTTCAGGTATTTGTTGGCGATACATTGGTTGAAACCTTTAGCCCTGATTTATCTGAAAACCCATCAGGTGACCATTGGCATGTATTTGATATCGTGAATGGCGTTATTGTTCCAAGCCAAGATGTAGGCAGCGAGAATGCGTTTGATTTACCAACGGCAGAAGAAGCGCTCGCGAATGAAAACGGCATTGATATCTCTGAATTGCTAACCGGCGAGGAAGGTGATGATTCTGGTGAAACGGGTGGTAACGAACCAAGTGTTGGAGATGTTTCAATTGAGAACGCTCTTATCACTGACAATGGTGATGGTACTTACACCATTACACCGGAAGAGAACTTCAATGGTGAATTCTCGATTAGCTACAACGTAGACGATGGCAACGGTGGGGTTACTCCAGCGGAACTAGACGTGACCGTAACAGCAGTTAACGACCTTTCGGTTATTTACGACCACGACTACACCATCAATGAAGATGGTTCGTTAACCTTCACTGATGATCAGTTACTGGCTGGTGCGACGGATATCGATGGCGACGACCTTTCTGTCGAGTCGGTTAACTACGAAGGCACCGACGGTGTGTTCACGGATAATGGCGATGGTACTTACACCTTTGCGCCAAACGAGAACTTCAATGGCAGCGTTGACCTAACTTACGATGTGAGTGATGGTACTGATGTTGTATCGGCGAACATTGATGTTCAAGTGGTTCCAATCAATGACGTACCGGTTGCAGGCACAACCTCTTACAGCGTTGAAGAAGACGGCAGTATTACCCTAAGCGATGCACAACTTCTGGCGAACAGCTCGGACGTTGAAGGGGAAGTGTTTGTCAGCGATGTAAGCTACAGCGGCACTGATGGTGTATTCACTGATAATGGTGATGGTACTTACACCTTTGCTCCAAACGAAAACTTTAACGGCGACATCAGTCTTGATGTGTCTGTTATGGATGAGGATGGCGCAACGGCTGAAACAACGGCAGGCATCGACGTTATTGCTGTCAATGACCTACCCGTTGCAGGTTCAACGACCTACAGCGTTGATGAAGATAATGTGATTATTATCTCTGATGCTCAGCTTCTTGCGAACAGTTCCGACATTGAAGGTGATGTATCCGTTAGTGACGTTTCTTACTCGGGTGCAGACGGTATCTTTACTGATAACGGTGATGGTACTTACAGCTTCGCACCAAACGAAAACTTCAACGGTAATGTCAGCCTAGATGTCACTGTTGCTGATGAAGATGGTGCAACCGCGCAAACTACCGCGGGTATTGACGTTATCGCGGTTAACGACGCGCCAGTGTCAGGTGACTTGGCTTACTCAGTGGATGAAGATGGTTCAATCACGCTAAGCCAAGAGCAACTGCTTGCTCAAGCATCGGATGTGGACGGCGATGATCTTACCGCTGCCAACCTAACTGCGGGTGATAACGCTACCGTTACGGCAAACGATGATGGTTCATTTACCATTACTCCGGATGCCGACTTCAATGGCGACATTGACCTTAGCTTCGACCTTTCTGATGGTACTGAAACGGTTGTTGCAACGGCCGACCTTACTGTGAATCCAGTGAATGACATCGCGGTTGTAGAAGATGTCGCTTACACCATTGAAGAAGATGGTTCACTTACCTTTACAGACGAGCAACTGCTAGCGGGTGCCTCTGATATTGATGGTGACGAACTTTCAGTTGCCGATGTGTCTTACACTGGCGCAGAGGGTGTGTTCACTGACAATGGTGATGGTACTTACACCTTTGCACCGAACGAGAACTTCAATGGTGACGTAAGTCTGGACTTCTCAGTATCTGATGGTACAGAGACGGTTGATGCAAACATCGACGTCACGGTAACAGACGTTAACGATGCACCAGTGGCAGGCGCAACGTCTTACCAAATGAACGAAGATGGCACTATTACATTGAGTCCTGCGCAGTTGATTGCTAATAGCTCCGATGTGGACGGTGAAGTGTCGCTTGATAGCGTTAGCTATTCAGGTGCCGACGGAATCTTGGTTCAAAATGAAGATGGTTCAGTCACGTTCGCTCCAAATGAAAACTTTAACGGCGACATCAACCTTGATGTGACGGTTATTGATGACGATGGCGCAACGGCTGAAACAACGGCTGGTATTGAAGTGATTGCTGTCAACGATGCACCAGTAGCAGGTAACGTGGCTTACTCGGTTGATGAAGATGGTTCAATTACGCTATCTCAAGAACAGTTGTTGGCGAACGCTTCCGATGTTGATGGCGATGCACTGACCGCAAGCAACTTATCTGCAGGTGACAATGCAACCGTAACAGCAAACGAAGATGGTTCATTCACTATCATGCCGGAGGCTGATTTCAACGGTGACATTGACCTAAGCTTTGATGTGTCAGATGGCCTTGAAACGGTTCAAGCTGGCGTCGACCTAACGGTTAACCCAGTCAATGACCTACCGACAGCCGCAGACCAAAGCTTCACCGTTGAGGAAGATGGAACGCTAATCTTCACGGATGCAGACCTATTAGCAGGCGCTGCAGACATTGATGGCGATGACTTGTCGATTACGGATGTGTCTTACACGGGCGCAGAGGGTGTGTTCACTGACAACGGTGACGGCACTTATAGCTTTGCTCCAAACGAGAACTTCAATGGCGATGTAAACCTTGGCTTCACAGTGACTGATGGCACTGAGACGGTCGATGCCAATATTGATGTGACGGTAACGGACATTAACGATGCACCAGTGGCGGGTTCAACGTCTTACCAAATGAACGAAGATGGCACGATTACCATTAGCCCTGAGCAGTTGATTGCCAACAGTTCAGACATTGATGGTGAAGTGTCGCTTGAAAGCGTGACTTACACTGGCTCTGACGGCGAATTGGTTCAAAACGATGATGGTTCTGTGACCTTCACGCCGAGTGAGAACTTTAACGGTAATATTAGCCTAGATGTGGTTGTAACCGATGATGACGGTGCAACAGCCACAACAACGGCGGGTATCGAAGTTCTGGCCGTTAACGATGGACCTGAATCTGAGGATGTGAAACTAACCACAGCCGAAGACAGCACCATTCTTATCACACAAGACATGTTGTTAGCTCAAGCTACCGACATCGATAACACCGCAGATGAACTATCAGCTTCTGGTCTACAAATCGACCCTAGCTTAGGTGAGTTGCTAGACAACGAAGATGGTACTTGGTCATTTACGCCAAACGAAAACTTCAATGGCGATGTGCCAATGACGTTTACCGTTAGCGATGGCCAAGAGACGATTTCAGTCGACGGTCACATCGATGTCACGCCAGTGAACGATGCGCCTGAAGCACCTACGATTGAGATGCAAGGCGAAGAAGATGTGGTCATGGTGATTGACCCAGCTTACATCGCGGATCAAGTCACAGACCTTGATGGTGACGAGATCAGCATCGAAAGCATCACGGTTCGTGCTCCAGCCAATGCGACCTTAACTCAGCAGCCAGATGGCATGTATCACTTAGTGACTACTCAAGACTTCAATGGCTTGGTAGAACTGGGTTATCAAGCAACTGATGGCGAAGAAGTGGTTGATGGTTCGCTGAATGTGGATGTTATTCCAGTTAACGACGCTCCATTTAATGTCGGTAACGCGATGATGACCACAGACGAAGATGGCGCGTTCACCTTCGATGCTGGCGACTTAATGAACTTGTTCGGTGACATTGATACGGCTGACCTTGTGGTTTCACGCATCATCACCGCCGACGGTGAAGATGGCGGAGAAGTAACAGACAACGGCGACGGTACTTGGACATTCACACCAACGGGTGACTTTGCAGGCGTTTCAGACCTACAAGTTGTCGTAAGTGACGGTGAGTTCGAAACGGTTCTCGATGTTCCTGTGTACGTACGTCCTGTCGCAGATGGTGCAGTTATTTCAACTGACCATGACGGTCCATTGGTGTTCGGTGAAGATGAAACGGGTCACTTAGGATTGAACGTTGGTCTAGTCGATGATTCAGAAACACTAAGTAACTTAGTGATGACTGGTTTCCCTGTTGGTTTCGAAGTAACCGATGGTGTGAACACCGTGATGATCACTGAGCCGGGTCAATACATCGACCTGTTCGATTGGGATATCTCAAACATTCAAATGACGCCACCTGAAGACTTCCATGGTGAGTTCTTCGTAACCGTAAGTGCAACCACGGTCGATTACGGAGATGAGCCTGAAGCGTTCGAAGATGGCATCGATTCTGGTGATTTCGAAACGGTAGCGGGTGATTCCATCATCCTAACCGCGGATGACCTAATTGGATTGGCTGAGAACGTGGATGCAGACAGCGATGATGAAGTGAAACTGGTTCATCTAGCCGACCGCAGCCAAGGTGAGATTGTCGATAATGGCGATGGCACTTGGACGTTCACCCCAGCACCTGGCTTTACTGGCGAAGCAGACATTGCTTACGTAGTTGATAAAGATGGCGTGCTTCATGATGAGCAAACTGGCGTGGTCGTGAAAGAAGGCGATTCACAAGAGAATGCTGCACCAGAAGTTAACAGCATCACAACCACTGAAATCGCAGCGGATGCAACCTTGTCGTTCACTGATCAAGACATGTTAGCGAACCTGAGTGATGCAGAGGGCGATAGCTTGAGCATTGAGTCAGTGAGCTTGATGGAAGGTCAGGGTGTGATAGAGAGCGATAACCAAGGTAACTATCAATTCACACCTGCTGAAGATTACACTGGCGATGTTCAAGTTGGATTTATAGCGACCGATGGCGAAAATCGCATCGAAAGCTTCTTCAATGTTGATATCCAAGGTGGCGATGAAGCAGCCGCGAGTGAAGGCTATGCCTTAGCGGATGATGGTTCATTAACGATCACCGAATCGCAGCTGGTGGATGAGTTGGGCGTGAGCGATACAGCACAAGTTGTTGATGTTTCCGACGCGAACGATGCGGGCTTCTTTGCTGAATCTGGTGAAGGCGAGTGGACTTATTGGCCTAATGAGGACTTCGATGGCAATTTAGCGATGAATGTTGAAGTCAACGACGGCGGTGAAGTATCAAGCCACAGCGTAAGTATCCAAGTGGCCGACGAATCAGTGCAAAGTGAAGAACCACAAGTACAAGTCGCTCAAGCAACTGAAGAGCAGCAAGTGGAAGTGGCTCAACAAGCTGATGACCAAGCTCAAGATGCTGAAGCCGAAGGCAGCGTGGCTGACGTAACGGCGGCTCCGGGCGATACTATTTCTATCTCGATTCCAGATGAGGTGAGTGGTAACGAATCGGTTGATTACGCTGAGATGTCTGGTTTACCTGAAGGTTCTACTGTGAGTAACGCGCTGGATAACGGTGATGGTAGTTTCACAATCAGTGGCAACTTAGAACAGCCGGTATCGGTTGAACTTCCTGAGGGTTATGAAGGGACTAGCGAGGTCCAATTCCAAGGTTACGACGAATTGGGTAGCTCAATAGACGGTGCAAGCGGTTCTGTTGAAGTTGAGGTCGATGATCAATACACCATGCAAGGTTCTACTCAAGAGCAGCAACCAGACATGGCCGGTATGGAATCTGGTGGCAGCGACTGGACAAGTTCAGGTGGTCAAGATCAAGGTGTTGACTTCACGGACGACTCTGGAAGCTTCGATTCAGATTCTCAAACTGGAACCGATCAAGGCAACGACTTCGATCAAAGCTCGATCTAACCAGAAAGGTTTGGTTCAGTTGAGCCAACAAACAGATAGGGCAGCGTAATGTTGCCCTCATTGAAGCCATGCAGAGCGAGCTTTGTGTGGCTTTTTTATTTGTCGTTATTCCTTGTTTCTTGTCTATAAACATTGCCCGTAAAAACTAGGCACTAAAACTTGTTAATGGATAAAAATGTCCTTAATTATTAGAAGAGTCAGTTAAAAGGAGGGACGACATGTATCGATATGTCAGTTCACCACAAGCATCCAAATACATCGTGCCACCACCTCAACATCGTGAGTTGTCGAGTGTGGATGTGCCTGAGGCTGAATTGGAGATGCGAGAAATTCTAAATAATTGGTTTGCCGATGGTTTAGCTCCAATTATTCAAAGTGAAGACGATTATATTTCTGCAAGTGACCAAGTTCGATTTGAGAAACTCAGCCGTACCGTTGGCATGTTATTGAGGAACAAAGACTATTACTTTGCAACTAAGCGTATCTTGTCGTTGTGGGAGCAAGATTGCCTTGAAACCACCTATGTTAATTACCTCATTCTACGCAGCGAAAGAGCAACTTCGTTAAGGTGATTAAACGCAGTCTAGGTTCGCTGATCATGATTGCTTGTTTTGAGTGTTTATGATGACTCAAGTTTGCTAAGAAAGTAGGCAAACAAAAAGGGCAAGCTTTTGAGGCTTACCCTTGTGATTGTTCTTTAGATGTCTATTTAGCTATTTAGACCCAGCCATCGAATTTAAGTCGTTTTTGAATTCTCTCAACCGCTTCTTTCTGCATCTGTCTAACTCGCTCATTAGACACATTTACATCCAACATTTGTCCGACTTCAGATAGCGTTTTAACGTTGTTATCGAAGAAACCAAAACGATGAATGAGTACCTTCTGCAATTTCGGTGGCAGTGTGTTGATGATCTGCTCTAGCGCATGTGTGAATGATCGGTCTTCACAATCTTGTTGAGGGTCGGGGATGTAATCGCTTTCGCATTGTTCTAACACGAGGGGAGCGTGGCTGATACCAACCGTTGTTGTTACATCAATAAACCCGCTTAACGCGACCAGTTGATCGACACGTTCAGCTTTTACGCCTGAGCTGTTCGATAATTCTGAGATCGAAATTTCTTTGCGCATTTTTTTGCTTACATCAAGCTTCTTTGAGGCAAGGCTATTAATTTCTTTGCACACATGAGCAGGTAAGCGAACGGTACGACCTTTGTTCATTAAAGCCGCTTCAATGTTTTCGCGAATCCACCACACAGCATAGGTCGAAAAACGATAGCCGGGTTCTGGATCGTACTTATCGATGGCCTTGATCAAACCGATGTTGCCTTCTTCGATAAGGTCGAGGAGTGTGAAGTTATTGCCTTTACGCTTTAGGTAACTCTTTGCGACTTTTACAACAAGGCGCAGGTTCGATTCGATCATGACGTCGCGTGCTTGTTTATCACCCGAACGATTCAATTTTGCGTAATACAATTCATCTTCGCGCGACAACAGATCAATGCCCACAATATCTTTTAGATAGTGAGCATAAGGTTCTGCAGTGGTAGAAAATGATTCTTTAATGGGTGTGTCATCCGTGAGCCCCTGAAACGCAGCAAAACTGTCATTGTTCATTTCCTTGTCCTTTTTTAGCCGACTGAACGTTTTTTTATTTTATTATTATGCCACCAAGTGATTAACGCTTGGTTTCATTAGAGTGTAGGTAACAGTTTCTTCTTTACCAATAAATAAAATGCAATTTCGTATGTATTTGTCACAAAAAGAACTACAAATGTTTAACTAAGTTGCATCTTGTTGAGAGGGACGTTACTGCAGTTAAAACATGAACATGCAGTGTTTATAAAGCACGTGTTATACATCGTTATATGTAGATAGATGAGGTGAATTTATAAGTGTGTTTGGACTATGTAATTGACAGCGAATAATGAGGAGAAAATGGTAAGAGTCGAGGTTCCATGTTTCCAAAGTACCTCTGCTCTTTAACCTGTTCAGCTGACATTGGTCACCGTGTAAAGCTTGAAAGCTATTACTCATACTTAGAGATTTATCCCAAACTAAAAGCTAAAAGCTATTAGCCAAGACTAAAATCTATTACTAATAAACTTCAGTGAATTGACTAATAAGTGCTGAGTACTTCATCGATTTGCTGATTGATGATCTTCATTTCGCTGTATATGACGGAGAGATCGTCAGCTTGAGGCGCCAGCTTATTGAATGTGGTTTGTTCTACATTCTCTAGAGCGACCGTTGCTGTCTCTTCGCCAAAGCTAGCCAATATTCCTTTCAAAGTATGCACAGTAAAATGAAGCTTGCCCCAGTCTTGCTGTTGTACTAATTCTTCTATTTCTTGTAACGAATTTCCGTGATCTTCTTGGTACGTTGATAACACAGCGAAAATTACGTCTCTGTCGTTATCTAAGTAAGCGTTTAAAGCATCAAAATCTAGCATGTGGACTCCTGTCGGCTGCATGTTGAAAATGGATTGGGCGGCTTAGTAGAAAAACCGTTGCGTGATGAGTCACTGATCCATTGGTTCCATCTTGGTGGAAGTTCTAGTTGAGTCAGTTCTTCTACGTATTCGTCGCTAAGGTTTGTTTCTATGTGAGCGTTATTGACGGCATATAGATAGTCAAGTTTAGCGGCGACTGAATAAGGGTAGCTGTGAATGTAATCTTTCAATTCTTGTATTGACCCCGAATTTCCGATGTTGATACAAGTCGAAGGGTCGGCCGTGTTTGACGCCAGTTGATCTTGTACTTTCTCACCACGAGATTTTAGGCATTCAGCCACAAGGTGATATAACGAGTATTCACCAAAATGACTGAGCAAAGGCAATAATTGAGCGAGCAGTGAAGTAGGTTGGTTGAAAAAATGATTCGATAAAAGCTTGGTTGCTCGTATCACTTTTTTATGGGCAACCGATGGGCTGTTTTCTATCAGTAATATACTGCTTTGAAACAGAGCAAGGCTTGCTAACACTTGTTGTTGCAGTTTCGCAGGCAGCTTTAAATTAACCAGCTCAGTAAACTGATTGGCGTGCTCAAGCAACATGCGTTTATTCTGTATTTGAGTTTCGCGTTGGTAGGTCGCTTTTAGCGAGTCATAGTGCGTACCAATGGAGTGAATCAAATCAATGTCGGCGGATGAAATGTGGGTCGCGTACATTTCCCCAAGCTTAATCAGCATGTGCGTATTGTCGACATTCTCTGCTAAGTCGATCGCTCTTATTGCGCGATGGCTGATACTTGGCGTCATTTCAAATGCTCGGATCGCCAACTTAAGTGCAGGCAGCAGCATCTTATGTTTTTCATAAATGCAGCTTAAGCAATCAATCACGTTCAATGACAATGGCTGAACAATCAGGTAGTTGTGCAGTTTCTCTATCGCTAGGTTCGGTTTGCCTAAGCTGTCTAAAATCAATGCTTCTGCCACTAATTTGGTCGGGTGCATTTTCGTTTTCGAGTTAGTGATAACACTCGACAGCAAGTCCCATTTTTGCCCCGCAATTAAATGCTCAATGAGTGTTGCCTCGAACTGAACATTCACTTGGTTATTCGGGATGTCTAATGCCTGTTTAAGCAACTCAGGAGTGTTAATCGGGTAGAGACGGTTTAGTTGATCAATTTGCTGCGACTCGAACACCGCGTTTTGGATTTTCTTACCCAACGACTGAGTGTGAATCGGCTTAGAAATGAAATGATGCGCCTCGCCGGAGAGGGCGGTTAATACGGTTTCCTGACGCATGTCTCCAGAGAGTAAAATCGTCGCTACCGTATGATCGATCAATCTATTTCGATACAGGATCCCCAAAAGTTCAAACCCCGTAAAGGATTGTTCTAAATGGTAATCGATGAGGAGTACATGAAAAGAGTGCGTCTCGACCGCTTTAATGGCTTGTCGATAATCCGTTGCAATAAAGATGCAGTCACGCGCAATGCCTAGGCTCGCCAATTGTTGCTTGATAAGTATCGTTGCACTTTTAGAGTCGTCGACAATCAAAACCCGTAGGTCTGGT
The DNA here is from genome assembly GCF_030297155.1 of Vibrio sp. FE10. Taxonomy (NCBI): domain Bacteria; kingdom Pseudomonadati; phylum Pseudomonadota; class Gammaproteobacteria; order Vibrionales; family Vibrionaceae; genus Vibrio; species Vibrio apostichopi. The sequence continues at coordinate 1,963,063 of NZ_AP028068.1, read as the reverse complement.
GGTAAGGTCAAATCCATTTTCCTCAATACCAAATGTTATTTTTAATTTAGGTGTCAGGTTGCACATTGTCAAGGTGCCTAGCTCACATGTAAATACTCAATAAACTATTGGTAATTAAAGAGTATTCGACAACATTTATTAAACCCAGTTTACACTTGCTTTTTTCACCTAGGTTTTGTGTGGTGATACAGGTTTTATCAATCAAAAAGAGGCAAGCCGTAAAGTTTGCCTCTGTATTTTGTGATTCGAGCTTTTGTTCGATATTTTGTTCTTGTTTGTTTGTTTGTTCGTTTGTTTGTTCGCTTCGGCTTGATGTCGATAGTGAAGCTTAATAAAAGGCTCTAATTCTAATCGCGCATATTAAGAATCAACACGGCGGCTAACGCCAAGAATGCCGTCATCATTAAGAACACATCGTTGTAAGCCATGATAGCGGCGTCACGTTGCATTGTTCCTAACAGGCTTGCTTGCGCTTGTTGCATCGCGGTCGCAGCATCACTTCCTGACTGAATAAAGAACGCTTGCTGATCTTTGAGGGTTTGCCAACCTAATTGACTCACCGAGGGTAGCGACTCTTTGATGTGTGCAAGATGCTCACGGGTTTTGTTATCCAGTAGCGTAGCGATAATCGCAATACTGAACGCGCCACCCAAGTTACGCATTACGTTAGTTAAGGTCGAAGCGTCAGGGGTGTCCATTTTGCTGATGTTCTTCATAGCAACTAAAGACAGCGGAACCATAATAAACGGGCTACCGATAGCGCGCAGAACCATAGACAAGATCAGCTGTTGGCCACCAAAATCAATGGTCATGTGCGTGTTTACGTAACAACTGAAACCAAACATCGCGAAACCAAAGGTCACCAAGTATTTAGGCTTAATGATTTGCGTCAGCTTGGGCACTATTGGGAATATCAGTAGTTGTGGGAAACCCATCCACATCAGGACTTCACCGATCTCCATCGCGTTGTATTGCTGGATTTGCGTTAAATACAACGGCAATACATAGATTGAGCCGAGCAAAGCCATCCCTAAAATCAGATAGGCGATACAAGACATCGCAAACTGCGCATCCCGCAATAGCCGCAAATTCACCAGTGGCTTTTTGTGTTGCAGCTCGTTTATCACGAAGTAAACCAAACTCACGGCGGACACAATGCTCAGGCCAACGATAAAGCTCGAGCTGAACCACTCTTCGCGGTTACCTTCTTCTAACACCACTTCCAAGCAACCTAATCCCAGCGCCATGGTTGCGATGCCGAACCAATCTGCTTTCTTCAAGGTGCCAAGGTCGAGCTTTTCATCGTCCAAACCATATCTGATCATGGTGATCACGAGCAGAGCGGGCGGAATGTTGATGTAGAAAATATAGTGCCACGAGAAGTTCTCCGTCAGCCAACCACCAAACGTTGGACCAATAGATGGAGCAAACGTAGCAGTGACACCAAACAATGCCATACCCACGGCACGTTTATTAACAGGCAATAATTGAATTACTAGCGAGAAAGCAAGCGGGATTAAAGCGCCACCACTGAAACCTTGCATTGCTCGGAACACGATCATCGAGGTCATATTCCACGAGAACGAACATAACAACGATGAAATGGTGAAAATGGCCGTCGTCCAGGTTATATAACGACGTTTGCCGAGCGCTTTAGAAAGCCAACCACTGAGTGGGATAGCGATCATCTCTGCGACGAGATATGACGTAGAGATCCACGAGCTTTCATCTAAGGTTGCAGATAGTGCGCCTTGAATGTCTTTGAGTGATGAGTTGGTGATCTGAATGTCTAAGATCGCCATAAACGCGCCAATTAGGCCACCAAATAGGGCGATCCAATGGCGTCTTGAAACCTCGTTCTCATCATTAGTTGGGCTGACAACAGCGGTGTTGCTCATGGTCTAGCCTCGTTTATCGATGGTCGCGACCACAGACAAACCAGGAAGCAGTCGACCTTTCAACTCTTGCTGATCTGAGATAGTAATTTTCACAGGCACACGTTGAACGATTTTAGTGAAGTTGCCTGTCGCGTTTTCTGGCGGTAGCAGTGCAAACTTCGCACCCGTAGCAGGAGAGAAGCTATCTACAACGCCTTCAAGTGGTTGGCCTGGGAAAGCGTCCAATTCAACTTCAACAGTTTGACCTTTGTGAATGCCGCTCAGTTGTGTCTCTTTGAAGTTGGCTTCAATCCATACTTGGTTGTTTGGTACCAAACTCATTAATGGCGCACCTGCTTGAATCAACAAACCCTCACGGACACTGCGTTTGCCAATCACACCGTCTGTTGGCGCGTAGACTTTGGTGTAATCCAGATTAAGTTGCGCTTGTTGTTCTTGTGCCTGAGCTTCGGTTACTGAGGCCTTTGCTTGTTCGATTTCACTGGCAATTACGATCAATTGATCGTTACTTGCGACGAGGTTTGCTTTCGCTTCTTCGAGTTCTGCTTGGGTGACTTTTTGTTGTGCGACCATGCTGTCGACTTCATCTTGCGAAGCATAGTTACGTTTCAATAGGCTACGAGAGCGAACGACTTGTTGAATAGCACGCTCATATTCGGCTTGTGCTGAATCGACACGGCTTTCTGCTTGGTTGATTTGGCTACGTTGTAACGTTTGTTGTGCGACAAGATTGTGTTCGCTTGATTCGACTACCGTTAAATGGGCATGAGCTTGTGCAAGTGCGGACTGGTAATCACGATCATCAATTTGAACCAATAAATCACCTTCTTTAACCGACTGGTTATCACTGACGTAAGACTTAACAATGTAGCCAGACACTTTTGGACTAATATTGGTGATGTCGCCTTGTAGGTAGGCGTTATCGGTCGATTCGAAGTACTGGCCATAGCCATACCAATATCCAGCGCCAGCTAAGCCCAATGACAGCATGATCGCAGTAGCAATAAGCGGTGCTTTTTTACGTTTTTTTGTGCTTACTGGTTGCGAAGCTTTATTGATATCTGTCATTTCTTTTTCTCATTTTGATTTTGTTTAGATGTAACGAATTGTAAATGAATCTCATTGATTGATAAGATAGGAAAAAAGAGAAACACTGTTGCAATAATTTTACTAATTACTAGTTTGGAGTGGTCGAATGGACTTAAATGCAGTCACTGTTTTTACACAAGTCGTTGATTGTGGGAGTTTCACGCATGCCGCTGAGGCATTGAACATGACCAAGTCGACCGTAAGCCGAAAACTTGCTGAGCTAGAACAGCACTTAGGTGTGAGGTTGATCACTCGTTCGACACGAAGTTTGGTGTTAACACCGGAAGGTGAGCGCTTCTATCAATCGAGCATGCAAATGCATGAGATCATGAACCAAGCAGAATTAGAAGTTTCAGCTAACCAAGATCTGATTCGAGGCCCTCTAAACGTTGTGCTTCCTGTTGAATTGGGACACCAAGTGTTAGCGAAGTATATTCACAGCTTTCTTCTTGAACATCCGAATGTAACGATGAATTTGGAACTAACTAACCGTGAAGTCGACATTATTGGTGAAGGCATCGATCTTTACGCGCAGATTGGTGAGTTGGTGGATTCGAGTTTGGTCTCTCGTTACTTAACGACCTCGGAGCGTGTATTGGTCGCAAGCCCGGAGTATTTAGAACAATTTGGCGAAATAAAAACACCGAAGGATCTCAAATCACCATTTCGAATGATTGAAGTCTCGAATAAAGCGGCGCGTTTGCCTAAATGGAAGTTACAGCTTGATGACGGTGAATCCGAGCTGATAGAGCTTCCAAGCCAACTGAAGGTGAATACCATTACCGCGTGTTTAACAGCATGTGTCGATGGGTTAGGACTTGCAGTGCTCCCTGAGTTCATCTGTAGAGACCATTTTAAAACTGGTCGACTGGTGCACTTACTGCCCGAATATGACATGCCCCAAGTCTCGGTGAGTTTGGTTTATGCCGACAGGCAGCTTATGCCTAAACGTAAAAAGGTCTTTATCGACTATCTACTCACTGCATTTCAAAGCCGAAACCATGAATAGCTTTTGTCTAATCACTCTTAAATCGCGACACAAATACTCAGTTCTTTAGTATCGATATAGAACACTAAAGAACTGCAAAACTAACTCACTCACTAATGAAATAGTAAGAGTGCGATCAATCGAGCGCTGGTTGCCACTCTACTACTTGTCCATTACTTAATACGGCTTTGATAGACGTTGCCGCAACATCGACACCGTTTTGGTGAAACGCTTGGTCAGAGAAGTTCGCGATGATCTTACTGCCATCGTCAAATAAGGTTTGTTGAACCTTGCCGCTCTTATCCAGCCATATGAAGTCAACCAGCGCTTTGTCCCATAGTTGTTCGTGTATTGGCTCAAACCCATCTTGATAGTGTTTTAATGCATTAAGCCTGGGACTTGAGCTCGATAACGCTTCATCTCTTGTTAAATGAACCATCGCTGGCGTGTTGTAAAGCATGGCAGTTAAATCGCGATTGGCTTTTACATTGGTGAATTTTAAGCTGTCTGAATGCCAATGGTGGGTGTTAATCACTTCGTCATGGAATACAGCTTGGTATAACGGAATTCGGTATTGAGGTGAAAACAGCAATGACTTGTAGGGTTCTTTGACTTTAGCTGACTTAAAGAAGAAATCAGGCTTATGATCAGGATACCAACGGCCCAAGTAATAAGGCGACTTTCGATTTTCTTTCATGTCTTTGTCTGTCCAACCAAAGCCGACCGTTTCTAAGCCGTGCGCAAAGGCGATGCCTTTTGTTGTCAAGCTATTGCCATCTTCAGAACCCAGTACTAAATCTGGTTGCTCGCTTAACCACTGCATTCGGTTATTGAAGGCAGAAAGCATATCCAGCTCATTGGTATTGTCTCGATAATCCTCACGCGCCATGGCGGTCGCATCGACATCTAAGAACAAGCTATTGAAGTGACCAAAGCGCATGATGTCGAGGGCGCGCTGTTTCACGTAATCTAGATTACAATTCGGATTTAGATAGAAACCGTTTCCTCGGAATCCTTTTTTCAAACTGCCATCCGCCAACTCAATCGCGCAAGTCTCGCGAATGGGTTTCGGCAATTGAGCCGTTAGCCAGTTGTCGTTTGACTTGGCGGGTATGGCTGTGTTGTAGGAGTCGTAGGTTCCAACTAAATAACCAGATTGTTTAGCCAGTTCCACCGCGTTCGGTTGATAGAAAGCTGGCATCCAGTTGTCAAAACCCAGCCAAAGCTTATTCAGGCCTGCTTTATTTAGGTTGCTGACCATATCCGACGATAGGGCTTGCCCCCAAGTATCAGGTGCATTGAGATAAGAAGAGGCGTGTTTAATCAACCAGTTCTTCTTATGTTGAGCTGCGGTGTGTTGAGCTTTTATGGTGTTATCAGCAAGTGTTGGCGTTGCAATAGGGTACAAACCTTGAAGTGACTGGCTGATAGAGTCCAACAGCAGCTGTTTGTGATATTGGCTAAACCAATCTTTCCCCTTGGATAAAGGAGATAACTCTCGCTTCGCTTCATTTGAAATGTTTAATTGAGAGTCCTCGAAGTACCAGGCTTTTAACCCCCACCAGTCGTTCACATCTTGGATGCTTAATGGGTCTTTACCAAACAGATAAACGTGACTCGCACCAATCAGCTTACTCACATCTGAATTACGCTTTTGCTTGTCGACAAGCGATTCAGAGAGACCATGATCGATGCGCCAATCGCGGTATTGTTTGGCGCCATCTAGCCAAGAGTTTCCAAGTTTTATACGAACCGTAAAAGGCTGTGATTGATTCAGCGCTGTAAATTGGTGTGAAACGCTCATATCAATCTTGGTCTTCTTATCAGAAGACATATCCGATGACGCATTAGAAAAAAGCAATTGGTTGTTGGTTGGATTAATCATCTGATAACTGATGAATTGATCATTCTGTTGTACGGTCCAAAACGGCATCTTTAAGTCTTGAGTGGTGTTACTTCCTGAATGATTGTCGATTAGATAGTTTGCCCACTGCTTATTGTTGGTAGGCACGCGCATCCCTTCGCTAAAGGGCAGGAATAGGGTTTGAGTTTGTTGTTCAGCAAGGTCAAACCAAGCGAGTTCAATGGGTTGGTCTCGCTTTACCTGTGTGTTTGAAGGTAAGGTGAATTGGACAAGAAGATCACCTTGCTTAAGTTCTGCTTTAACATTGATTCCGCTTGGCATTAGCGTCCAAGAAGCTTTGGTTTTTGAGTCTGTGACTAGATGAGTAACCTTTTGAGGCTGGCGATCAACGGTCAAAGCAGCGCTATTAACGCTTAAGTCATTCCAATCTATCGCTAGTGTCTTTGTTGAAATCGATACTGTGTTGCTGTTGTTGGTATTCGTTAGCGTTATCTGGCTGTCTTGTGCGTTTGCCGAGAACGCACAAGTCGCGAATAGAGCCGCAATGGCACAAGACGTAAAATTAAGTTGATGACGAACATTGAGCATATCTAGATTCCGTAAAGGGTAAGTACGGTCATTACACCCAAGTCGCGCTTGTGTTTTGTCACCTATATGTCTCTATTTGAAGCTCCATTGGCTTATTGCAGGTCTTGCACCTTGTTGTGAATGTCTCTTAGAAACGGCTGTCTGTTAGAAGCGAATATCTGTTAGAAAGGCACCGCGACACGCTGTACATATTGGACTTCAATTGCGCCTTGGTATTCAAACATTTCAACCGATGCACTTAAGTGTTTAGCTTTAGCTCCGGCCGGGCTTTCTGTAGGAACAGATGCTTGCGTTGTTTTGATTGGCACCTTGAAACCTAGCATATCGTAGTTTTCATCAAACCACTGCCAACTGACATTGGTGTCTGGGCAGTTGTCGATTATCTCTGGTGGTGTTACCACAATATGCGGGTCGTTAAGTTTACTTTCGAGTGCTAGCCACCGCTTGTTATCGTCCAAAGCGACAACAATAGGGTAGTTGTTCGACCCTATCATTAACCGATAAACACCCGATTCAGGCTTGAGGAACATCTCGCTGGTTTCGATCTCTTGATATTCGACATCGACATTGAGCTGTCCGTCGATAACCACTTTCCCATTAGGCGAAACCAGAGAAATGCGTTGCGTTTGATCTTCTGACGCTTCACTGAGTTGCTCCGCAGACACTTTGATCTGATAGCCTTGTGACGAAAGACCGTGGCGTTTGATAAAGCTGACTTGGATGTGGTTGTTGGGCGTAGCACTTTGTTCAAGAGTGCTTCCGCATTGAGTTCGACTCAGGATTTCTTGTTTCACGGGTAACCAAAGTTGACTATCTAGCTCCGCCTGATCAAGCGCGATTTGAAGTTCTTGCCATGCCACTTGCGGTTGATCATCGAGCAACGATTGATAGGTGTGTTGCAATGGCGTATTGGTAAACCAAGCTGCATGACACGCAAAGGGCAATGTGCAGAGCAGTGCTGTTAATGAACTTACTTTCATTGTGATTCCCCAGCCAAACGATAACCAACTCCACGATGCGTTTCTAGATTCAGCGTTGGTAGCTTTTGACGTAAACGCAGTATGTGGTTATCAACGGTTCGTGTACTTGGGAATGCTTGATATCCCCAGATTTTATTTAATAACTCATCTCGGTGGAACACGCGCCCTTGGTTTTGAACAAACAAAACCAATAGCTGAAACTCTTTCGGCTTGAGCGCGATAGGGTTGTCATCCAAATAAGCGATTCTTTCTGACAAGTTGATTTGGATGTTGGCGTAATGCAAGTGGCTAACACCTAACGGGCGAAGTTGAGTGATCACTCGTGCCAGCAATTCCTCGTTCGAGAAAGGCTTAGTTACGTAATCTTTGGCGCCTGCCATTAAACCTTCTACGCGTTGTTGAACTTCCACTTTGGCCGTTAACACAATCACAGGCAGAGCTTTGAGCAGTAACCAATTAGGCAAGTGTCGTAAGCTATCGCCGTCTTCAAGTTGTCGGTCAAGCACCACGAGATCGGCACGTAACCACAGCTTACTGACACTCTGAGCATCTTGCACCCAAAGGCATTGATACCCATTGGATTCAAAGAAACTGACAAGGCCTTGCCCAAGTAGTTGGTCGTCTTCAATCAGCAGTAGAGTGTTCATAAGCGATTTCCAAAATACATCGGGTTGGATTACGGAGAATGATGAGGCGGCCATTCGCTTGTTTCATCAAGTGCTCGACAATAGTTAGGCCAATGCCCATATTATCTTGTTTGTGATTGGCGCACGGTGTCGTTCTTGAAATAAGTCGTTGTATCAAAGAGGGGAAGTGACCCTCATCTTGTACCTCTATACTCAGCTTATCGGCAAGGGTGACCTTGACTAAAACCTTACCTTGCCCGTGTTGCTTGGCATTCTTGATCAAGTTATCTAAACAGATGGTTAGCCAGTAATAAGGCAGGTTCAGTTCAACATCTCTTGCTTCACATTGATAAGCAATATTGTGCTTTTCGCAAACATGGTCGAGCCACTCTTCTAATGATGCGTTTTGCTTCAATAAAGGCTCGGACTGATCGGCACTTAGATACACTTTACTGTTTTCGGTGAGTTGAGAGAGCCGTTGATAATCTGAGATTAAGCGCCAAACTGCACCTTGGGTATCATCGGGAAATTCATCGTAGCGATTTCTAAACATTTCGACGGTTAAGCCAAGGCTAGTGATCGGTGTGCGCAGTTCATGTGTGAGAAGCTGCAACACAAACTGTTTCTCTTTGCGCTCTTTTCTTCGCAGATATAAGGCTCTACTTAGCACGGAAAATAGCGTTAAAAGTAATGAGAGAGTCACAAGCTTCATGACAAGCCTGTCATTACTCGATTCACTCATGCACACGTTACTATAACGAAAAGTGCAATTCTCTCCCGACAATGTCACTTCTTGTTGCTCTGCGATAGGTTGCCAAACTTCCGACGGGATCGCTTTCCAACCTTGTTCGCCACTCAACCAAAGCACATCACCTTGTTGCCAAGCACGGTATCCATTGAGTAGAGCTTCTTTCCCGTCTGCGGTTAAGCTTTCGAGCTTGGTAAACAACGGGTGCAGAGGATTGCTGATACTCAAAAACGAATGGATTTGTTCACTGCTCTCTGGGTAGTGAGCAACATAACGATCAGCAAAACTGCCACCAGCAGGGTGTCGTTTTGAGTGTGCCGCAAACCAAATGGAATCCAATGCTTGTTGCTGACACAAAGCGAGCTCAAACTCGATGGCATCATCTAATGAAGGGTTATTGCTTTCAATCGCTCGGCAGTTGTCTTTTACCGAGGCTAACTCTGCGATGTCATCCCAACTGAACTTGTTGAAGTCCGGGTAACGACTGCTTTCCTGAAGAAGCGCTTTCGGGTATTGGGTTAACTCTTGCTGAGAAACTGAGATAGGGGACGATTGCCAACTGAGTTGATACAGGGTTTGCCACTTGTCTTGCAAACTTTGGGCGTTGGCTAATGTTGGGAGCCAAAGGGTCAAACAAAGGGCTAATGTCAGCCTGCGCATCCAGTCATTCTCGTTAAAAGTTGTTGAGGTGAGTCTAAAGTGTTTTGGTCAAGTTTTGTAACCTGAATGTCAACAAGTGCACTTTTGTTGAAAACTGTGATTAGCATGCCAATCAAACATCGTGAACATGGTCAGTTCTGAATACAGAACCATCAAACTGAGCCTAGCGTCGCCCCAATATCCACCGTAAGGATATACAAAGAAATCACGATATCAAATCTGTATAAAAAACAAATAAAACACACCGAAATTGCATTCAAATATTAACATTAAGTAATTGAATATTAGCGTTTTATTTAAGTTTAATGCCGTTTTTATTTGGTTGTGATGTTAGTGATCTTACCGGTCGTTAAAGTGACCTCATCAAAACGCACCCACTACATATGTTGGAAAATATTAGAGGGGGGCAATGACTCATTTTAATTAACGTAAAGGTTACCCATGAAAAAATTACTGGCATGCGCCATCTTACTTGCAGTCCAAACTCCTAGCTTCGCTTCGGACATTATTATTCAGGATGTAGATATCTTTGACGGCACATCAAAGCAACTACAGAAGAACATGGATGTCATTATTGAAGATAATATCATCAAACAAATTGGCGAGGACTTAGTAGCATTGCCAAACATAACGATTATTAATGGCGAAGGGAAAACCCTGACTCCCGGTCTTATTGATAACCATTGGCACTCAACGCTCGGACTCCCTTTAGGCCAACTTTTACGAGCACCAAACCAATACGTTGATGCGATTGCGGTAGACGAACTTGGAGACATGTTATTGCGTGGTGTCACGACGATTCGAGATGCGGCAGGAAATTCGGCTGGATTGAAAATGGCCATCGACAATAAGTTCATACCGGGGCCAAGAATTTATCCATCACAGGCACTGATTGGTCAATATTCAGGGCATGTTGATTTCAGAAACCCGAACTTCTTACCCAAAGAGTGGGGCGGTCCGGTAGATCCAATCGAACAAATGGGTATTGGTATTTTAGCGAACGGCACCGATGAAGTATTGGCAGCTGCACGTAATAATCTTTACCAAGGTGCCACTCAAATTAAATTGGCAGTAACTGGCGGTGTGAGTTCTACCACCGATCCGCTTTACGTGAACGAATACACATTGGAAGAGATTGAAGCAGCAGTGAAAGTTGCCTCTGATTACGGCACGTATGTAATGGTTCATGCGCATTCTTCGGAAGGTATTCAGAGAGCCATTAAAGCAGGTGTAAAAACCATCGAACATGCTGCAATGGCAGATGAAGAGACATTCGCAATGATTGCCAACGAAGGGCTTTATACTTCGATTCAAGTATTGGTGGCTAAACAGCTGCTCGACACGATAGACAAAAGCGATCCGCGTTACCTTAAAGCAAAGCAATGTTGGGATAATCTAGACAATATCTTTGACCATATTAAGAAATACAATGTTAAGACGGGATGGGGAACCGATTTGTTGGAAGGTTTAGATAACCGAGAGCAACAGCTACAAGACTTAGCTTTGCGTGAAAAGTGGTTCACGCCAGCAGAAATCATGATTCAAGCGACGGGCACTAACAGCGAAATTCTACAACTGACCGGTAAACGCAATCCTTATGGCAAAGTAGGTGTGATTGAAGAAGGTGCGATGGCTGATGTACTTCTGTATTCGGCTAACCCATTAGAGGACATACAAATCGTGGCCCAGCCCAAAACGTACCTATCAACCATTATTAAAGATGGAGAGATAGTGAAAATTGAAGGTGAAGTCGTTTCGTCTTACTAAACCACTGAAAATCGCACTAACGGAAAAACCGGAACGTTTCAATACTTCCGGTTTTTCTTGTTAGTTATAGAATCCTTACTAAATTGCGATGAGATCAAAAAGTATCACTAGATAGCTATTCTAGTTTTAATATGATACTTAATGTTGGGTGTGTTCATGTGTGAGTAAATATACTTAACTCATACCTAATCAGAGGAACCACCATGAAAACACTCATTAAATCAGTATTGGCCATTAGCATCTTAACTGCGGGCTCGGCTCAGGCATTCGAATTAACCAGTAATGATATTCAAGAAGGGCACCCAATGGCGAAGACGTTTGAATATTCAAGCTGGGGCTGTGATGGCGATAACTTGTCACCTCAGTTGATGTGGAAAGACGCGCCAGCTGGCACTAAAAGCTTTGCGATTACGGCTTACGATCCAGATGCGCCAACTGAAAGCGGCTTTTGGCATTGGGTGGCGTTTGATATTCCTGCAACAGTGAATGAATTACCTCGTGGTGTCGACATCTCTAAGTTGGGTGGTAAAGAAGGGCGCATCGATTACGGCACGGTTGGTTTCGGTGGCGCTTGTCCTCCAGAAAAAGATGGCATGCACCGTTACCAATTCACCGTTTGGGCATTACCAACTGACAAACTTAACCTAGACGAAAATACACCATCAGCTGTTGTGGGCTTTACGCTCAACAGCATGGCGTTAGACAAAGCGAGATTAACAACAACTTATACTCGTTAGCTTGCTAATCAAGCAATCAGTATCAGACGAACAATAAGTACAACAAAACAGATAAGGGGATGAGATGAATCATCAATATCAAGTGACAGTCTTTCGTGCCGAGCAATTACAAAAGCTGCGCAATGTGAGGATTCTATCCCCTAGTATTATTCAGATAATCACAGGCAGTAAGCGCCTGTTTTGGAAAGAGTCAGCAGCAGAGCTTTCTCACTCTGAGCTGTTGTTGTGTGAAGCATCGGCTTCATTGAGCTTTGAGAATATGCCTCACAAAGGACGCTTCCTTTCGCGCGTATTCAGTTTTCATTTCCAACCTACGCAAGCCATGCTCGATTTAAGTGAAGAACGAGCAAATGAACTGGATCTACCTACCGTTGAAGCTGACCGTGGTTTGCAAGATTCGCTCAATGCGTTGTTTACGTTTGATCGTCAGAGCATGAGTGAGCAAACCCAACAGTTTTGGTTACAGGGTTTGTATCAGCAATTAGCAGAGAAGGGCGTGTTGCATCGACTGTTTATTAGTTCAAACGTTTCGTTTAGCCAAAAGCTTAGCCACTATCTTTCGCATTCACCGGACGACAAGCATCCGTTGGAATCGGTAGCCGAACGTTTTGCTATGAGCCGCGCCACGCTTATCCGTAAGTTGAAACTTGAAGGTATGCAATATCGCGAGGTACTGGCGGAAGTGCGCTTAAGTCACGCACTTTTCCTGATGCAGAATGGACAACAGAACGTTGCAATGCTGGCTCAGTCTTGTGGTTATCAATCAGAAGGGCGCTTTAGCCAGCGTTTTAAAGGCAAGTTTGGTTTGTCGCCGAGTGAATATATCAAGACAGTCGCCAGCAAGACAGACGCAAGGCCATAACTATTCTGCTGTCGTTTAAACGCTGACTTTCTTGTCTCTTGCTGCGAGCGCTGCAAAAATCGTACAGGCAAATGCGACAGTTGCTATCAATAGAATCGGTAAACTCCAAGAATCAGTCATAGCATGAAGCTTACCAACCAAAGTCGGGCCAGTCGCCGCTAGAGCATAACCAATGCCCTGAGCCATGCCAGACAGTGAAGCGGCTTGGCTGCTATTTGAGGTTCTCAGGCCCACAAAAGAAAGCGCAATAATAAACGTAGAACAGTTCGCCAATCCAAACAGTCCTACCCAAAATATGGCAAAATCAGGTAAGTACAGTAGGCCAATCAATCCAATAAATACACTCGAAGTGCAAAGGGTGATGAGCCATTGTTGGTTATCGCTTTTGCCTAAGAACGGCAGTAACAGTAGCCCTGGAACCATGGTTGAAAACTGCAGGAATCCGTAGATGTAACCCGCATCGATCTCGCTGTAGCCAAGATCGTTCAAGATCTGTGGTAACCAACCAGCCAAAGAATAAAAGGTAAATGAGTTAAGCCCAAGTGCCAACGTCACTTGCCACGCGACACCGCTCTTAATCATCTTTTTCATCGGCAGCGGTTTATCTTCTTGCTTCTTATTGGTGGCAGAAGAAGAACGCTTTCTGATTTTAGGTAACCAGATCATCAAGGCCAATATTGGAAATACAAGGTTCATTAACAGCGCTAACTGCCAACCTGTCAATGTGAATAAGGTCAGTTCTGAAAATGGAACCATCAAACTTGAACCTAACGTCGAACCAATACCCATCGTAAAGATATACAAAGAAGTCACGGTAGCGATGCGTGTCGGGAAGCTGATTTTGACCACAACCGGCAACAACACGTTACCAATCGCGATACCAAGCCCGATCATCACAGTGCCGATGTATAAGGTCGGAATAATTCCAAAAGAACGTAGCGTAATACCTGTCGTGATCAACACCAATACTAACAACAGGCTAGGCTCAAGGCCGATTCGTTGGGATATCTTGGTTACTAATGGTGAGAACAAGGCGAACGTTAGCAGCGGTAAAGCCGTTAAAAACCCAGCAGCAGAAGAGTTAAGGTTGAGCCCTTCCATAACCTGAGAAAGCACCGGAGCCAAGCTCGTAAAAGGCCCGCGAAGGTTAAGTGAAAGGAATAGAATCCCTAACATGATGAAAATGCTGTTACGAAGTGAGGCGCTCATAGGTTGTTCTACTGTGTGCTTATGAGAAGAAACGCTAGCCTACAGATCATTGAATGATTACACAAATACCGCTTTAATAGGCACAAAACCAAGTGATTGAACGAGTGCATGTCGCTGTATAGCAGCGCAGGTTGCTTTATACCAGAGAAGGTAACCCATGACTGAATTGAACCCAAAAAGTGAATTTAACCTAGATAAGCTCACTAACGACTTTCCGTTGTTAAAACAACTTGTAGCGCTGGAAGAGGTGACTTGGTTTAACCCAAACATCAAAACGCTAGAGCAGGGATTACCTTATGTGGGTTTGGGCGAGAAAGACATTCACGCTGCAAGCCTAAGATTACAAAGGTTTGCGCCTTATCTGGCAAAGGCTTTCCCTGAAACTCAAATCACTAATGGCATTATTGAGTCTGAGCTTGTTGATATCCCTGCGATGAAATCAACATTGGAAGCGCATTATCAGCTGTCTATCAAAGGTCGCTTGATGATGAAGAAAGACAGTCACTTGCCGATTTCTGGTTCAATTAAAGCCCGTGGCGGTATTTATGAAGTGTTAACCCACGCCGAGAAATTAGCGTTTGAAGCCGGATTATTGAGTGAGAGCGATGATTACAGCAAACTGCTAGAGCCCGAGTTTCGCGACTTCTTTAAACAATACAGTATTGCCGTAGGGTCGACAGGTAACCTTGGCATGTCCATCGGCATCATGAGTGCCAAGCTTGGCTTTACGGTGTCGGTTCACATGTCTGCTGATGCGAGAGCGTGGAAGAAAAACAAACTGCGTGAGCATGGCGTTAATGTGGTTGAGTATGAGCAAGATTATGGTGTAGCGGTAGAGCAAGGGCGTAAAGAAGCAGAACAAGACCCGCGTTGTTTCTTCATTGATGATGAAAACTCTCAAACCTTGTTCCTCGGTTATTCGGTGGCGGGAGAGAGGCTCAAACAGCAATTCGAACAACAACAGGTTATCGTCGACCAAGAACACCCATTGTTCGTTTACTTGCCTTGCGGTGTTGGCGGCGGCCCCGGTGGTGTGGCATTTGGCTTAAAGATGGCGTTTGGTGATGATGTTCACTGCATCTTTGCTGAACCGACTCATTCTCCTTGTATGTTGTTGGGCGTTCACACTGGTTTGCATGATGACATTGCAGTTCAAGATCTGGGTATTGATAACCTAACTGCCGCAGATGGCCTAGCCGTTGGCCGTGCGTCTGGTTTTGTTGGCCGAGCAATGGAACGTTTATTAGATGGCTATTACACGTTGACCGACGAGCGTATGTATCAACTGTTAAGTGAATTGAATCAAGCCGAAGGTATTCAGTTAGAGCCTTCTGCATTGGCTGGTATGCCGGGCGCAGTTCATGTTGAACACAACAGTGAGTATCTGGAAAGGTTAGGCATCGATGATTCTACGTTAGCCAATGCCACACATCTTGTTTGGGCGACGGGCGGAGGCATGGTACCAGAGCAAGAAATGGCAGCGTATTTAGCTAAGTCTTCGGTGTAAATCGGATAGAAAGTCGGACGCTAGTGGATGATTTGTGAGTTTAAACGAAGCAATAAGTTGCGCAGATCGTTATCCCAAACACATATTTTATAAATTAGACTTCATAGGTGTTCTAATTATCAGTTAGGTTGAGTGGCATTCAACTTGATAGGGATAGAGCAATGCAAGCACAACAGCCAAATACACCAGAAAAACTCTTACAACGTTTAGATGCGATTGGAGAGTCTTTAAGGGCCTCAGGTAAGGCGCATGCTTTGTTAGGCCTAGGTTCTGTCGGCATTGAAACGGAACGATTGGATCAATATTCAGACGTGGATTTCTTCGCGATAGTGCAAACGGGGCACAAGCAGTATTTCTTAGATAGCTTGCATTGGTTATCTGACATTCTTCCAATCGACTATGCGGTAAGGAACACAGTCGATGGCTATAAAGTACTTTATGCCGATGGGATATTCTGTGAGTTTGCGGTATTCGAACCACACGAATTAGCGCATATTCCGTTTGCTGAAGGTCGTATTGTTTGGCAGGAAGCTGGCTTTGATACTCAATGTTGTGTTCCACCAACAAAAGGTGTCCCTGAAACGAACTCTCAAGAATGGATCATCGGTGAAGCACTGACCAATCTTTATGTGGGTATGTCTCGCTATAATCGAGGTGAAAAGCTTTCTGGGAGCCGGTTTGTTCAATCCTACGCGCTTGATCGTTTGATCGATCTTGTGGATCAAACAGAAAGCCCACAACCTGAATTTGTCGATGAGTTTATGTCTGACAGAAGGCTAGAGGCGCGCTTTCCTAAATTCGCTGATTTATTGCCAACCTTCACTCAAGGTTACGATCGTACGGCAGAATCGGCTCTGGCACAGCTTGAGTTTTTGAATGCTCACTTTAACGTCAACCAAGCTATGCGCTCTAGAATCATTTATTTATGTAATTAATACATTTACTTACGATATCCATCTTCAATGGTTTCTGTTTTAAAACGCATCGAAAACTGGTTTCGGTACGTTAGTTTTATTGTCTACCAATAAAAGGGTTGTCGCTAACCCTTATTATTGGTAGGTTTTAATAATGAAATTTACTTCCGCTTCAACGTCAATTTTCTTTTGGTGGTGCTCTATCTAGAGCAGCACGGAATACTCACATTCTTTAGCTGCTGGAAGGTAGTTAAGAATGTCACCAAGAATGTCGTCTCTTTTTATCTCCAGTAGCTTTTATTACTTGGAGATACCCCATGAAAACACCTCAAAACACGAACAAACCAGAAATCATTCTGACTGGCGACCGAGCTACGGGACCTTTACATCTGGGTCACTATGTTGGTTCACTTCAGCAGCGTACTTCGTTGCAGCATATTCACGACCAAACGATATTGGTTGCCGACATGCAAGGCCTTACCGACAATGCACATAATCCTGCCAAGGTTTCGTCTAACATTCTTAATGTGGTGGCTGACTATCTAGCGGTCGGTATCGACCCAACAAAAACCACAATCTGCCTTCAATCACAGTTACCAGCACTGGCAGAACTCACCATGTTCTACAGCAACCTTGTGTCTATCGCTCGTTTGGAGCGCAATCCAACCGTTAAAAGTGAAATTCAAAACAAGGAGTTTGGTCGCTCAATTCCGGCTGGTTTTCTAACTTATCCCATTTCACAAGCAGCTGATATAACAGCCTTTAACGCGACCTTGATTCCAGTGGGTGACGACCAATTGCCAATGCTTGAACAGACCAATGAGATCGTGAGGAAAGTTAACTCGCTCGCGGGCAAGCCAGTTTTAAATGAGTGTAAACCTCTGCTTAGCAATGCCTCCCGTCTTCCGAGCACCGACGGTAAGAACAAGATGTCAAAATCGATGGGGAATGCGATTAACCTTGGTGCGACCGAGAAAGAGATTCGTACCGCAGTCAAATCCATGTATACCGACCCAAATCATCTACGAATCGAAGATCCTGGCCAAGTAGAAGGGAACATCGTATTTACCTATCTTGATGCTTTCCATACTGACACTCAATACGTCAATGAACTAAAAGATCGCTATCGCAGAGGCGGGTTAGGGGATGGCCAAACTAAAAAGGTATTGGAAGAGTGTCTACAAGAGATGATTCGCCCTATTAGAGCACGCAGAGCCGAATTGTTGGATGACAAAGCGCAACTCATCGATATCTTGCGCCAAGGCACGCAGCTATCGAGAGAAAGAACAGAAACCGTGTTGTTTGATGTTAAAGAACTATTTGGCCTGAACATCTTGTAAGTTTCTGCAGCGATTATTATTCATCTATTCACATTTCATCCTTCACTTATTCATTAGATGAGTGCCCGATAGCGATCTGATTTCGCCATCGGTTACCCGACCAGTGTTAAAACCACCAAAGAGGTTATCGTTCAACTGACTTCTTTGGATTGGTTTTAATGCTTATTACTGTGCGATTTATCACTTCCTATTTATAGAAATGACACTTCAATATTTAGCTAACTATAAGATTTTAAATAAATTTTTGCTGTATATCTCAGTTCGAAATACATCATTAATTATGTTTTGAATTAACCTCACATATGCAACTGGATTAATTTCTTTATGTGCAATATCTATCGTTAAGATGCTAGTTCATCTAGTTGGTGAATTAATAAAAACATAATTATAAAGGTGATGTATGCGTGGTGCACATTTACTAATGCTATTTCCGATAGCGTTTACTTCTCAAGCTGCCAATGTTGTCGACTACTCGCAAGTCGATTTATCTACAGTACTCAATCAAACAACACAGGGTTTTACCGCTGTAAGCCAACCACTTGCTTACCAAGATGCAAGTCGAGTGAATACTGGTACAACAACACTCCTACGTAAAACACAACTTCACTACGGGATTCCGGTTTACGGTCAATCGGTAGTGGTTGATCTTTCTCAGAAGGGCTTTGCGAAAGCGGTTGATGGCCAAGTATTAACGGGTATTGAGTCAGATATTGGATCGACACTGCCAATGATTAGCGCAAAGCAAGCTGTCGATATTGCAAAGTCACAGCACAAAGGGGTTGCCGCAGCGACTATTCGTGATCCTAACACCGAGCTTCTTATTTGGCTTGATGAACAGCAACAAGCGCGCCTGATTTATAAGGTCGATTTCTTGCAGACTCTGGGCATGGCACCCTCAAGACCGATTACGCTTGTTGATGCTAAATCGGGTGAGTTACTGGATCGATGGGAAGGGATTGCGTTCATAGAGGCAGAAGGACCGGGTGGAAACCAGAAAAGTGGCCGTTATTACTTTGGCTCGAACACGCAGTTTGGCGGATTCCAAGTCAACTCGTATTGCCAGATGGACAGCCAAAACGTTGTGACTATGAACATGAACAACCAACAAGGTTCAGGGCAAATCCATCAATTTAGCTGTAACGGAAATTACGGTAAGAACGTCAATAATTATCGCGCAGTTAACGGTGCGTATGCACCAATGAACGACGCACACTACTTTGGCCAACGTGTGTTCGACATGTACCAAGATTGGTTGAACACACGTCCTATTCAGCAAAAGCTTACTATGCGAGTTCACTACGGTTCGAACTATGGGAATGCGTTCTGGGATGGCCGCCAAATGACGTTTGGAGATGGTAACCAATCCATGTATCCATTGGCGACGTGGGACGTGATTGCTCATGAGGTCAGTCATGGTTTTACTGAGCAAAACTCAAACCTTGAATATCGTGGTATGTCGGGCGGAATGAACGAATCTTTCTCTGATGTAGCTGCTGCGGCGCTTAGTGAATATGTACATGGCACTTTCAATTGGAAGATGGGTGAGCATGTAATGAAACATAGTGATGCGATGCGTTACTTCATTAACCCAAGTCAAGATGGTATGTCTATCGGTCACATCAACCAGTATTACAATGGCATTGATGTTCACCATAGTTCAGGGATCTTTAATAAAGCGTTCTACCATCTAGCCACGAGCAACAGTTGGGGTATCAAAAAAGCGTTTAAGGCTTACGCAACCGCTAACCAACTTTACTGGACACCAAACTCGGATTTCCAACAAGGTGCCAACGGGGTTTGCAAAGCTGCTGAAAAGTTAGGTTATGAGACCTCAGCAGTGAAATCTGCGTTTAACGAAGTAGGTATCGATGTACAAAACTGTGGTTCTGGTCAGCCAAATCCGAGCCCTAATCCTCCAACCCCAACCCCAACTCCAACTCCAACTCCAACACCTGGTGTCGTCGAGCTAGAGATAAACGTGCCAACACCCATTGTGAGTGGTGGCGATGATCAGCAACAGTTCGTTCTAAAGAATGCACCTGGAAGTGATGCTTGGATTCAGACTTACCATGGTTACGGCAACGTTGACTTGTATGTCGCAATCGGCAGACCTGCGTCACTAAACGACTACGATTGCTCTTCTACCAACTCAGATAACAATGAATACTGCGGTTTTGGTGGCGTGCAAGGTGAGGATATCTACGTGCTGGTGGACGGTGCTCAAAGCTCAATGGATGCTTACGTGGCCGTTAGCGCAGAGTTTGAATTACCTCAGCCAGAGCCTCAACCAGAACCTGAGCCACAAGGCTTGTGCGATAACCTTCAAGAGTGGAATCCAAATTACTATTATCCGGCAGGCACAGCCATTCAATATTATGGCAACAGATTCACAGCGTCTGCGGATAACTGGGGAGCTGACCCGTTCAACAATTATTGGTACTGGGTATTTGAAGGTTCTTGTTACTAGCTAAAACGACTTAAAGTGATTTAAGTTAGCTAAAACTGATGAGAAGGGAGCGCAGTCCGTGCTCCCTTCATTCGTTCAAAGTGAGAGCTGAAGATGTATGCTGATCTTGTGTTAGCACTTTGGACATTAGAGTATGTTACTAAGGCTAAGGCTAAGGCTAAGGTTTATTCGGCATTTAGCACGCAATATTCAGTAACGACGAAACAAGGATGATTAAATTGGAAATCAGTCATTTAGATCACTTAGTGTTAACCGTTAAAGACTTAACCGTGACGGTGGATTTTTATCAGCGCGTGTTAGGCATGAAGCCCATCCAGTTCGGAGAAGGTCGTTTGGCGTTGTCATTTGGTACTCAAAAGATAAACCTTCACCAGCAAGGCAATGAGTTCGAACCAAAGGCTGAACGTGTGCAAGCGGGGAGTGCCGATCTTTGTTTTATTACCAGCACACCAATGACACAGGTAATCGAACATATCAAAGCGAACGGAATAGAGATAGAAGAGGGGCCAGTACAGCGAACCGGTGCGACGGGAAGAATCGTATCTGTTTATGTTCGAGATCCTGATGGTAATCTGATTGAGGTTTCTAACTATTAGGCTCTAGCGTCAAACTTCATTTCCACTTTATCTTTAGATTCAATCAATCTCGCTCTTAAGCCACTTGGGACTGGATGTAGCAAGACAAATAAATTACAATCGAACAATGTTTTATTAATTCGAGCCTTATCGTCATGGTGCGTAACCTAGTCACATTCATCGTTAGTCTGTTTTTCTTAACCGCTTGCTCTACAACGAGTAATGAGCAGATCGACGAGAAGACACTGAGCAACGAAGACACTCTGTCGAAAAGTGTCGAAGATGATGCGAATTTAAACGTCATTGCTGAGTCTGCTGATGATGCAAGTGCTGATTTAGTTAAAGATACTAGTGCCAACGTTAAAGCAGAATCAGAAACTGTTTCAGAAGCGGTCGAAGAGTCTGAAGTACACTCATCTCAAATAACAGCGAAACAAGGTGAAGTCGAGACCGACAATGAGAAAGGGCTGGGAAGTTACCTATTACTTAATAACGAGCCGACTAAGAAAGTCATCAAATCGCTCGAGGGAGTAACAGACACCTTGAACGTTCTGACCTTTGGTATATTTGCCACAGGCCATGGTTGAGCGAATAGCTCGAACGAAGAACATCGAATCAGTAAACAAGGCGAGCTAAGTGGTTCGTCTTTTTTATATCTGAAACTTACTATTAGTTCTGCTTTTAGTTCTGGCTATAGCTGTTGTTCGCTTGTTTGTCGGCTTGAGTCAAGAGACAGTCAGCAAAGTAGGTATTTGTTCGTTCTGGAATGGACTCGCCGTATTTACCGTATTTGACTTGTTATATGCATCAAGGGTTTTAATACTCTTCCCAAAATAAACCGTGAAATCTAATCTTACAAAGACAATGTCTGATATTCACTTGTGAGCATAGTAGTATGTTTGCCGTGAAATCCGGTATTTAGTTTTGTTATCAATATTCTAGGGAAGAGATATGAAGAATAAGAGTGTATTTTTAAGCGTCGCGATGGCCATGTTGGCGGCTCAAGCGAACGCATCTGACGCGAGCCATGAGTCTGTAGCAGACAGTGTTATCGCTGAACAAAGAGCGAACCTGTCTGAAAACACGCAAGGTAAAGGTTTCGGCCCACAAGCCCCCCGTGATTTGGGTTCCTTGCAGGGAACTAACGCTCGTCTGTTTTCCGATGCGCCAGATTCAACTGCCATGAATTTATGTAATATTCACTTCCATAAGAACGCAGAACACAAAGGTGGTGAGTTCACCCAATACGCTGGTAACGGTGATGGTAAAGGTTTCCAGAGTGGCTTTAAATACACAGGCAAGCTGAGTTCTGCTGAGCTGAAACCATTTGAGGGCGAGGTTTGTCCGAGCGATCATGGTTCTTTGCATTCGGGCGACACTATCGAAGTGCATTACGTGTATTCAACCGCTCAAGTTGAACCGGGAGAAACCCTTGGTGCTTGTTTCAACGATGCGATTACCAACCCGCAACTGCGTGTTGAAACCCAAGTTTATGTGTTAGTGAATGACGACAAGGCACTCGACTTCGAAGCATTGGCTAAGCACTCTAAAGTTAACGGTTTGCATCAAGCTCCGAATATTCCACAAGATACTGGCTCAGCGATTCAATACGCAGGCTCTACAACGGGGCCAGGTTACAATGAGCAAGGTTCGCCTTTCCAAGTTACATGGAGCGTGAGACCCCAAGTGGCGAAAGTAAACATCGCGACGGTTGGCAACTGGTGTGAAGGAAACGACTTCAATGAAGATCACGCACATGGTGTGAGAAACATAGTTGTAAACCCAGAGTTGTTGTCACCAATAGCGAACTAATCTTGTTGCGTTGATTTGTAGTCAATATTTTGAGAGGCGAGCCACTAGGTTCGCCTTTTTCGTGTATTAACAAAAAACACGTGGGGTTTAGCTTTTAGCTTTGCGGGCATGCTTAGTGAGGAAATTACGTGTGACATTTATTCAAAACATGAGTCGTGTGAATCATTCTTAGTTAAAACGCTGTTAGTCAAACACGCTCTTAGACAAAAACGTTCTTTACCCGAATCGGGGCTCCATGATACGTTCGAAAATTATAATGTTGAATGATATTTGAGGGACGGCAGATGTCACTAGAAGGCGCAGTTACATTCTTTATTGCCATGTTTATATTTGGTATTACTCCGGGGCCTGGCGTATTTGCGATTTTAGCTCGTGGCATGGTTAACGGTTGGCGAAAGTGCATCACTCTTTCGTTAGGAATGATATGCAGTGATCTGATTTATCTTGCGCTTGCCTGTTTTGGCCTAGCGACGATTGCTGAGAACTGGTCGTTTGCTTTTGAGGTGATTCGCTACGTTGGTGCCGCTTATCTGATTTACTTGGGCTACAAGATGTTTAAGAGCCTACCTGAAGTGCAAGGCTCAGCGGAGCTCGCAGCCAAGCAAAGTCAGAAATCAGAACTCGCCAGCTTCGCGCAAGGCTTTTTGATCTCAGCATCAAATCCGAAAGTGATTTTGTTCTATATTTCATTCTTGCCGACGTTCATTGACCTGACGGTTTTGCAGTCGCAAGATATTATATTGGTTTCTGTCTTAGCGGCGGTTGCTCTGATGTCTGGTTTAATGCTCATTGCAATGGGCGCGGGCAGAATGGCAAGTTTACTTAAAACGCCACGCGCTCATAAAAGATTAAATCAAAGTGCAGGTGGAATAATGATTGCGGCTGGCTCATATTTGGCGATAAATCGATAAGCACGATTCTTCATGTAGAAAGGCGAACCCAATGGTTCGCCTTTTTTGTGTTATTGCACCAACTAGAAGCGAGAATATTAAGCACTATTAGGTAAACGGTTTACGCCAAGCCCTAACATTCCACAAGATGCCAGTTCTCTGGTTCAATACGCGAAATCGACTCTTTATTCAAATGTAATGATTAAGCGACGACTTTACTTATTAATCAGATTTCCAAGTGCAGGTTCCGTGTTGAATTCGCCCATATGTTAAGAAGTCGTGATTAACATATGTTTTTCGCATGATTTGACTAAAGTTATCAGGATTTTTACAGATAAAGAAATAGAGGCGAGCTCTAACACGAGATAAAACGTGTGAGCTTTGGTTTCAGTTTTTGAAACCTTTAGAGAACTTTTAACAAACTTGCGTCGAGACAACCTAAATGAAGAAAACAATCCTATTTGCCGTTTTTATTATGTTTGGCATTGCCGTCGCTGCGAGTATGGCGTCAACTTATTTCATTTCAAGCGAAAAAATTGATGAGATAATATTGAACAAATCGCAAGTTCAAGCTGAATTCTTGGCTGGAAATGCGGGGTATATCTTAGAGAATTCGGACAATCCAGTTCAAGATTTACAAAAGTTGGTGGGTGAGCTGAAACAGCGATCTGATGTCACTTATGCCATTGTTATTGATAGTAACGTAAGTGCTATTGCTCACAGCGACAAAAATAAACTGAATAAAGTTTATGAAGATAGTTATACAGTTAAAGGCGCAACCCAAGGCGTCCAACAGTATTCAAAATGGTACGCTGATGTTCAACAAGTTTGGGTGTTTGACATCATGGCACCTATCTACGTCAACGGTGAGCTGTACGGTACTTTTGATATCGGTATTCCTATCACAGAGGTTAGCCAAGCAACGAATGGCATTATTAGCTACCAGCTCGCTTCAATGGTTTTCATTTTTGTTGTTTGTCTCGTTGTTCTATCACTTCTTCTTAGCAAACTGATGCAACCTCTCTTGGTATTGAAAAATACATTGCATGATATTTCTGAAGGCGATGGTGATCTATCAGTACGTTTGCCAATTAAAGGGAATGACGAAGTCGCTCAAATCTCATCGGCTTTCAATGTGTTCGTTGGCAAGGTGCACGAGATAATTACGCAAACAGTGAATACTGGTGTCGAATTAAATAGCACAGCTATTGGGCTTCGTGAACAGTCGCAGCAAGCATTGCAAAGAGGGCAAGAACAGAACGAACAAACCATGTTGGTCGTGACATCTATGAATGAAATGATTGCCACGGTTAATGAAATTGCATCTAGCGCGGCTGGTGCTGCAAGCGCGGCAAACATGGCGGCGAGTGAAACTCAAGAAGGTCATAAGACGATTGAGAAGACCACGACCTCAATCTCGAACCTTGAAGCCGAGATGAATAGTGCTTCTGACATCATTGTTAGCCTTGCTGATAATACCCAATCGATCGGTACTATTCTTGATGTTATTAGAGGTATCTCTGAGCAAACGAATTTGCTTGCGCTTAATGCTGCAATTGAAGCTGCGCGTGCTGGTGAGGCTGGCCGAGGCTTTGCTGTCGTTGCTGATGAAGTTCGTAACCTAGCGACAAAAACAGCACAGTCGACCGATGAAATTGACACGATGATCAACCAACTTCAAACCGAAGCTAAGAACGCTGTTAGCTCGATGAGTAATAGCAAGAACTTAATTGAAGAGGGTACGACTGAAACTGAAATGGCTCGCCAAGCTTTGGAAAAAATTGCCACGCAAGTTTTGGCTATTCTCGATATTAATACGCAAGTCGCAACGGCAACGGAGCAGCAATCAGCGGTAGCGAATGAAATTAATATGAACATGGATACGGTTAACAGCTCAGTCAAAAACGGTTTGAGCGCAAGTGAGAAGTTAGAGCAATCAAGCCAGCAGCTGGCAGAGTTGTCACAAGTTCTCGACCGTTATGTCGGCTCATTTAAAATCTAGAATTCCCAACATATCTCTTTGAGAGATGTGTGGGTCTCCAGTTATTTAATAGCGCTTATGTCATACATGAGCGCTATTTTTTTGCGAGATGCCAAAGTAAATACACCAATAGCGCACAACAGAGATCAAGAATGTAAGCGCGTCGCTATATCGTGACAATTTAGCTTATTCAAAAGAACGTGAATAAATAAGA
Organism: Vibrio sp. FE10; assembly: GCF_030297155.1. Classification (NCBI taxonomy): domain Bacteria; kingdom Pseudomonadati; phylum Pseudomonadota; class Gammaproteobacteria; order Vibrionales; family Vibrionaceae; genus Vibrio; species Vibrio apostichopi. The sequence goes on along the minus strand of NZ_AP028068.1, from coordinate 1,937,347 downwards.
CAGTAACATGAAGCCACTTCCCTTTACTTCACATGCGCAAGTTCAAAAAACCGACTAAACAGCAGCTTTGATGCGACACATAAGGTGTTACGCATCTCTCCACAATGTATAGTTAGTGATAATTCATTGAGTTATTGAATCTTTTAGTTGTCACATGATGTGGGTGTTATGAAGAAAAACGGCTTTACGTTAATGGAATTAATCGTTGTCATCGTGATACTCGGTGTTTTAGCCGTAACGGCAGCCCCGAGGTTTCTTAATATCCAAGAGTCAGCGAGAGAAGCGGTGCTTGAAGGTGTTGCAGGTGCAATGGAAGGGGTGATCACACAAGTAACCTCTAAGGCGATTATTGTTGGGCTTAATCCGGACGCAACAAACCCAGGTGACCAGAGCAACTATGTGATTGACTTTGGTATTGGTAGCGTTGAAGTCGACTGGGGAACCCTTTGCCCTGAAAGTGAAGGTGAATCAGGAGATGCGTTAAATATGCTCCACTTCCTAACTTTGTCGGATGATGATAGCTTAACTTCAGAACTCGGTAATCGACATACCGTGGTCGGGTATGATTATGACTTTACTCAAGCAGAACTAGATAGTACGAATATAACAGACGCTGACTTAGAGCAACGCCAAGGTTGCTTTGTTCTTTATGACTCTTTTGGCCGAACCAATGGTAGCCAGTGTCCTGATGAAGGATGCGAGTGTACAGTTCGTATTGTTAACAACAATTGTTAAATCGTACACATTAACTGATTTATAGAAATTCAATAAAAAGCACGTTATTGCCGAGTAGCAATAACGTGCTTTTTTGTATTAGCTTGTTGATTTGTCTTAGTTTGCCAATGGAGCACTTGCTGGTGGCAAGTCACGCTTCTTAATCACGTATCGCAAGCGAATTAACATCAGCGTCGCTGAAACGCTCAAGCCCGTTAGAATACCAATCCAAAAGCCTTCTTCACCCATTGCAGGAACAATGTGGTCTGTTAAGCCCAATACCATGCCCAGTGGTAGTGCTAAGCCCCAGTATGAAGCGATAGCTAAAATCATCGGGATCTTAGTGTCTTTATAGCCACGTAGTGCGCCGTTAGCAGACGTTTGTAATGCATCGCTGAATTGGTACATCGCCGTAAACGTCAACAATACTGCTGCTGTCGCGCTAATTGCAGGGTCGGTGGTGTAAAGCCTAATGATCCACTCCGGGAACAGAAGGAACATCGCAACCGAAAGTAATGAAATCAACGCCGCAACCAAGATACCGACTTTGCTGCGTTCAATTGCGCCTAGTTCGTCTTTCTCGCCTAGTGCATGTCCAACACGAATCGTAATGCCAAACGAGATACTCATAGGAATCACGTAAGTTAGGATCGAGATGTTAAGTGCAATTTGTGCCGCTGCCACGTTCTCTGCACCAATACGGCCAATCATCAGTGCGATTACCGCAAAGATACTGCCACAAACCGCGATGTTCATCCCGATAGGTAAACCTAATCTTAGAAGGTGAAGCATCTCTTTTGCTTTTGGCTTAGCGTCTGCAAAGCTGATGATGGACTTGTAGTGGTGATGACCTTTAATGTAGGAATACAGCATCCCCGACATTAGCCAATACACCAAGCTTGTCGCCCAACCACAACCGACAGCGCCCATTTCAGGGAAGCCGAACTTACCGTAGATCAGCACGTAGTTGACCGGAATATTTACTAACAGACCAACCACAGAAATGATCATTGGTACTTTGGTGTTGTTCATCCCTTCACAGAAGCCGTTCAAAGTGTAGAACAGGGCAATACCCGGTACACCAAAGGCTAGGGCGAAAGCATAGTCACTGCCGATAGGGATGATCTCAGCGGCAACCCCAATCCATTCTAAAATCGGTTTCGCACTCACCAAATAAGCGATGAGGAGCACACTAGCAATTAATGCCAACCAAACCATCTGGAAGAATTCAACAGAGATACTTTGGAAATCACGTGCACCTCGGTGGTAAGCAACAACAGGCGTTAGCGCCATAATCACACCACGCAGTAGCAGTAAAACTGGGATCCAAAGGCTGGTGCCAAGTGCAATAGCGGCGAGATCGGCAGGGCTTACTTGGCCAGCCATTGTCGTATCTACAAACCCCATTGCTTGGGTCGCTATTTGAGTCAAAATGATTGGAATCGAAAGATGCATAAGCGCACCCGATTCACGAATAAAAGGACGAAATTTCGTTAGCATGGAAGTTCACAACACCAATATAAATACACGAATGATGGCAGGATGGCCGGTGTGCATTTTAGGATGTGCCCCGTTGGGCGGGCGACAATATAAACACCTTACCGTATAGGGTCAAGCTTTGGATTTATAGAGTTCAATTAGCTTTGAGACAGTCAAGGGTTCTGATGGTTAAAACACAGGGTTAACGCGCGTAAGTTAATGATTTTTCGGGAATCATACTAGACAGATAAATTCTATATTTGCCACGCTAATCACTAATGTTTCGGTATAAGTAATTGTTATGAAAAGGCAAAGACCAGTACAATTGATGGCATAAAAAACTAGATAGAAAAATCATGTATTTAAATGCAGAACTTTTCGGTCTCAGAACTATTGTATGCAGTTAGTAGGTAGGTTTATGTCAGAGAAAAAATGGTTGCAAGTAGACAAGGCTTATACATTCTTCCTTGAGAGTTTTCAATCTGGACACGAGTTCACGTTAGATGACTTAGCTGAAAAGACAGGTTGGAGCGTATCTACAGTAAAAACGTATTTACGTAAAAAATGGGTTTCATTGCTGGAGCGAAAGAACAATGCTTATAAGGTCACAGAAGTTATCACAACTTTCAACTCAACTACTTTTCGCCAACACCAAAGCCAAAAAGATGAAGTAGATAAGTACCTTCACCAGATTATGTTAGAAAAGGCTATCTCAGCGTGTATTTCAGCGATAGAAATATACAACAAACCTAATTTTCAGCATCGAGAAGAGACTTTCTCAATTCTAATGACAAATGCATGGGAACTTCTTTTAAAGTCAAAGTTGGTAAAAGATGCTGGTGACAATCCTGAGTCCATCCATATTTTTAACAAGGCGCAAGTTGTAATATCCCCAAGTGGTAACCCTAAAACGATTTCATTGGGAGCTGCCCTGAATCGTTTATTAGCTAATGGTTCTATCCCAAACGTAGTCGGAGATAACATTCGATTGTTAATGAACATCCGAGATGATTCAGTGCATTTTGTCTGCGGTGATCTTGAATTGAGCACTAATATCCAAGAAATTGGTACAGCTTCACTGAAAAACTTCATGACTCTTGCTATGAACTGGTTCAACCATGACTTTAGTCGGTACAACTTCTACCTTATGCCTGTATCATTTTTCCATCTTTCAGATGTTGCTAGTTTTAGCGTGGACAGTGAGGTTAAGTCAAACCTCCTGAAGTATCTGAAAGATATCGAGAAAGACCATGAGCATGAAAAAGATGCAAACTTTGCTATATCGTTGAAACTTCATACTAAGCTGGTAAAAACGACAAATGATGAAGCGTTACAAGTGCGTCTAACTAATGATCCTGATGCTCCGGAAATTGTTCTTTCCGAAGAAGATGCTCTGAAAAACTATCCACACGATTACTACGAGCTGCTAGAAATAATCAAGGCACGCTATACGAACTTTAAGCAAAATAAAGTCTTTCATGACCAAATGAGGACGCTAAAAGCTGAAGGTGAAAGGTACTGTAAATTGCGCCGATTAGATCCGGACAACCCTAAAAGTATTAGTAAAACTTTCTATCACAACAGGGTCATCGACCAATTTGACCAATGGTACGAAAGGGCACGGGTGAAGTAAGCATATAACAAACGACTATGGCGCCAATATCAATTTGGCGCTATCTAACCCTTACTTAACCATCACTTCTTAGCTTCCTACTGCCACAAAGCCAACAGAAACACAAATAACCCAATCCCAAGCGTTACTTTTAGAAGCAGGCCAAGAGGGGCTCCACCTTTTGGCGCTTTGTTACAACACCCCATAATCATTTCCTAATCGAGCGTGAATTTCTTTTCACCTTAAACCTTTCCCTTACGGTAAGGTCAATGAGTTTATAAAATTTAATCAACTTAACCTATCTTATCGTGTTGGATTCGTTATGATAAATTCAAATTCTGCGATTAGAAGTGAGAGGGTAAGTTGCTGATAGAAAAGTGGTTAGAGATTGATGGTGACCAGCTTTATTGCTTGTCGACTGACATCAAAGAGTCTCAGGAAACATTAGTGTTAATTCATGGGTTGGGTGAGTCACATTTATGTTTTTCCGACGCGTTAGATTGGCTCCCGAATTACAACTTAATCATGTTCGACCTGTGTGGTTATGGCTATTCTCCTGCTTCAAATATATCCCACTCAACAGAAAGCCAAGCAAAGCGAATGTTGAAAGCACTCGACCAATTGAGCATCCATGATTGTTTTCTGCTTGGGCACTCTTGGGGAGGTGATACATCGACGTTGGTTTGTGAATACGACACGAAAGGTATCGTGCGTGGTTTCATTAATGCTGAAGGCGGGTTGCACGAAGAAAGCATCATCCTATCCCAGATTATTGCAGACACATATTCTGAACTAAGTACTGACGAATTTACGAACTGGGTGAAAGGAGAAGGTTTCGCAAAACGTTTTGCCATGGCGTGGGGACACGGAGCGGGTGTTAAGTATCTTTCGTCAGTTAGACGGTGTGAGCCAGAGGTTCTTGGTCAAACCGCCAGTGAAATCTACGGGCAACATGCGACTCAAGATATCCGTGGCGTGGTTGGCTGTGGGCAAATCTACGAAAACTTATCCATACCTAAAGTATATTTTTGGGGTACTGACAGCCTAAAGGGGTGTGAACGTGCGAAAGCGTTTATTAGTACGCTAGACAATGTTTCGTTTGAGGGGGCAAACCACTGGGTGCAAAACGACCCTGCCAAATTCTATGAAGAGGTAGATAAGTTTATTACTGGCGTTACAAATAGAACAAAGCTTAGATATTGAATAACGATAATAGAAAGCTAATATGTGGATTGCTGGTCAGCTTGATCGATCTTTGCCTCTCACCTTGAAATGATTGATTCTCCAAAAACAAAAAAGCGAACCAAGTGGTTCGCTTTTGTTTATCTAATATCTACAAAAATTAGTCTTCGTAGTTATCGATGCTTGGGCAAGAACAGATTAGGTTACGGTCGCCGTATACGTTGTCTACACGGTTAACAGTAGGCCAGTACTTCGAGTTCTTCGTTGCTTTCGATGGGAAGCAAGCCAGTTCGCGAGAGTAAGGGCGATCCCATTCTGCGCCTGAAAGGTCAACTTGTGTGTGCGGTGCGTTCACTAGAGGGTTGTTGTCTAGTGGCCATTCACCGTTTTTCACTGCTGCCATTTCGTGACGGATTGCGATCATCGCTTCACAGAAACGGTCTAGCTCTTCTAAATCTTCTGATTCAGTTGGCTCTACCATTAGCGTGCCAGCAACTGGGAAAGACATAGTCGGTGCGTGGAAACCGAAGTCCATTAGACGCTTAGCAATATCTTCTTCGCTGATGCCTGTATCTTCTTTAAGCGGACGAATATCGATAATACATTCGTGCGCTACGCGGCCGTTAGTGCCACGGTAAAGAACAGGGTAGTGAGGACGTAGTTTCTCCATCACGTAGTTCGCGTTCAGAATCGCAACTTTAGTCGCGTCTGTTAGGCCAGGTTCGCCCATCATTGCGATGTAAGCCCAAGAGATAGGTAGGATTGAAGCACTACCTAGATCTGCAGCTGATACCGCGTAGTCAGAACCTTGTACACCGTTTTCGATGTGACCTGGTAGGAAAGGTGCTAGGTGCGATTTAACACCGATAGGACCCATACCCGGACCGCCACCACCGTGTGGAATACAGAATGTTTTGTGTAGGTTCAAGTGAGATACGTCTGAACCGATGAAGCCAGGTGAAGTTAGACCTACTTGAGCGTTCATGTTCGCGCCGTCTAGGTAAACCTGACCGCCTGCTGCGTGTACTTGTTCACACACTTCTTTCACTTGCTCTTCGTATACGCCGTGCGTAGAAGGGTAAGTGATCATGATGCTTGATAGGTTTTCTTTGTGCTTCTCGATTTTCGCTGCTAGGTCTGTCATGTCGATGTTGCCATCTTCATCACACTTAACAACCACTACCTTCATTGAAACCATTGATGCTGTTGCAGGGTTAGTACCGTGCGCAGAGCTCGGAATCAGACAAACGTTACGGTGAGCTTCACCGCGGCTTGCGTGGTAACGTTGAATCGCGATTAGACCCGCGTATTCACCAGATGCACCAGAGTTAGGTTGTAGTGAGAAATCGTCGTAGCCAGTGATTTCACATAGCTTCTCTTTAAGATCTTTCGCTAGCGCAGTGTAACCCGCTGCTTGATCAAGAGGTGCGAATGGGTGAATTGAACCAAACTCAGGCCATGTTACTGGAATCATCTCAGCAGCAGCGTTCAGCTTCATCGTACAGCTGCCCAGTGGGATCATGCCGTGCGTTAGTGAGAAGTCTTTGTTCTCAAGCTGTTTTAGGTAACGCATCATTTGCGTTTCGCTGTGGTGCGTGTTGAATACTGGGTGAGTTAGGAACTCAGATTCACGACGGCAGTTTTCTGGAATTGCTGCAAACTCGTTTGATGCAATGTCAGAAGATAGTGCTTGAACGTCTTCTTTCACGTCGAAGATTGCGAACAGTGCATTCACGTCGTCGATCGTTGTTGTTTCGTCTAAGCTGATACCGATTTTACCCTTAAGAAGGCGAAGGTTGATGTCTGCTGCTTGCGCTTTCGCGTACAGTGCATCTGTCTTCTCTTCAGAGTTGATCGTGATGGTATCAAAGAAGCTGTTGTTTGTTAGCTCGTAACCCGATTTAGTCAGGCCAGCCGCTAGGATAGCTGTCATGTGGTGTGTACGACGAGCAATAGTACGTAGGCCTTCTGCACCGTGGTAAACCGCGTAGAAAGACGCCATGTTTGCTAGAAGTGCTTGAGCTGTACAGATGTTCGATGTCGCTTTCTCGCGGCGGATGTGTTGCTCACGAGTTTGCATTGCCATACGTAGCGCTTGGTTACCGTGAGTATCGATAGATACACCGATTACACGACCTGGCATTGTACGCTTATGCTTTTCACGAGTACCCATGAATGCAGCGTGTGGACCGCCGTAACCCATAGGAACGCCGAAACGTTGCGCTGAACCGATTACTACGTCCGCGCCCATTTCGCCCGCAGGCTTAAGTAGAGCAGAAGCAAGTAGGTCAGTAGCAACCGTTACCAGTGTTTTGTTTGCTTGAGCTTTCGCAATGATGTCTGTTAGGTCACGAACTTCACCCGTTGTACTCGGGTATTGAAGAAGCGCACCAAATACGTCTTGCTCTGGAAGTGTTTCAAGAGCACCAACCATTACTTCAAAACCGATGTACTCAGCACGAGTTTTAACAACTTCTAGTGTTTGAGGGTGAACATCGTCAGCAACGAAGAATACTTTGCTCTTGCTTTTGCCAGCACGCTTACACAGTGTCATAGCTTCGCCAGCCGCTGTCGCTTCATCAAGAAGGGATGCGTTCGCGATTTCCATACCTGTTAGGTCCATTACCATTTGTTGGTAATTGAGTAGAGCTTCAAGACGACCTTGAGAAATCTCTGGTTGGTATGGTGTGTAAGCTGTGTACCAGCCTGGGTTCTCTAAAACGTTACGTAGAATAACGTTTGGAGTGAATGTGTTGTAGTAGCCTTGGCCAATGAAAGTACGTTTCACTTGGTTTAGGTTAGCGATCTCTTTAAGAGAGGTCAGCATGTCCATTTCGCTCAGTGGCGCAGCAAGTGTCATTGGTTTTTCAAGACGGATTTGTGCAGGAACTGTTTCGTCGATCAGTGCGTCTAAGCTAGTCGCGTTGATCGCATCAAGCATTTTCTGCTGGTCTGCTTTATTAGGGCCGTTATGACGAGCAACAAACTCGTTTTGAGTACCCAAGTCTTTTAGTAATTGGCTTTGAAGTAATTCAGTCATGATATGTTCTACTTTCTCTTTGGAGCCGTGAGCTAGCCCCTAAAATTAAGCTGCTCTAAAGAGCAGCTTTATCGTAATGAGGAACCTATTAGTCTTCTTCGATAGAGCTTAGGTATTCTTCCGCATCTTTAAGGTTGTTTAGTTCAGACGCATCAGACATCTTCACTTTAACAATCCAGCCACCTTCATAAGATTCTTCGTTAATTAACTCAGGGCTATCTTCTAATTCTTCGTTGATTTCTACGATTTCGCCAGAGATTGGTGCGTAGATATCAGAAGCTGCTTTCACTGATTCAACTAGAGAGAAGCTTTCGCCAGCTTCGATTTCGTCTCCAGTGTCAGGCAGGTCAACAAACACAACGTCACCTAGCATCTCTTGAGCGTGCTCAGAAATACCGATAGTTACAGTACCGTCACCGTTGTCTTTTACCCACTCGTGGCTGTCTGCAAACTTTAGTGTATTGTCCATTGCTTATTCTCCAAAAATTTATGAGGTTTTAATTTAAATCTTAAAAACGGTTTAACGATAAAGAGGGAAGCGTTTGCAAAGCTCTTTAACTTGCTTGCGAACACGTTGCTCAACTTCAGCGTTGCCTTCAGGGCTTTCAACTAAGCCATCAAGTACATCGCCGATCCATTCACCGATAAGTTTGAATTCTTCAGTGCCAAAACCACGACTGGTTCCAGCTGGCGTACCTAAACGAATACCCGAAGTAATCATAGGCTTCTCTGTGTCGAATGGTATGCCATTTTTGTTACATGTGATCCCTGCACGCTCTAATGCTTCTTCAGTTACGTTACCTTTCAAGCCCTTAGGACGAAGGTCAACCAACATTAGGTGCGTGTCTGTTCCGCCAGTCACAATGTCACAACCGCGAGTTTGCAACACTTCAGCAAGAACTTTTGCGTTGTCGATCACTGAATCAATATAAGTATTAAATTCTGGGCCAAGTGCTTCGCCAAACGCCACTGCTTTAGCCGCGATAACGTGCATTAGTGGGCCGCCTTGAAGGCCAGGGAACACTGCAGAGTTGATCTTTTTGTTGATGTCTTCGTGGTTCGTAAGAATCATACCGCCGCGTGGGCCACGAAGTGTTTTATGCGTTGTTGTTGTAACAACGTGTGCGTGTGGTAGTGGGCTAGGGTGAGCACCTGTCGCGATAAGGCCTGCTATGTGTGCCATATCGACCATTAGGATAGCGCCAACTTCGTCAGCGATTTCACGGAACTTAGCGAAATCGATAACGCGTGGGATAGCACTACCACCAGCGATAATCATTTTAGGTTGGCTTTCGATAGCTAAAGCGCGAACCGCTTCGTAATCGATTTCTAGAGTTTCGCGGTCTACGCCGTATTGAACTGCGTTGAACCACTTACCAGACATTGCAGGACGTGCACCGTGTGTAAGGTGGCCACCTGCGTCTAGAGACATGCCTAGGATAGTGTCGCCAGGTTGAAGTAGGGCAAGTTTAACTGCACCGTTTGCTTGAGCGCCTGAGTGAGGCTGTACGTTTACGTATTCGCATTTGAATAGTTGTTTCGCACGTTCAATCGCAATCGCTTCAACTGTATCTACATGTTCACAACCACCGTAGTAACGGCGACCTGGGTAGCCTTCAGCGTATTTGTTTGTTAGGCAAGTGCCTTGAGCTTGCATTACTGCTTTAGAAACGATGTTCTCAGAAGCAATAAGTTCGATTTGTTCATTTTGACGAGTGTTCTCTGCTTGGATGCCAGCAAATACTGCATCGTCTGTTCCAGATAGGTTCGTAGTGAAAAAACTGTCTAAGCTATGGTTTTGGTAAGCGTTCATTGTCGAGACCTTTCATTAAGCTAATGGTGATTGTTTTTATAGTCCATTAGGTCTTACGTTGATTTCTGCATCGGTATCGTTTGCGCTATATAGGTATAGATAAACGTGAATTGCGTTATAAATATACTCTTACAGCGTCTAAGCGATCGTTGTAGGGTCAATGCAGCACGAATTGTTTCCCAAAAAGTTCGGGTAAAAAACAGCTCTTACAAATGTTAAATCTATCATTTGCTGCAAGCTGAAGTAGCATCTCTTCATCTAACAAGTCGATAACATAGCTCCGATAAAATCAATTTTCAACAAAAATTTCCAATAGGAAACAACTTTTCTTGTTTTGCTACGGGGAGCACGCTTTATTTCTCTGTGTGCTCTTTAATCAACAAAGCGCTTCATGCAACAATGAAATTAATAGACAGGAAGCAAGAAATTAATGAGGGACCTATGTCAGAAGACATTTATGATGAGTACCCATCTTTAACGTTGGCGAAGGAAACGTTAGACCAGAATATTGAACCACTTAGGCTTGGCCAGCGCATTAAAGATATCCGCGGCAAGCTTGGGATTACGCTAGAAGAAGCAAGCCAAAGAACTGGCTTGGCGCGTTCTACGCTCAGCAAAATTGAGAACGAACAAATCTCGCCAACCTTTCAGGCTATGCAAAAACTTGCGATGGGTTTGCAAATTGATATGCCTCAACTCTTTGAACCACCAAGGAAAAAAGTTGCAACAGGACGTCGTGACTTAACCAAGGCTGGCCAAGGTAAACCACACCCAACACCGACTTATGAGCATGAGCTGCTTGCCACTGAGCTGTCTAATAAGAAGATGATGCCGTTCAAGAGCCGCGTGCGAGCGCGTACTTTTGAAGAGTACAATGATTGGGTTCGCCACGACGGGGAAGAGTTCTTAATGATCATCTCTGGCGATGTGATGTTCTACTCAGAATTCTATGAACCCGTACCGATGAGTGAAGGCGATAGCATGTATTACGATGCCAATATGGGTCATATGCTTATCTCGACCAGCGCAGAAGACGCGCTCATTTTGTGGGTGACTGCAAAATAAATTAACAATCTCAGAATTTCTTATAGTGAATGCAAACGTTTGCTTTTGTTTCGAACGTTAGACAATAGACGCGATATTGGTGTGATAATCATCAATATCGCGTTTTTGTATGTACCGAATAATTGTTTTTAAATTGTTAAATGTCACATTTTGAGCTGTTTGACTATTGTTAAGGGTGTAAAACTGACGCAGGCTTGTTTATTATAGTGAACACGGTTTACTCATGTTGATTGAAGTTTACTGAAGTGAATTCTTAGAAAGTGACTTGTAGAGCTTTTGTACAGCTAACCTGATTTATCAAGCTAACGATATAAGCCTATATAAAAGACATCACTTTTTACTATCTACTGTTTCTAAGGTTAAGACGCCAAGGTTACTGACGCGAATACGCTGAGGTGACTAATGATGAAACTTATCGTTAGAAGCGACTCTAAATAGAGATATAAGCGGCAGACTCGATTTGGAAAGCCTGCAACGCTTCATGGAGAAGAAAATGACTCAAGAACACGCTAATCAAGACCTACTAACAACACCACTGCATGCACTTCACGTTGAAGAGGGTGCAAAAATGGTTCCTTTCGCTGGCTACGATATGCCAGTTCAGTATCCACTAGGTGTAAAGAAAGAGCACTTACACACTCGTGATGCTGCCGGTCTTTTTGATGTTTCTCACATGGGGCAACTTCGTCTTCATGGCGCGAACGCAGCTGCTGTCTTAGAATCTTTGGTTCCTGTAGATATTATTGACCTTCCTTCTGGTAAACAGCGCTATGCGTTCTTTACTAACGAGCAGGGCGGCATTATGGATGACCTGATGGTTGCTAACCTAGGCGATCACCTGTTTGTTGTTGTGAATGCAGCATGTAAGACACAAGATATCGACCATCTAACTGCGCACCTTCCAGCTGACGTAGAAATGGAAGTGATTGATGATCGCGCTCTATTAGCACTTCAAGGCCCTAAAGCGTCTGAAGTTTTAGCTCGTTTCCAACCAAGCGTTGCTGACATGCTGTTCATGGACGTTCAAAAAGTTGATATCGACGGCGTTGAATGCATCGTGAGCCGCAGTGGTTACACAGGTGAAGATGGCTACGAAATCTCAGTACCGAACGATCACGCTGAAGCGCTTGCTCGTAAACTAACATCAGAAGCAGAAGTAGAGTGGATCGGCCTTGGTGCTCGTGACTCACTTCGTCTTGAGTGTGGTCTATGTCTATACGGTCATGACCTAGATACAACAACTACTCCAGTTGAAGCTAGCCTTCTATGGGGTATTCAAAAAGTTCGTCGTACTGACGGTGAACGTGCAGGCGGCTTCCCTGGCGCTGATATCATCCTTGAGCAAATCGCGACTAAAGATGTTCAACGTAAGCGTGTTGGTCTAGTGGGTCAAACTAAGGCTCCAGTACGTGAAGGCGCTGAGCTGTTCGATGCTGAAGACAACAAGATTGGCGTTGTAACAAGTGGTACAGCCGGCCCTAATGCTGGTAAGCCAGTTTCAATGGCTTACGTTCGTACTGACCTAGCTGCGATCGGCACTGAAGTATTCGCTGACGTTCGTGGCAAGAAGCTACCAATGACAGTAGAAAAAATGCCATTCGTACCTCAACGTTACTACCGTGGCTAATCTCTTTTAAGAGAAACCACCAAGTTTAACCAAAAGCCTATTGTTTGCTTCTCTGTATTGAGGAGTTTAACGGTAGGCTTTTTTGTTTTTCGTAACGTATAAAACTTAAGATGATGAGCTGAGGTAAGTTGTTTATAAATTCGTTTATAAAATGAGAGATGTGGCCATATCGTTACAAATACTTACTATAATGATGATTAGTACGTGTTATGGTGGCGATTCATTAATTTTGTAAATAAGTAGTAGGGGTTACAAGGAGTTATCTATGAATGAGAACCATACAATGAGTCCGGTTCGTAAGACCGTTCTTGGGCTTTTAGCGCCATTAATCTATACATCAAGTGTTATGGCGACAGAAAACTCGATCGAAAGTACTCCTGACGCGAGCGTAACACCTTATATCGTTAATGGTAGCAATGCTTCGGTAACTGAATTTCCTTCAATGGCGAGCTTGTTCATTGATCGTATTGATTATGATGGTGTTTACTCTACAGGCCCTTACTGTGGCGCGACCATTTTAGATAACTATCATGTGTTAACGGCTGCTCACTGTATCTATGATGACGAGAATGCTCAACTTTTCACTGTAGTTGTTCCGCAATTACAAGATACCTCTTTATTCCCAAGTGGCGGTGTCCAGAAAGTTCGAGTATCTGACGTTTATTATCGTAGTGACTATTCAGACCTCGAAGCCAATCTTTTGCCGAACGATATCGCTATTTTGAAGTTAGAATCATCTCTTGGTTTGACTTCATCCTCAGAAACTCAAATTCCTGATTTCGAAACATATCGCGATATCAATAACAGTTTTGTTGCAGTAGGACACGGTAATACAAAATCAGGAGAGGACAGCACTACTTTGTTGCAAAAAGTAGACCTGACATATGTTGATACTCTTAATTGTAAAGCTGTCTTCGGTCCGTTAGTCACTGATAAACAAATTTGTTTCAATGGTAATGGACCGGATAATGGCCTATACGGTGGTACATGCCAAGGCGATTCCGGTGGTCCGGTATTTTGGAAAAATGGCTCTACATATGAACAGGTCGGTATAACGAGTTTTGGACCGACCACTTGTGGTGCTGGCATCGGTGTTACATCGGTATTTACAGAGATATATGACTATAAAGATTGGATAACTGATGTGACTAATGGAGTAATCGATAGCGCTGAAACTGTCCAATTTACCGCGACAGAAGCAAAACGAGTTGCTGTTGCTGGTAGAAGTTCTTCAACTGGCTCTGGTAGCAGCGGTGGCAGTGTGTCATTTGGTTTGCTAGGTATGCTGATGTTGTTCGCGGGTCTTAGAAAAGCCGTGTTACGTTAGAACTTCAATGTTTTGAACAAGTCGACGCTTTATCTAACTATAGCGTCGACTTTTTTATCTCTGCAGGTTTATCTGTTTAGTCATTTACCCGCTTAGTTACTTAGCTGCTTAGTTCTACAACCGCTTTTCGGCTGTACCTTTCTAGAATCTCATCCATTTCTTTTATTGCATCATTGATGCTTTTGATACCACCTTGCGCGACACCTTTTTCGCTTGGGTTTAATGCAGAAAAAGCCCGTTTTAATTCCTTATCTTCCAACATGTTCCCGTGCAACAACACTTCTTTATAGGTGAGTAGCCTATGCTGTACCGCGATAATTTGACTGCGGGTATTCTCTGATTCTAAAGCGTGCTTTATGCAAGGAAATGCCAATGTATAACGATTCGCAATTTCCAATTTGACGTCTTTGTTATTCGCAATTTGCAATTTCTATTATTTCCCAACACTTGAGTAATCAAGTTTACTAGCCTGCACGTCCACGACCGATCAAAGTGTGAAAGTTTATGAAACGTAACGTTTTTTAATAATCGCATAATATGCCTTTGATGGCGTATGTAAACCGTTACGAGTCAATATGGTCTGCTTCTTGCTGAATTTAGGTCATAACTGTCTAGTTAGGAGAAGCTCATGTCACAAGAGCCCATCGTCATGGCGCTGATTGAGCGCAGGAAGCAAGCCAATTTGTCGCAAGAGAAGTTAGCCTCAAGTGCAGGAATGAGTTTAAAAACCTATCAACGTATTGAGCGAGGGGAAGCTGACATCAAAATGTCTCAGTATCGTTCTATAACAAGAACCTTAAAAGTGACGGATTTGGATGTCGTGCTAGATATTGTTGGTGCAACGCAAGCCACGGCGGAAGATGTTGCAGCTGTCAGTCGTTTACTGACCAGCGAAGAGAGAATGTTGTTGATCAAACTGATTTTGTCGGTCAAAAAACAGCCGTAGCGATTTGGTCTAATCGGTGTCGTCTTTTATTTAAATAAATAGAGTTAGAGCGGTTGTTTCATGGGTGACGTGGTCACTGGGGGACATGAAACAATTATTCTACTCTTCCACGCAGTTGTTTGGTGGTACTTCTTTGCTTCTTACCTTCTAAACGTCTTTTCTGAGAGCCACGCGTCGGCTTAGTTGCTCGTCTTACTTTTTGAACCTTTGTTGCTTCCAAGATCAGTTCTTTCAAACGCACCAAAGCATCATCACGGTTTTGTTCTTGAGTTCTATACTGCTGCGCCTTAATGATAATCACGCCATCTTTAGTAATACGGCTATCTTTGTGCGATAGGAGTTTTTCTTTATAGAAATCAGGTAGGGTGGAGTGCTTGATGTCAAAACGTAAATGTATCGCGCTCGATACTTTATTGACGTTTTGGCCGCCGGCTCCTTGTGCTCTGATCGCGGTTAACTGAAGTTCCCAGTCTTGAATCGAAACAGAGTTAGATATTTGTAACATAAACTTCCATTTTGAACGGTAATATGGGGTCATGATACTGAATATTGGTTATGGTATCAGTAACTTTCTTAAAGAGTGGTAGCAGTGATGAAAATAGATTTAACGGCGTATGAAGGATTAATCTTTGATATGGACGGTACGTTGATCGATACAATGCCAGCACATGTAAAAGCATGGCAGCAAACGGCTGAAGAGTTCGGCTTTCATTTCGAAGCATCTTGGCTGCACAGCTTAGGTGGCATGCCGAGTTATAAGATCGCGGGTGAGGTGAACAGTAAATACGGTTTGTCACTCGACCCACAAGCGGTATCTACGTTTAAGATGGCGTCGTTTGCGGCGATTGAAGACAAAGGAGATATTATTCCTTGTACGCATTCTCTTCTAATAGAACATCTAGGCAACAAGAAAATAGCGGTAGGGACAGGCAGCCAGCGTAAAAGCGCAGAACAGCTATTAGATAAAACGGATATCTTGAGCAAGCTGGATATTTTAGTGACAGCAACAGATGTGAAGAACCATAAGCCAAATCCAGATACCTTCTTGGACGCGTGTTTCGGTATGGGATTGCAACCCAAGCAATGTGTTGTGTTTGAAGATACTAATCTTGGTAAGCAGGCTGCTCATGCGGCGAATATGGATTGTATTCTGGTGGTCGAAGGGAATAAGTTAGAGTTCTATCCTGCACCAAGCTGATTGCTAAATTGTGATGTTACTGAAAGATAAGGCTGCTAAGTCAATGGCTCTCGGTCTGATTAAAGCCTAGCAGGACGGTGTAGATTTTTGCTAGGCGATTTCGCTCATTTCTTTGTCTAGAAATAAACAGACTTTGTTTCGACCTGCCGCTTTGGCCTCATATAACGCTAAATCGGCGCACTTGTAGTTAAGAGCAGGATCGCTGGTGATGTTAGTGATTCCGCCACTCACAGTCACTACGTTGTCGAGCTCAAGACTGACAGCGACTCTCAACCTGTTAAGGACGTATTCAGCTTCTTCTGTTGAAGTGTGAGGCAGAATAACACCAAACTCTTCTCCACCAATACGAGCAACAAAATCGGTTTCGCGACATTCGCGCTGGAGCACTTTAGCGACCGTTTGAATGACTCGGTCTCCGTAGTCATGCCCAAATCGGTCATTAATGCGTTTGAAGTAGTCAATATCCAAGATAGCTAAACAAGACTGCTCGCGAGTAGGGTAACGATTAACACGAGAGCATTCATCGCGCAGCTCAAGATCGAACTTGCGACGGTTCCAACAGCCTGCTAACGAATCTTTTTCACTTAGGTTTCTCAGTTTATTCTCAAGTTCTTTGTGTTTGCTTATATCGACAAATGACGCGACATAAAACTGAATCACATCTTTTGAGTCTTTAATCGTTTGGATTCGTAGTATTTCAGTGATCAGAGAACCGTCTTTGCGGCGATTTACCACTTCACCTTCCCATACTCCAGTCTTAGTAATAATGCTCCACATCTTTATGTAGAATTCTTGATTGTAGCGACCAGAGGCAAACATAGAAGGTTGGTGACCTTTTACATCTTCCAGGCTGTAACCACTTACGCGGGTAAACTCTTGGTTTACTTTGATTATTCGGTTGTTTCTATCGGTGATGACCAAGGCCGACATACCATTCATTGCTGCTTTAGCAAGTTGGCTATCAATGCTGTTCTTCTTGTGGTTTCGATTCCACAGCACAAACCCAGCAGAAATCATTGATATCAGTATCGTTAAGGTAATGATCTGTACGATGATAGCGTGGTGTTCTTGCTGATACTGGTTATTAAACTGATGGTTTTTAACGTGAAGAACCATATAAATAGGCCCTTCAAACTGATCTATCTTAGGGCTGATATCCGAGTGGAAATACCAGTTTTCGCCATCAAAATAGCTAGAGGACGTGTTGTCTTTAATTGCTTCCCATAACTCTGGATAGCGCTTGGCGTAAGTGATGTCAGCACGAGACTCAAGAACATGACCAAATGATTCTTCTGGGTCGGGACCCATGATGACATGGCCTGTTTTATTCAGGAGTACCGGAACAGCAGACGATGTTCCGATTTGATAATGCAGGCGATCATAAATCTCAAGCATATTGAGGTTTGCAATAAAGTAACCAATGATGCGATTTTTTGACGTCACAGGCGTCATGATACGAAGAGCCGGTATTAACGGATGAACTATTTCACCGTTTTCGACTTCTAGATCGATACCATTTGAACTAACTTGCCCAATGTCTAATTTTTGAAGAGTATCGAAGTAACTGCGCGCTGATTTGTTTTGCAGTTCCTTGTCTGCAACGACTGTGGCTTGGTTGTCTTTGTAGTTGATGCGGAACACTTCATTTCCTTGGATATCGAGATAACGAAGTTGTGAGTAATATTTTTGTCCGCGAGCAAGCATCACCCACAAGTCTTGCAGCGTTTCTTTGTGAATCGTTGAGGGTTCTTCAATGGCACGAAGAAGGGTTTGTGAATTTGCTATAGAGGGAACGGAGTTAGATATCTGCTCCACGATGACAGAAAGCTCGTGGAAGCTGTATTCAATTTGGTTTTGACTTGATTGCTTAATATTTAGCGTGTGCTGAGCATCTATCCGATCAAACTCAGAGTTAATATAGAGGGCAGGGACTAGTCCTAGGGCAAAAATGGTACATAGAAATTGGCTGACTAGTTTTTTTATACTCGTATTCATCACTGTCCTCAAAGAATCAGCGCAATACTATATATTTTATGGGGTTTTTAATGTGATCTTGACCCAGAACTTAAAACAAGCTTTGCATATAATCATGGTTTTAGTGCAACTTTTTGCAATTAAGCTTGCCAGTTGGACAATTAAGTACCACGAAAACTTTGCAGATCCGTTTGTGTTTAATTAAGTGTTTTGGGGTTGCTGATGGTCGTTCGGTTTGGTGGAAGTATATTGGGTTCAATAGGGATTCTATTGCAGAACTGCCAATAAGCGCAGTTAACATGTAACTGCGTTTATTGATGAATTATAAAGAATTAGTGAATCAATAAATCAGCTTAATCCGATAATGTTGCCATTGGCATCGATGTCGAGAGACATGAAAGCTGGTTTATCCGGTAAGCCAGGCATGGTCATTACATTGCCACACAAAGCGTAGATGAAACCTGCTCCGGCACAAAGCTTCAGTTCTCTAACGGGTACATCAAACTGGGTAGGCGCGCCTTTAACTTGTGCTTCTGTCGAAATAGATAGCGGTGTCTTTGCCAAACACACTGACAGGTTGCTGTATCCATGTTGATTGAATTCAGCGAGTTGTTTCCTCGCTAAAGGTGATAGCGAAATACTTGCTGCACCATAACCGACCTCGGCAACTGCCATTAGCTTTTCTTCTAAGCTCTGCTCCGACTCATAAAGCGGTTTAAAGTCGCTCTCGCTTTCACAAGCATTGACCACGGCTTGAGCTAACAACGTCGCACCTTCGCCGCCTTTACCAAAAGCTTCGCTGATTTCAACGGTCACATTCGGATCAAAATCGGTGATCAGCTGTTTCAACGTGTTCAATTCTTGAATCGAGTCTTGTGGGAATTGGTTGATGGCGACAACGGCAGGCACTTGGTATTGCTTAACGTTGTTGATGTGCCATTTTAGATTCTCAAAGCCAGCGATAAGGGCGTTTTGGTCATCATTGAAGATTGACTCTGGCAATGCTGTACCCGGTCTTAAATCGTATAAGCCTGAGTTAGCTTTTAGGCCACGTAGTGTTGCGACGATCACTGCGCAATCAGGTTTTTTATTCGATGCTTTAACCTTGATGTTGCACGCTTTTTCAAAACCCATGTCGGAGCCGAAACCGCCTTCAGTCACAACAAAATCACTCAGTTTGAGAGCAATCTTATCGGCAATGATTGAAGAGTTACCATGTGCAATGTTTGCGAAAGGCCCTGCGTGAATCAACGTTGGCACCCCTTCAAGTGTTTGCATTAATGTTGGTTCAATTGAATCTTTCATTGTTACGGTCATTGCGCCTGCAACGTTGAAGTCATCTGCGGTTAATGGCATGCTTTGGTGGTTATAAGCGAGTACCACACGACCAATACGCTTGCGCAGGTCTTGAAGGTCGTCAGCTAACGCAAGAATGGCCATGAGCTCTGAAGCGGCCGAGATATCAAAGCCATCTTCGCGTTCAAAACCGTTGATTGTTTTGTCTGCCTCGTTCTTACCGACAGTGATCATGCGCAGTGCACGATCATTATGGTCGAGCACGCGTCGCCAAACGATTCTGCTTGGGTCTATATCTAGCGCTTTTAAGCCAGAGCGTGCTTCAAAGGCTTCTAATCCTTCACGTTGCTCATGATACAAACGAGCGTCAATAGCGGCAGAGGCGAGGTTATGAGCTGCTGTCACTGCATGAATGTCGCCAGTTAGGTGGAGGTTTAACTGCTCCATTGGCGCCACTTGAGAATAACCACCGCCAGCAGCACCGCCTTTGACACCAAATACTGGCCCCATAGAAGGTTGACGAATACACGCCATCGCAGATTGGTTAATTTTAGCGAGACCTTGTGCAAGACCAATTGTGGTGACTGTTTTACCTTCACCGAGTGGCGTAGGTGTAATAGCAGTCACAACGATCAATTTGCCGTCTTGTTGCCCAGACAGGCGTTCAAGGGAGCTTAAAGAAACCTTAGACTTATGGAGTCCTAGCGGTTGATGTTCATCTTGATTCAGGCCTGCTTGTTCAGCAACCTCACTGATGTTTTTAAGGGGAGTAGAGCGACAAATATCAATATCAGATAGCATATTTGATCCTTATATCAGAACCGAAAGGTGGTACGTAAACGTTTGCGTGGCGATAGTACTGTATAATTTTGCCAAGTAAAGGCAAACCACACGAATTATGTGCTGGAAGATAACAGATCTAAAGAGTCATTGCGCGAGATCAAATCTTAAACAAGCAAAATATTCGATTTGATTACCTTTAATTGTGTTTGCATAAATAACGAATACAAAAAGGGCTGCATATAGCAGCCCTTCGATAAATGGGTAATCTAACTAGGCGTTAACCTCAACCAGTAGACAACCTAATAGGATCGATTAACGATCCCAGTATGTTTCTTCTAAGCTATCTTCACGTTCCGGTAGGGCACGAGAAAGGCGAGGTGAGTGTTGAGTCAATACCTCGTAGCTTACACGGTTGGCATACTTACAAATTTGAGACAATGACGAGTACGTTAGACAAGCGTGCTCGTGTTTCTCTGAGTTTGGCACATTCACGTGGTGGTAGCTGTTCGCTGCCATATCGTGTAGCAGTGCAGAAAGTGCACCGTCGCCTGCGCCATTGGTGTTCTTAATCTCAAGTGGACCACCAAGGTAAGGGCCAATGTGAGAGTACACTTTTACTGGGTCTACACAGTCTTGCTTACGCATAGCACGGCTAAATTCAAACTTGTTGAACTCAGGGATGTTACCCGGTAACAGTGGCAGTGTGGTTTCACGTTTCGCTAGTTCGTCCGTGTAACCTGCCATGTACAGGCCAATAGGGCCAGCGGTACATAAAACAAGGTCAACCCATTCAAGCGCTTTATTCGCTGCAAGTAATGGATCTTTTTCACCGGTTAGTGCTTCACCTTCGTCTTCGTTCATAGCGACGATAGTGACGTTCTCTTTCAGGTATTCTTGCCACCATTCAGCATTACCTTCGATCACGTATTTAGTACCAAGCGTCAGTACAACAGGCACATTGTGTGCTTTCGCATATTCAATCGCTTTTTGTACGGCTTTTGGCATTGGATCTTCAGGCTTGCCGCGCATTAGGTATGAAGATACAACCAATGCAGATGCTTTTTCGAAAATTTGCTCAGGAATACTTTCAGGAAGCAGTTGATTCATGTGTCCTTCGTTGATCGCAAACGTACGTTCGCCATCTTCGGTAATCAGCGTGTAACAACGACCAATTGGACCATCAACTGTTTGTAGGTGGTTTAAGTTCATGCGAGAAGAGGTACGGCAAAGGTAGCGGTAACCAAACGAGCCTACTTCGATTTTCTTAGACATAACGCCAAGCAGAACCGATTTGCTGTCTGCAAGAACAGAGTAGTTGTGCAGCGTATTACCAATGGTATCGCCAGGGTACTGATGCGTGATCAAACCACGTTCAACTAGCTCTTCGTACAGGGCATCGGCTTTACTTTCTTCCAGTACAAGCGAGTGACCTTTACTCAGTTCGTATTTTTCAAGGAACGCGTTGTCAACACGGGCTTCGATATCAACAATAGTTTGACCTACGCCGACAATAGTCGCGCGATGCAACTTAGGCGTTTGTTGAATTTGGTTGACCAACGGATCACGGGCGTGAGTTGGAAAATAGTGCTTAGATTTACGCTGTCCAGGAAACTTCATATGAAAAATACAGTGAAAAAATTTTGCCGCATGATATCACATTTTGTTTCTGTTTCTTTCATTTTTATTACATTTTGAATCACCTGCACAATGTCTGTACAGGTGATTCAAGCTCATTATTCCGTAGGGACTAACGTAGCAGGATCAACGTAAGCCTTTGTACCCCATAGAGGAACAGTGGAAAGGCTGTGTTTGAAGCTACCCTCTGTTTCTTTAGTGGTGTAAGACAAGTAGAGCAATGATTGATTCTCTGCGTCGTAGATGCGGCGAACTTTCATTGTTTTGAAAAAGATACTTTTCGATTTCTTAAATACCACTTCACCTGATTTACTCTTATCTATTTGAGCAATCATTTCAGGGGTGATTTCACCGGTTTGACGACAAGAGATTGAGCTATCACTTGGATCCGATAGGCTAAGGTTCGCTTCGATGGATGCGATATGACAAGTTACACCCGCGATCTTATCGTCGTCTAAAGAAGACATCTTGATATCCTTCATTGTGAAGAAACCAAGAGAAACGTCGCCAACCTCGTTGTCTGAGCAGCCAGCCAACAATGTCATGATACCAACTGCTATTAAGGCTTTTTTCATAAGAAGTCCTTTTTATTTATATAGTTCTGTTTACTATAGGAATATTGAAAGCTTGAATACGAGTGTAGAGCTTTTCACCGAGTTCTTAAAGGATGTTGTTGGAGAATGAAAAATATGAAGCATTTAAAGTACTTGTTGGCCTTGGTCATGCTCTGTATGCTCTCTGCTTGTAGCTCGGCACCTCAGTCGACCATATGTCTTCCAAATAACTGTGATATTTGGGGATACTAAACGTAGGTACTAATAGAATGAATAACGAAATACCTGAAAATGCACACAAGAAAAACCAATGGCTGTTCAGCCAACTCGACATTGCGTACCCCGCAAAAGAGAGCCTTCTCGGTCGAGACCTCTATAAAAGCAAGCTTCCTCAGAAAACGTATCAACTCCTCCCGCAAGATCAAACACCTACTCAACTAGACGAATTACACAAAGTCGACTTTCATAAACTGACGGTTCTGTTCTCGCTTAACCAAGCTAGCGCGTATCAAGATGAAAGCGAAAGAGCGCATATTTTAGAGTTCTTAAGCCAGATAATGTTGTCAGATGAGCATGAACTATATGTAGGCACCAAGAATGGCGATGTAGTGGCGAGTGCGATTGTTACTGCGACTGACGATTCAGTGCTGATCTCAGATGTCGTAAACCAGCATGACCAAGACGCTATTGGGTTTGCTAAACAGTTACACGAATTTTGGGCACAAGATCAAGTTTCTAGCCATAAAGTATGGTTGGAAAGCTAAAGAGTCTTTGAGAAAGCGTTAATCTGAGTACAATACACCGTCTTTTAAACAGGGTTCGGTATGTACAAGCTATTGATATCAATCGCTGTATTGTGTGTTAGCGCTTTTTCTACAGCTACTTACGCTAACAACTGGGATATCAAGCACATCCTAGTTATCCACTCCTATGGACCTTCCTATCAATGGACCGCCGATTTCCAAAAGGGAATAGATAGCGCGTTCAGTCAATCTCAAGTCGAAGTTAAACTTTCAATTGAGTACCTAGATACCAAGCGTATCAACAGTCCAGAATATTACGACTCTCTAGTCAACTACTTTGAAGCCAAGTATTCGGGTTACCACCTTGATGGCGTCATTGTTGCTGATGATAACGCTGCAAATTTTCTTGAATCCATAAGCTCTCTAATTGACCGAAATACACCTGTTGTTGCGGTAGGTATTAATGACACCAGTACCGACATGTACGCCATTACTGACAGAGCAACAGTGCTTCATGAAAATGACCATATCGACATAAACATCGAGTTGATCTCACAGTTAAGACCAAACCTTAAGAACCTGTACTTTGTAAATGATTACAGTGTCACTTCTGAGTTGATTCGCAAAGAAGTACAGAAGGTGATGGTTGATTTTCCTGATATCAATTTGGTTGAAATCCGAAACAAAACCCTTGAAGAGACGAGCCAGTACTTAAAAACTATTTCTGCTGATGATGCCGTTCTGCTGAGTCACTACAACACGGAACTCGCACAAGGCGTTTATCACTCTTATCAAGAGATCGCTGAAACCTTGTCAGTATCGAGTGCGGCACCTGTGTTCGCGCTGTGGCAGTTTTATATCTTAGGTGATGTGTTGGGCGGTTACGTTAATCATTCGCAAAGCATGGGAGAAGAGGCCGTTGATGCGTTAGACAAGTACGTATCGCTTGGTTTCTCTTCACCATTGGTGCCGGGTGACAACATACGCTTTGTGTTCAATTATCCTGCGATGAAAAAGTTCGGTATCGGTGAGAGTGCATTACCTGAAGAGTCGGTCGTTATCAATGAACCTTCTTCATTTATTCGTAAGAACTTCCAGCTGTTGATGGGTTTAACCATGGTGATTGCGGGCTTAAGCCTGATCATCTTGATGCAGTTCATCACCTTACGTCAGAAGAAAGAACTGGCAAAGAAGAACAAGCGGATCCTCGCTCTACAGAAGCAAACACTGAACGTTCAGAAAGACATGATTCATGTGTTAGGTGAAGCCATTGAAACGCGCTCGGGTGAGACAGGTAACCACGTTAAGCGCGTTGCTAAGCTGTCAGCACTATTGGCGAAGCATAGTGGTTTAAGTCACCGAGAAGTCGAGATGATAGAGATCATCAGCCCGATGCACGACGTAGGTAAAATTTCAGTGCCTGAATCGATTCTCGACAAGCCAGGTAAATTAACGGATGAAGAGTGGGAAGTGATGAAGTTGCACACGACGGCAGGCTACAATTTGCTGATCAGTGGAGCGGGTGACATCACTAACTTAGCGGCGATTATCGCCAATGAGCATCACGAGCGATGGGATGGTGAAGGATACCCAAATGGCAAGGCTGCTGATGAAATCCATTTGTTTGCGCGCATTACTGCCGTAGCCGATGTTTTCGACGCCTTGTTGAGCGCACGTTGTTATAAAGAGCCATGGCCATTAGAAATGGTTGTAGACCTATTTGAACGTGAGTGCGGTCGACAGTTTGATCCTGAACTTACTAAGCTGTTGTTGAAGCATTTACCAGAGTTTGTCGCGATCAGAGATACTTACCCTGATAGTTCCCATTCAGAACCTATTACATTAGCTGCTAATACTCAGGAAGCTAATTGTGCGTAAATTTAGCTCCTAGTTAGCTAGCTAGTTAGTTCTTAGTTAGCTCATAGTAGAGCGAGCAAACCCATTCATTCCGTCATCCATTCTACGTTACATATCCCACTTGTTTATATTTACATTTGAAACTGATTATCATTTATAAAATACGAAGCTAAAAACACTATTCATATTTCTCTAAGTTAGATGAAAATGCTTAAGCATATTGAATCATAAGGTGATCAGCTGCATATTTTGCAAAGAAAAATAACTAGGTTTCGGTAAAGTGTTAGCTTAATCATGCCGACTCTGAAGATAACCCTATAGGATAAAGCTTGGATTCAAAGCGAGTGGGATTTCTATGCGGTTGGAACAAACTAAGTGTGTAATTTTTGATTGTGACGGAACGTTAATCGATAGCGAAAGACTGTGCTGTCAGGCGCTGGTGAACGTATTTTCACGTTTTGGCGCTGATCTAAACGTGAACGACTGTTATGCCCATTTTCAGGGTGGAAAGTTGGCTGATATCTTGGTGGATACACAAGAACGCCTTGGACTTTCGATATCCGTTGATACGCTTGAACCCCTCTATCGCACAGAACTCGAAGCGCTTTTCCAACGTCACTTGAAGCCTATGGATGGCGCGATTGAGTTGATTGAATTTCTCAAACGACAAGACATCGAGTTTTGTATCGCTTCAAATGCGCCTAAATCGAGAGTCGAATCATCATTAGCAATGACGGGCATGCTCGACGACTTCAAAGGGAAAGTGTTTTCGGCTTTTGACGCAAATAGTTGGAAGCCGGAGCCTGACCTGATCATGTATACCGCAATGAACATGGGCTTTTTACCAAACGAATGTATTTATGTTGATGACACAGTGAAAGGCATTGAAGCTGGCGTTCGAGCTGGGATTCAATCTTTTAGATTACGACCAACGATTGAAGATTCATTGAATGATGATCCAGAAGCCGACATAGCAGAGCTAGCGGCTCAGGATATTTACAGTTTGGAAGAGATTTCAGTTTGGATTAATGGCAAGCATTGCTCAACGAGCGGTATACCGAACTCTGGAGTTTTGGTGGGGTAGTGCCTATTTGAAGGCTGACTATTTTACTAAATTGTTTTGTGTGGAAACCGCAAGATGCACACGTAAACTTCTCTCCGCTTTCTGAGAGCAGATATTCGTCGTGTTGGCATAGAGGGCATGTGATGTCTTCGTTGTTTGGTGCTTCTGTATTATTCATTATGTCACCTGCAGCAAGAGGGTAAGCGAAAATAAGACCCGTTTAACTAGATTACTCCTAAGCTCGATTATTAGACAGTTTTGCCCCTTCATAATCTCTCCTTTGCGACTTGCTTCATGGTAATGATAATCTCATCGTTAAAGACCATGTATTTCCTATTGGTATTGACGGAAGTTGTTATTGGTGGGAGTTGTTATTAACGGTCGCCAATAAAAAAGGACTCATTGTGAGTCCTTTTTAGTTTGTTTTCTATTCACGTTAGCTGGAAGCCACTTTAGCGTTGGTTTTGAACGTTATAGCTTTGGACTTTATAGCGTCGAGCCCTAAGTGCGGTATCTAGCCAAAGTTTGAGACAGAGACACTGACGCTTCAGTTAGCTTAGATACGCCATTTGAAGAGTTTTGAGCGACATCTTTAATCACATCTGATTGGCTACGGATATCGTTAAGTTCTGCTGCGATGGTATTCGCTACATTACTTTGCTCATCGGCAGAAGTGGCTATCTGAATACTCATGTCCATTAACGTATTAGCAGAAGCTGCGATAGAGTTCACGTCATCACCGATATTTGAAATCAGCTGGCTACTGGTTTGTGCTTGGTCAACCGTTTGTTCTGTGATTTTAGCGATGTTTTGGCTTTCTTGTTGCAGGCGCTCAATCATCGCTTGGATTTCAACGGTAGCCGATTGTGTTCTGCTTGCCAGCGTTCGTACTTCATCCGCAACAACTGCGAATCCACGACCTTGTTCACCCGCACGAGCCGCTTCAATCGCAGCATTCAGGGCAAGTAGGTTGGTTTGCTCTGAGATAGCGTTGATCGTTGTGATCACTTCGTTAATTTGGCTGGTGTTCACATTTAAGCTGGTAACCGAAGATGAGGTTTGCTCAATCAGAGAAGAAAGTGTGCTGATCTCTGAGATGGCTTGTTGAACCTTCGAGTGGCTATCGTTGATCTGCTGTGCGTCTTGTTCTGTTTGTTCAGTTGAACGTGCAGAGATATTCGACACTTCGTTAGCTGATGCCGTCATTTGGTCCATTGCGGTTGCAACAGAGTCAAGAGACGCGTTTTGGCTCATGATTTGTGTTTCGCTGCGCTTCATCTCTGTCTCGAAAGAAGCTGACGTTTCGCTTAGTGTCGTTGCGCTGCGGTTTACGTTGTTCACTAGCTCACTTAGCGTGTCCATTGAACGGTCAAGTGCGCACCCAATCGTACCAAATTCATCACGGCCAGGATGGAAGCCAAGACGTGAGGTTAAGTCACCGTCACCAATCTTCTGAGTGGTTGAGTAAAGAACCCATAAAGCACCACCTAGGAAGGTCGCAACCCAGTAACAGAAAAGACCAAAAGGCACACACCATAAAAGACTGAGTAATAAAGTGTACAGTGCTTGCTGCTTTTGGTTTTGTGTATCGTTATTTGAAACGGTAAGAGAGTAGTAGTGACCATCTTGTGCAATAGCCGTTGCGGTAACCGCGCCATTGTTAGCAATGATGGTTTCTTGAGGACGAGTTTGTTGGCTAACAGAACGAACAGAGGCAGGGGAATCTGACGCTGATAAAATCCCTTTGAGTTGATACTCAACCTGTTGTTTTGCACTCGCGTCAATTTGTTCCATTTTGTTGACGTAGTTGAGTCCAGCTAGGCTTGCCACAGCGGCAAAAAAGATTAAGAAAATGACCCAAAACTTGTCGTTGATAGACATTTTGATAAACAGCTTGTCTATCGTTCGAAATTGTACTTCTTTCATAAAAACTCCACGGTAAATCCTTTACCGTGGACTCTAAATAACCGACCTCAATAAAAATGTGATGCCAATCGACTAATTGTGAAAATTAATGATACCAACATATCGTTTATGAGATCTCAATCAAGTATTTATACAGCGTATAGGTTTATTAGCCTAATGAAGGTAGTAACCCTACTGAAATAAGGATTTGAATTGCAATGATAAACACGCCAACGCTGCCCGCTAAAAACAACGCTTTGCTTCCACCTAATACTTGGTAAGTCTCTTGAGTATTTTGGCCATCAACGGCGAAATCAGTGTAACGAACTTTGTAAACCATCACTGTCGGTAACAAGATTGCAAGTACTGCTAGCGCGATTGCTGCGTAACCCAGAGCCATAATAAAGCCTTGTGGGTAAAACAAAGCAAAGCCAAGTGGTGGAACAAAAGTGATCAATGCCGTTTTAACGCGCTTAGCGCTACCTAACTTATTGCTCAATGAATCGCCCATGAATTCGAATAGGCCCAAGCTCACGCCAATAAATGAGGTTAACAGTGCAAGATCGGCAAACACACCAACGATCACGCTAAGGTTAGATTGATGAACGGTCTGTGACAGTGACACTAACAGTGCGCCCAAACTGGTGTCTGACAATAGTTGCTCTTGGCTAATCACACCTAAAGTCACGCTCTGCCAGAAAACATAGATGACCAAAGGCAGTGCAGAGCCAATAATCATGACCTTACGTAAAGAGCGAACGTCACCATCTAGGTATCGAACAATCGAAGGGATGCTGCCGTGGAAACCAAAAGAGGTGAACACAACCGGAATCGCAGCAACAATCAGGCCTTGTTGTAAAGGCATGCTCATTAGGTACTGAGAAGTAATGTTAGGTGCTAGAAAGCTAAGTACTAGAACCATCGCGATTAGCTTTAAGCCAAACAAAACACGGTTAACTTTATCAACACTGTGTGTACCAATCGTCACAACGCCAGCAACTAACAGAGTAAATAGAAGGGTTGTGATTTGGCCGTTGAGTTCAATGCCCGCAATATCCGCAATACGTTGGTTGAATTGAGCACCACCGCCTGCAATGTAGGCCGCACATAAAGCGTAAAACAGAAACATAACGGCGAAGCTCGCAATCCACTTTCCTTTGGTCCCTAAAATTGTGTGAGCTAAAGTGTGTAGGGTTGCGTCTGATTCTGCGAACTGATGAAGCTCTACCATTAATAAAGCGGTAAAGGCCATCAATGCCCAAAGACATAACATTAAGAAAAGCGAAGTTGAGAAGCCAATACCTGCAGACGCAAGTGGAAGAGCGAGCATGCCAGCACCAATAGTGGTGCCTGCAATGATCAAAGTACTACCAAAAACCTTTGATTTATTCATTGTATATAATTCTTTACGTTAGAGTGTGTTTTCATTGTAATTCTTCTAGCTTAAGCGCATAAACCCAAAGAATATCTCGATTTTGAAGTATTCTGATTGAGTTTAATTCCAAATGCAATCTCTAATGTAATTAAAAATATCCACTGTAAATTAATGTTTACATTGGTGGGTGGCAGGGCATCGAAAATGCCTAAGCAAACGTTTGACCATGATCGGCTTCAAAATTTGTAGAGTAATTTGTTGTACTTGGTGTAAGGTGGCAGTACATATGTCGTTCGCGTATACCCCTTTAACGTAAACAAGCGTTAATGAACGCGAGTAGCTTCAAGCTATAAATATGGAATGGGTAGAGTAGAGTGCGTTCATCAAAGTGACATAATATAAGTCCAAGATGGTGCACTGGTTAACAGGACATTATGTCCACATCAAGGAATAGAGGGGGCACTATGAGTGACCAATCTTATAATGACGAAAGTCTTGAGTTGTTAGATGCTATGGAAATTGGCATTGATTTATCTGACTATGAACAAACAGTTAAACAATTAGCAGAAGAACTTTTTAAGTCTTCGAACTAAGTTTTACCTGAACTAAAGATTTCTGTAGTTCAACGTTCTCAAATTAGACAATTCTTAAACTGAGCAAATCTCATTCGCTCACACGTCATATCAAAACTATCCTCATTAAAGTTCGCGAAGATAAACGAGTACGTTTACCATGTTACTTAGTTCTCGATACTTTAATGAGGTTCAATGAACTTTCTCGCACACCTGCACATCGCCCAACACTGCAACAGTAACTTAGCCGGTAATCTGTTAGGTGACTTCGTTAAGGGTGACCCTAATAAACACTATTCAGATTCGCTTTCTAACGGGATAAGACTTCATCGATTCGTTGATAGTTATACCGACCGTCATGATGTGTCTCGTTCTGCAAAATCTCTCTTTTCAGATCAAACAAAGCGTTTTGCTCCTATTGCTCTCGATGTCTTCTGGGATCACTGCTTAGCCAATCATTGGGGGCAGTTCTCGACACAATCATTAGAGCACTTTTGTTCAGACAGTCATCAGCAGATTTTCGAACATCAAGAGTCACACTGGCCTGAGAACTTCATTACTATTCATCAGAAGATGGCGGAACAGCGGTGGTTGGAAAGCTATCAAGACATGTCTTCCATTGAGTTGGTATTACAACGAATGGCGTTAAGAAGGCCTAAGCTAGGTATGCTCAAAAACTGTTATGACGACCTAGAACGCCACTATGATAAGTTGCAGTGTCACTTTAATGAGCTATATCCAAGCGTTTTAGAAGAAGCAAACCAGTTTAGTGCGCTTCAATTGACGAAAAATCAAAAGGAAAGGTAAACAGCGTAATGCAGGTTTGCTACAATCCGCGCCTATTTAATCTTTGAGCATCATACTATGTCTGAACCTACTAAATCTTTTAACCAACTTGGATTGTCTGACCAATTGCTTACAACACTCACCGAGCTTAACTTTACGGCTCCAACCAGTGTTCAAGAGCAAGCGATTCCATTGGTGCTAGAAGGCAAAGATGTATTGGCTGGTGCGCAAACGGGTACGGGTAAAACGGCTGCTTTTGGTTTGCCGATTATTCAAAGATTAATCGAGACTAAAGACAACGTTATCCCAAACCCTAAGTTAGTTCGTGCATTGGTGTTAGTGCCAACACGTGAACTAGCACAACAAGTGTTTGATAACGTCACCAGCTACGCGAAAGGTACCGACATTAAAGTGGTTGTGGCTTACGGTGGCGTTAGCATGAAGGTTCAAACTGATAACCTACGTGGCGGCGCAGATATCTTAGTGGCAACGCCTGGTCGTCTTATCGACCATATTTTCACTAAGAACATCGTACTAAACCACACTGAAGTGTTGGTACTTGATGAAGCGGATCGCATGTTGGACATGGGCTTCATGCCTGATATTAAACGCATTCTTTCACGCATGAATGACGTTCGTCAGACCCTGTTTTTCTCGGCAACGTTTGATAATAAGATTAAGACGATTGCTCACCGTATGATGCAGTCGCCAAGTGAAATTCAAGTCACGCCAAAAAACAGCACTGCGGACACGGTTACCCAGATGGTTTATCCGGTTGATAAATCACGTAAGAGTGAACTGCTGGCTTACTTGATCGGTTCAAAGAACTGGCAACAAGTGTTGGTATTCACTAAAACTAAGCAGGGTACGGATGCTCTGGTTAAAGAACTTAAGCTAGACGGCATTAAAGCAGCATCAATCAATGGTGATAAGAGCCAGGGTGCGCGTCAAAAGGCACTGGACGATTTCAAATCAGGCAAGGTACGCGCGTTGATTGCAACCGACGTGGCAGCTCGTGGTATCGATATTCAACAGCTAGAACAAGTGGTTAACTATGACATGCCATTCAAAGCTGAAGATTACGTACACCGCATTGGTCGTACAGGCCGCGCAGGCAACAGCGGTTTAGCGATTTCTTTGATGAGTCAGGATGAAGCTTACCTACTGGGTGATATTGAACGATTACTGGATACACGTTTACCTCAAGAGTGGCTAGAAGGCTTTGAACCAAGCCTTGAGAAAGACGTGGCACCTGATCGCGGTGGTCGCAGTAAGGGTCGCTCATCAGAAAAACGTAAGATGAAAGCAAAGCTTAAGATTCACCAAAACCGCGGTAAAGCACGTCGCTAATAAGCCGATTTAAAGAACTAGATTAAAGATCTATACATATAAAAACGCGCCGTTACAGTTGGTTCTGTAACGGCGCGTTTTTGTATTAAGTACACTTGCTTCGGACTTGGAGAACAGTATCAGGATTTATTGTGTTCTGGATTACACTTCCACACGCACGGCACTTCGTAAATTAGCTCTTCAAGAGTCTCCGGGTTAAGTACCCATTTCTCCTCAATACTAAATTGATTGATCATCTGCGAATTGAACATTTGCCAATGCTTCATTAAAGCTTCCTCTGCACTCGTTTCCATGTCGCCTTCGTTCCAAGTGCTTTCCATGAAAGGAGTTAAACAAACCGCTCCGTTGGCGAACATGATCATTTGCCATTTTATTTCGAAAATATTAACGGTTTTTTCCGGATTTGCTTTGTTGTATTGGTCAGCCAACATATTGATTTCGTACTCAAGGTCGCCCACGTTGTCGATGAAGTAATCGACGAGGTTGTCTTCTTGACGTACAGAATCCGAGAGAAGTTGCATCGGTCTGCGTGAGTGAATCATGTTGGTAAAAAGGCGCATCGCGAATAAATAGATCGAAATATTTGGCGCAATGTCTTTTGGTAACTCTTGCATGATTTTGCTGATATAAGACTGAAAATATGCGTGTAAACAATCACTTATTGCATGCCATATCTTCTCTTTGCTACCAAAGTGATGGCGAATGAGGCTATGAGATACCCCAGCTTTTTCGCTGATATTACGTAACGAAACTCGTTCATAACCTGCATCACAAAACATATCTGCTGCAACAGCCATTATTTGAAATCGAGTCTCTTCAGCGTCTTTAGCGCTTCTTCTACCTTGTTTCTTTTCAGTCATCTTCATTTCACACATTTACCTGATTACCACATTCTACACTGTTTTTACTCAAATAAAAAATACTGCACAGGTGGAAAGTAAAGCTTGTGGATTCCGAGATTTTGAATATACTGCCCACCTGTGTAATAAATCATAATAATTAAATGGAGAAGCATCATGCAATCCAAGTTGTCTATTCAAGCCAAGACGGGTAAGCAGATAGGAGTGGCGTTTGCTGCACTATTACTCGCAGGCTCTTTGACTGGATGTAATAAGGTTCAGTCAGAAGAAACGGTTCAAGTTGTTAAGCCAGTCAAACTGTTTGAGATCCCTCAGCAGACGGATATCGAGCTTGATAGCTTTATCGCAAAAGTGGATGCGACCGACCGTGCCGCACTTTCATTCCAAGTGGGTGGAGATATTGAAACGTTCTCTGTTCGCATGGGACAAGAGGTGAAGAAAGGCCAAGTACTCGCTGTGCTAGATGCAACGGACTACCGTATTGCGGTTGATGCAGCTCAAGCAAAATTTGATCTGGCGAACAGCCAATACAAGCAAGCGTCAGAGTTGTACTCGAAGAAGCTTGTAAGCACCGATTACTACGACCAAGCCGTAAACACCTTTACTGCCGCTGAAGTTGAGTTGGACCAAGCACAAACAAACCTTGGTTACACCACATTAGTTGCTCCATTCGATGGCGTGGTATCGATGGTGTTTGGTAAGCAATATCAGTTAATCGCTGAAAAGCAGCCGGTACTTAATATTTTGAATCACAGCGAGATGGATGTGACTTTCTCTATTCCTGTTTCAAAGCTTGAAGACCGTTCTATTCAAGACCTAACCAACTCAAACATGTGGGTTGTGATGGATAGCCACCGCGGCATTCGTATCCCAACACGTTTTAAAGAGATCTCAACGCAACCAGACGAAGACACCAACAGCTACCAAGCAGTTGTGTCTATAGAAAAACCTGAAGGTATTAATCTGCTTTCTGGCATGACGGCACAAGTTGAAGTTCAGAAAAATAAGTCGGACTACGGTATTGGCATTGTTGATTCAGCTTGGTTAAGCAAAGAAGCAGACCACGGTGAACTGTGGCGCTACAACCCAGAGTCTCAATTGATTTCTAAAGTACAAGTCACCCTTGATGGGCAAGGCAAGGTTATTGAAGGCCTGTCTTCTGGCGACTTGATCGTAGAAGCGGGTGTCGATGTGTTATCTGATGGGCAACAAGTAAAAGCTTGGTTACGTGAGGGCGGTATTTAATGAACCTTTCCAAATTATCAGTTGTGGTTGTATCTGCGTTATTGCTTCAAGCTTGTAATAGTGGAACTGACCACCGTGAGCAACCTTCACTTTTGGTTTCAACCTTTGAAGTAGGTGCACCACTGACTGATCAATTCAGAAGTTTTAACGGACAGGTGATGCCTGCTGAACTCACACCATTGGCATTTAAGCTTGCTGGTGAGATTCAACAAGTATTGGTTGAAGCCGGTGACAACGTAGAAAAAGGTCAGCTACTGGCGACCTTAGACAACGCGACATACCTTCAAGATCTGACAGACGCTAAATCTCAATTCAAATTAGCGAGTAAGCAACTGGCGCGTGGTTCTGAGATGTTTGACAGCAAGATGTTGTCGCAATCAGAACACGACCAACTGACCGCTAACTACAAACTGGCATCGGCTAATTTGGCGGCGGCAGAGCGTAAGCTGAGTTACACAGAGCTTTTAGCACCATTTTCTGGCACGGTTTCAACCGTCGATAAGCAACGTTTCGAAAACACCACACCGGGTGAAACGTTACTCAGCGTGTACCAGAACGACAAGGTGTATGTGCGAATTCAAGTATCAGATTCGATCTTAGCGTCTATAAGCCCAGATATGCGTTCGAACAGTTATCGACCTGATGCAACCTTTGGCGGCCACTCTGGAAAATACCCTCTAACGTATCTAGAGCACACCAGTGAACTGCACCCACAATCTCGCACCTACGAGTTTTGGATGCAGATGCAACAACCTGAAAGTGAAATTCTGCCGGGTACCAGCGTTACGGTCAATGTCGATATGGCGAAAGCGGGCCTGAGTGATGTTCAAGGTTACCAGTTGCCGATGACGACGCTACAAGCAGGCGCTGAAGCGAACCAATTTTACGTGTGGAAAATGGAAGACGGCCAAGCATTCAAAAGCGAAGTGGAAGTCGACAAGATCAGCGGCCAAGGCGCACTTATCGCGCATGGCGTTGAACAAGGTGAGCTACTCGTAAATTCGAATCTAAGAAAACTCCGTGACGGAATCAAATTGTCAGGAAAAGCAGAATGAACATCGCAGAATATTCAATAAAGAACAAAGTAATCAGCTGGCTGTTTCTAGTCATTTTGGCCATTGGCGGTGTGACGTCTTTTGGTAATCTATCCCGTTTAGAAGACCCAGCTTTTACCATTAAAGATGCAATGATTATTTCAACTTACCCTGGCGCTACGTCAATGGAAGTTGAGGAGGAACTGACTTATCCCCTTGAGAAAGAGATAAGACAGCTCCCTTATATCGACAAGATCACTTCGACCTCGTCGAATGGCATGTCTCAAATTATGGTCAGCATGAAGATGGACTACGGTCCAGACGAGCTACCACAAATCTGGGATGAAATGCGTCGTAAGATCAACGATCTACAGCCAACACTACCAAGTGGTGTTAACTCAGTTCAGATCATTGATGATTTTGGTGACGTATTTGGTGTGATGATCATGCTGACTGGTGATGGCTACGATTATGTCGAGCTAAAGCAGTATGCGGATTATCTAACGCGTGAAATCGAGCTGGTCGACGGTGTAGGTAAAGTAAGCATCGCAGGTGACCAACAAGAGCAATTGTTTGTTGAAATGTCACTTGAGCGTTTAGCGGCGCTTAACCTAGATATGTCGACGGTAACGTCACTGTTAGCACAACAAAACAGTGTGGTATCGGCAGGCGAGGTTATGTTGAATGGCCAAAGCCTAACGATTAAACCGAACGGTACGCTGAGCACAGTTGAAGAGCTAGAAAACCTGATCATTCATGGTCGTGATACGGGTAACCTAATTCGCTTGAAAGATGTCGCTGAGGTTACTCGCGGTATCCAAGAAAAACCGGGCAATGTACTAACTTACAACGGCAAACCAGCGATCAACCTAGGCATTGCGTTCTCTTCAGGCGTAAACGTCGTTGAGATTGGCAATGCGCTAGATGCCGAGCTAGACCGATTAGAAAGCATTAAACCTGCTGGTGTAGAGCTGAACTACTTCTACAACCAAGCGCAAGAAGTAGACAAATCAGTGGCTGACTTCCTAATCAGCCTAGTAGAAGCCGTTGCTATCGTTATCATCGTACTGCTTTTTGCAATGGGTTTACGCAGTGGTTTGATCATTGGTTTGGTACTGCTATTGACCGTATTCGGTACGTTCATTCTTATGGACTACAACGATGTCGAACTGCACCGTATCTCGCTGGGTGCCTTGATCATCGCACTCGGTATGCTGGTGGACAACGCGATTGTTGTCGTTGAAGGTATATTGGTTGGCTTGAAGAAAGGTAAGACCAAGCTTCAAGCTGCAAAAGACATCGTGACACAAACACAATGGCCACTATTGGGCGCGACCATTATTGCTATTACCGCTTTTGCACCTATCGGACTATCGAAAGATGCAACGGGCGAGTTCATGGGTTCATTGTTCTGGGTACTGTGTTTCTCGTTGTTCTTGAGTTGGGTAACGGCGCTAACACTAACGCCATTCCTGGCTGAAATGTTGCTTAAAGAAGAAGACAAAGTCGATGAGAACGAAGACCCATACAAAGGTATTCTGTTCGTTGTATTCGGTGCGTCTCTGAAATTTGCATTGCGTTTTAGATGGTTAACTGTTGTCAGCATGATCGTATTGCTCGCCGTGTCTGTGGTTGGTTTTGGTAAGGTGAAGCAACAGTTCTTCCCGCCATCAAATACACCGATGTTCTACGTAGACATGTGGATGCCAGAAGGTACGGATGTACGTGAAACGATCAAGCAGACTGAAAAGGTTGAGAGCTACATTCGTCAAGAAGACGACGTAGAGTTTGTAACCACGACGGTTGGGCAGGGCATGCAACGTTTCGCTCTGACATACCAACCAGAGAAAAGCTACGAAGCGTACAGCCAGTTACAAGTAAGAACCACTGACCGTGACACCATGTTTAAGGTTCTAGCGGAGTTAGACAAAAACTTAGCGAACGAATTTGAGCAACCGACATTCCAGTTCAAACTGATTGAGTTTGGTCCGTCACCGGCTTCAAAGATTGAAGCGCGCATTATCGGTGCTGATCCTCAAGTATTACGTAGCATTGCAGTTGAAGTCGAAGACGTCTTACTTGCCGATCCAGGCTCACGAAATGTTCGTCACGACTGGCGTGAACGCACTAAAGAGCTAGTGCCACTGTTTAACGAATCAAAGGCTCGTCGCCTTGGCATTTCAAAAACTGATCTGTCTGAGACGTTACAAATGGCGTTCGGCGGTTACAACATCGGTTTACTGCGTGATGGTACTCATATGTTACCTATCGTGGCGCGTTTACCAGAAGAAGAGCGTTTTGATTTTGAATCACTGAACAATGTGAAGATTTGGAGCCCATCGCTACAAACTTACATTCCTGTTGAACAAGTGATTGATGGAGTAGAGCTTCAATGGTCTGAACCACTAATTCAACGTCGTGACAGAAAACGTACGCTAACGGTATTGGCTGACCACGATGTTCTTGGCGATGAAACGCCAGCGAGTCTGTTTGCTCGTGTGAAACCAAAGGTTGAAGCATTAGATTTACCTGAAGGCTACAGCATTAGCTGGGGTGGTGAGTACGAAAGTTCGAAAGATGCACAAGAATCTCTATTTGGTTCACTGCCAATGGGTTACTTGCTGATGTTTATCATCACTATGCTTCTGTTTAACTCGCTTCGTAAGCCACTTGTGATTTGGTTTACGGTACCACTCTCTATCATTGGTGTTTCGATTGGCCTGCTAGGTACTAATATGCCATTCAGCTTCACGGCGTTCTTGGGCTTACTGAGTCTAAGCGGCATGATCTTGAAAAACGGTATCGTACTGCTTGACCAGATCAACACTGAACTCTCAACAGGTAAAGACCCATATTTAGCGGTTGTCGACAGTGCGATTAGTCGTGTACGACCGGTATCTATGGCAGCATTGACGACTATCTTGGGTATGATTCCTTTGGTATTCGATGCATTTTTCGGCTCGATGGCGATTACCATCATGGCAGGCTTAGGCTTTGCTACAGTACTAACGCTAATAGTAGTACCAGTGATGTTCGCTATTCTATATAGAATCAAACCGTCCACTGCGGGTTATTAGGGAATGATATAAAACAGATTCTTTTAAGCCAGCCCAGTCAATTTTGACTGGGCTTTTTTATGGGTGTGATTTGGCGATATAAGATCGTGTTAAGAGACTATAGCGTCAGCGAGCGTTGCGTTAAGAAAGAGATAGGTATTAAAAAGCCGCTAACCAATGGTAAAGCGGTTTCCTGTAGAATAGAGAATAGAGAATAGAGAATAGAGAATAGAGAATAGAGGGCAGTTCTAGATTGCGAGGCGGAGATCTAATTCAATCGGCTTTGGCATGGCTAAGTGATAGCCTTGATACATATCGAAGCCTAAGCTTTGCATTGCTGCGAGCTGTTGTTCGGTTTCGATACCTTCGATTACGGTCTTAGCACCAATTTGATTAGCAAGGCTAAGAACCAACGCCATCTCGCTTGTGTCGCCTTGTTCAAAATCCAACATGACAGAGCGATCTATCTTGATGATATGAGGATTAATATGGCGAACGCGTTGTTCTGTTGACGCTTGTGTTCCGAAATCATCAACAGCAATTTGAAAGCCGTTCTCTGCAAGAGAGTGAGCGGCGTCTTTCAAGCGTTCTTCACTTTCTGCATTCAGTTCTACCAGCTCCATCACGATTTGTTCGCATGAAAGGTTAAGTTCATGAAGGCGTTTAGCCAATAGGCTGTCACTGACTTTTTCTGCGGCAAACAACTCACCAACGTTCGGAAGAACGTTTAGGAAAAGGTGTAAATGGCGAATATTCGATTGTGCGAAGTTACGGATATGGATAGCGCGACTCAGCCTCTCAACATTGATCTTATCGTTACACAACGTGTCGTCGGAATGGAAGAAGTGATCAGGACGAACAATATCCCCTTTGCTATTCGAAATACGCACTAAAGCCTCAACGCCTATCTGAGTCATTGAACTGTCGAATATAGGTTGATAGACACTTCTAAGTGTTAGGTCTTGGTATTTCGCAATAAACTGCATATCGGCATCCACAGATATACAGTTAATAAATTCACTTCTGTCTGATAAAATCATAGTCGCTAATAAAGATGTTTATTCAATGACGGAATATACGTCATGGCTGTCACAATATTGACAGGTGTAAGTAAATTGTCAATTAATAAAAATTCATTTGTAGGGTCAATATTTAAATAAATATAATTAACGAAAAATCAGCATGATAAATGACATTAACCATTAAATTTACTTATCATTCATTGTATCTGATAGTTGCTGTGAATTTAATGGCTGAGTAACGTCTCTCATATTAACTCCAACCAATATAAGGCTAGAACGCTGATACACCAGAGAAAAGTAGGGTTAAAGGCTTAGATTGTGGGGGAATGTCAAAGTTATAAAATGGAGAGGCTAAGCGAGTTACATAGAAATGATATCTATCTCTCAAAATCGAGACAGTGAGTCGAACGGCTATTAATAATTAAAACAGGAAGTTCGAATAATTAATGAGCAGGGAATAAGTGTCTTTTATAAAATATTGAGATGAAGGTCTAACAATTTACTTTCAATATTGAATGAAAAAGTTGACCCGTATTCTTACTGCCATTGAAGTACCGCATAAAGTTGCAGGTATTTACGAACCAACTGTTGATTCCCTGACCGTTTTAACGGGTGACCGAATTTAATAAAACATGGGCTGATACTAAAGTTACTATTTAAATCAGCAGCGAATTGAGAATCACTCTCTCTTAGCGTGATACCTTGTTGGCTGTATTCAGTAATCTCATCCGGGAGTTCTCCCATCCACCAATGCAAAAGTTCACCGCTGTTTTTACTTCGGGTAATCCAATGGTCAGACACAATGATCAAAACGTCATTGGGCTGAATGGCAAATCCATACTCTTGCTGCCACTTATGAATGTCTAGCATCAACTTTTTGCGACAAGTTTTCCCTGCGCTCACCATGTGATGGCTGATCATCCAAACGGTGCCGATTTCAGAGGAGATTCGGAAGTGTCGAGGGTTTTCACCAGAGGAGAGCATTTCGAGTGGGCTGATGTTGCTTGCATGATTAAAGCTAACGAAGGTGTGCTCCATACGTCGGGCAAATGCCTTACCAATGTGATGCTCACTGATTCCTTGATTGTGTACCGTAGGGTAGTGGCGTTCGCAGAGCTTTAGGCAATCGTCTTGAAACTGATTGACGCTTTTAATCACGAGATCTAATAACAATGAAGTCCCTTATACACAGTTACTATCTTATTGATGGGCAATAGTACGGTAATTGCAGTGCCATTACCTATCGCCAAAGTGCGAGTTCTTGATCCCTCTATCAAAATTAGTGATTGCCGAGCGATTTTATGGATAGCACTGGCACTTCACTGGTCTGTATTCTAAATTATGAGGAATTATAGCTAGTTAGGAAAACGACAACTAGTGAACAAAGTTACGATGAGTTAGCTAGATTATAGTTTAGTCAGCTAATCACGATCGAACTACTTACACTTTATTTGGAAATAGTCATGACCATTCAATTAGATTCAAAACAAAAGTCGGAGCTCACCCATGCGCTTCAAAAGTATCTGCAAGATGAACTTGATGTGGAGCTTGGTCAGTTCGACACGGAATTCTTGGTCGACTTCATCAGTAAAAAGTTTGGTGCGGTTTACTACAACAAGGGGATAGAAGACGCTCAAAAAGTGATGGAACGTAAAATGTTAGACATCTCAGATGAGCTCTATGAGATCGAACAAATTGTTGAAATCTAACGTTTAGCCCAAACTTGTTCAAAAAATTTGAATAACTCGTTTAATTTGAAATGATGTTACCAATGTAAAGCTTGGTAAATAATATGTTACACAAACTTGGTGTAGGGTACGCTTTTCGAAACTACACTACTCGTTAACATTCGGAAGAGATGCATGGACAACAACGTTAGAAATTACAACCCTTTAGCAAGAGCGATGCATTGGATTTCAGCACTCGCTATTTTTGGCTTGTTTGGTGTAGGCCTGTGGATGGTTGATCTTTCATACTACAGCGAGTGGTACAAAACCGCGCCAGACTACCACCGTTCGGTAGGCATTCTTTTGGCTGCCGTTACCGTTATCCGCTTGCTTTGGAAACTAGTTACCGCGTCACCTAAGGTGGAAGGTAAAAGCTATGAAGTTGCAGCAGCGAAGATCGCTCACGGCTTTATGTACATCAACTTAGCAGTTTTATTTATTTCAGGTTATTTGATTTCGACATCAGATGGCCGCGGGATCGAGGTCTTCAATTGGTTCACTGTACCAAGTATGGGTGAACTGTTTGCAAACCAATCTGATCTCGCAGGTACGGTTCACTACTATGCTGCATGGGTACTGATAATTCTGGCATCAGTGCACGCCTTAGCGGCGATAAAACACCACGTTATCGACAAAGACGATACGCTACGAAAAATGATAGGAGCTTCAAAATGAAAAAGTCAATTATCGCTACAGGATTAGCATTTGCTATGGCAATGCCTTTCGCTGCGAACGCCGCTGATTACGTGATTGATACAAAAGGTGCGCATGCTTCAGTTAACTTTAAAGTTAGCCACCTAGGTTACAGCTTTATCCAAGGTCGTTTTAACACATTCTCAGGTGATTTCTCATTTGATGAGAGCAACGTTGAAGCTTCAAAAGTGAACGTAACGATTGATACAACAAGCCTTGATTCAAACCACGCAGAACGTGATAAGCATATCCGTAGCTCTGACTTCATTGATACAAGCAAATTCTCAGACGCAACATTCAACAGCACAAAAGTGGTTGATAAAGGCGAAGGCAAACTTGAAGTAACGGGCGACCTTAAACTTCACGGTGTCACTAAGCCTATCGTTATCGAAGCTGAATTCATCGGTGCTGGTCAAGACCCATGGGGCGGTGAGCGTGCTGGTTTCGTTGGTACAACTCGTCTAGAACTTGCTGACTTCAACATTCCAGTAATGGGCGCTTCAAGCTACGTAGACATGGATCTACACGTTGAAGGTGTAAAGAAGTAATCTAACTTGATGATTGCTGGCTGGTATCAATCTTTTATGTAAGATCAAAAGTTGAATAGATACCTAGAAAGCAACAGCTAGAAATAGAGAAAGGCGCAAAGTATTCACTTTGCGCCTTTTTTATTGAAGTAACTGGCAACGCGTTTAGGTTTGTTTTGTGTCAAACCTTTTACTACGTTTTAAGCCACCATTTACTTCTAGCCAGTCAACGTTGCCATGACTGATTTTCTTAAGTGAACGACTAATCCCTAATCATCCAGCTTTGTTTTAGTTAAGTTGGTATTCGTTAGCTCATCCTTCTTAGTTAAGCTGTTTCTAGTTCAGCTTGTGGAACCACGTTTAGGCGGTCACCGTAGATAGGGCGTAGTGCTTGCATCACCTCTGTACGAGTCAATACACCGACCATTACGCCATTTTCTAGTACTGGAAGCATATGTGGCTGGCTTACCTTCATCGCTTTTGCACGTTCTTCTAGAGAAAGAGAAGTCAGGCGAGTGGCGTAGCCCATGCTTGTAGTAGGGTAAAGTTGTTCTTTGTCGATACATAGGAACTCAGCAACATCGACCAACTTATCGCTAGCAGAGATAGCGACTACGTCACGGCTCATTAGGTCTACTACTTTCTGGCCTTTAGTCGGAATGTAGTCTTGGCACCAAAGGTCAACCATTACGTCATGAACAGAGAAGATACCTACTAAACGGCCTTCAACATCGCAAACAGGAGCGCTAACCAGTTGAGCGTCTAAAAGTGAATCAATCGCAACAGATGTAGGCATTTCTACGCTAAGTGTAATTGGTTGAGTGTTCATGATTTGCTTGATAGTAGTTGCTGTGTTCATAGTGATTTCCTTAACTGACGTAATTTCTGTTGTTTGTGTAATAGCGGTAATTTTTGCTGCTTTAAGTTGTGGGCGACGGTAGATGCTCCAATTGGCTAAGCCGACCAATACCGAACCACCTACGATGTTGCCGATTGTCACTGGTATTAAGTTTGCGGTGACAAATTTCATGATGTTTAGGTCTGCGTACTGGGCTGGTGTCGCGCCAATTTGCATCCAAAAACTCTCTGGTGCGAATGCCTGAATCGTGATGCCTAGTGGTACCATGAACATATTCGCCACACAGTGTTCAAAGCCTGAGCTAACGAACATTGCAACGGGTAACACGGTCATCATTGCTTTGGTCATGGCGTTAGCAGAGCTGA
Organism: Vibrio sp. FE10; assembly: GCF_030297155.1. NCBI lineage: Bacteria > Pseudomonadati > Pseudomonadota > Gammaproteobacteria > Vibrionales > Vibrionaceae > Vibrio > Vibrio apostichopi. Next base: position 1,894,063 of record NZ_AP028068.1, on the reverse strand, counting down.
ACGTTAACCAAATTGCTAAACACACCAATAAGTTACAAAGCACACCCAAAGCAAAAGCTTGAACAGGGCTGTGGTGTAGCTTGTGCTGTGCAATGTTCAGAGCGTTTAAGCCCCATTGGCCACCATCTAATTGATACAAGCCTGCTGCGCTTACCAAAGCCAAAAGGAACATGGCACCAATGAAGTTACCGACGTAAACCTTGCCCCAGATAGACAGCATCTTAGTGAAGGTTATCTGCTTGTTAGCCCATGAGATGCTTGATAACACTGAACTGGTAAATAGCTCGCCGCCGCAAATCACAATCAGGATTAACCCCATGCTGAATGCAAGGCCACCGGCTAAGCGACTCAATCCCCATCCAGCATCAGCGCTACCTGTGGTTACCGTGATGTAGAATAGAAAAGCAAGCCCGATGAATGCGCCAGCCATGATTGCCAAACTCAATGTCATGCTGCTGGTTTTATTTGCTTTGCTTAATGCAAACTTCTCGGCTTCCGCCATCATTTCTGTTGGCGAGAACAGTTGCTGATTTTCAGAAGTGCTGGTTGCCATATCCCCCCCTTGAACAATCCGTCATGTGTAATTCCTAGTGTTAATGACTTGGTTAATCAGTAATGTTTTGCAGGGCTCGTTTGTGTCCTGCCATTCCAGATTAGGGGGTTGAGGGGTAGAGGTAAAATTGATAATTTTTAGAAACCACATCAAAATTATTGATATAGATTTGGTTACGCGTAGAATGAAATTAATTGCTCATCGGATTAATAAAAAACGAGCAGCAGGACATAAGTTATTAAAAGAATTAAGGATGAATTTTGCGTTATTCATTAAAGCAACTCGCGGTATTTGATGCAGTGGCAGATTCCGGGAGTGTTAGTCAGGCAGCAGACAAGTTGGCGTTGACTCAGTCAGCGACAAGTATGTCTCTTGCACAGTTGGAAAAAATGCTCGGCAGGCCTTTGTTTGAAAGGCAGGGCAAGCAAATGGCCCTCACTCATTGGGGCATGTGGCTAAGGCCAAAAGCGAAGCGTTTACTGCAAGATGCGCAGCAAATTGAGATGGGTTTCTACGAACAGCATTTACTGAGTGGAGAGCTCAAACTCGGTGCTAGCCAAACCCCAGCAGAACACCTGGTTCCAGACCTCATCAGTATTATTGATAACGACTTTCCTGAGATGCGAATCTCGCTTGGCGTGCAAAGTACCGATGCAGTCATTGATGGCGTATTAGATTATAAATATGACTTGGGTGTTATCGAAGGCCGTTGTGACGACAGTCGAGTTCATCAAGAAGTGTGGTGTACAGACCATTTAACGGTCGTTGCATCCGCTCATCACCCCTTTGCCAAGCGTGAACGTGTGAGTTTGGCTCAGTTAGAGCAAGCGAAGTGGGTGTTGCGCGAACATGGCTCGGGTACGCGCAAAGTTTTTGATAGCTCTATTCATCATTTAATTGGTGATCTTGATGTTTGGCGAGAGTATGAACACGTTCCTGTTTTAAGAAGTTTGGTTGCAAACGGCCCATATTTAACGTGTCTACCTTATCTCGATGTCGAACAGTTTGTTGAATCAGGCCAACTCGTTACCTTGAATGTTCCTGAGCTTGAAATGGAACGTACGCTTTCGTTTATCTGGCGTGCTGATATGGCAGAAAACCCGCTTGCTGAGTGTATTAAGCGAGAAGGTAAGCGCATGATGAAAGGCAAACCGTCGGTTCTGTAGCGATAAATTGATAAAACTAGGGGCTGTTGACCTTTCGTGGTTAAGTTTTGTTCGAGATAAAATCGTTTTAGGTGCGGCGAAGAGTATGTAGCCTAGTCATTCTAAGCAAATATTCTTCAACAAAACGTAAAGCGATTTTAGCCGAACCCTTCGGGCAGCCCTTGTGGTTCATTTCTACTGCGTTATCGGCTTTTCATGTAGGCTAGCTACACGTCAAAGCCTCTGTCTTGTATAAATTTCCCACAAAGGTTGCAAAATCGACCTCGAAAGGCCAATAGCCCCTGATAACTATTTATGTTGAATAAGCGATTCCGGTCTCTATCTGGTGATAAATGCACATTCGCGTACATTATTAATGTGATCGCGATCGTCTAAAAGAAGGCGATCTTCCCATAATATGCTTACTTGATTTTAAGTGAGGCTAAATCCGGTTGCGATGAATTGCGTAATTAGGCTTTAGAAATAGTATGAGTACATTAGTCGCGATTTCATTAACAACAGGTATTTTGTCAGGTCTATGGGGATGGATAGCTATCTCTTTCGGTTTACTGTCATGGGCAGGTTTTCTAGGTTGCACCAGTTATTTTGCTTCGCCAACCGGCGGTGTTAAAGGACTAGCGGGTAGCTTACTGACCAACATGACGGGTGTATTCTGGGCAATGGTGATTATCGAAAGCTCAACCTTCGCAGGGTTAGAGATTCTAGGCTATGTGATTACTGCTATTGTGGCTTTCTTCATGTGTATTCAAGCGAAACAAGCGTGGCTAGGTTATATCCCAGGAACCTTCATTGGTTGTTGTGCGACGTTTGCGGCAGGTGGCGATTGGCAACTTGTCGTACCATCTTTACTGCTTGGTGGTGTATTCGGATATTTGATGAAAGCAACGGGGCTATGGCTTCACGAAAAATCGACCCAATCTTCGGAAGCGGTTGAACAACACGCTAAGCAAGCGAAGGCTTAATTCGTTAACCTGACCCTAGTTTAGTCACTGTGAACTCTTGCAAGATAACCCCCAATTAATTTGTATATCGATTTATACAGGCACACCACTTGGTGTGCCTTTTTTGGTTTTTGATTCAGGTGATCGGTTAATAAATTTATCCGCAGAAGAACCGATAGCAGCTATCAATTAATTAAGGCGCTTAGGTGTTGCCGTTTGCCATGGTGATGACACGTTTTAGCGTCCACCTTAATAACAGCGGAATACATTCTTGTCCTTGATTCTCGCAGTGAGAAACGATCGCTAACGCAAGGTCGGGTTTCGCGTGTTTCTTGAGAACCTTAGCCACCACTTTTTTCGCTGGAATAGGGTGATCGTAAGGGATCTTAACCATGTCGCGGAAAAAGTTTTCGAAGCCGTTCATATACAAGTAATGCTCGATGTCTTTATCAGGCAGCTCAGTTAAGCGATGACGTTCTTGATCTTTCCCTAATTTAGACATCACTGTCGCGGCATATTTCTTACCTGCCGCATCGCCGTCAGTTACTACATGCCAGTCGATACCAAACTCTTGTGCAACCTTGATCAGTGCCTTAAGCCCAGATTGAGCGAATTCAATGATCTGCACACCTTCTGCTGCAAGGTTATAACCGCATTGGTTGGCTAATTCATTAAACAACCAGACTTCGGTTTCACCTTCTACCAATAGCCAACATCGAGCAAACAACGCCCCAGAACGATGGAACCGTATGTGGAACCCAATTCGTCTCAGCTCATCTTTGCTGAAGTGGTTCATGTTGAGTTGGTTGGCAATGGTTTTGTCTGATTGTCGAACCAAGCGGCGAATGGATTGAAGTGGCACGGCTGCGAGTAACTCACCACTGTTGGTCGTGAGAATTTTCTGCATGGGTAATTTCTGCATCAAACTCCAAGCCCTAGCTAGGTGTGTGGGGTGTAAACGACCTTCTGGATCTTCAAGGATCAAAAGAGGGCGTGCGCATCGTCTTAAGTCAGTCGGCCCTTTGGCTTGCAAGTAAGCGTTAAGTAAACCCATGAACAGTAAACGAGTCTGCTTGTTTTTGGTTTCTTCAACAAGTTGATGAATGCTCTGGTCATTGGCACCCGCTGAATAAAGTAGGCCATCCCTCTGTTTTCTTGGGTTACGACGAGAATTACTCTTGAAAGAAAAGTAGTGCTCTATCAGGCTTTGCATTGAATCAAGGCTACTGCGCATCTCGCCTTTGTTTACGTGTCCTGGGATTGCCATTAAGCGACGACAGGTATTATCAATGCGTTTTTCTATTCTTGCCTGACGCCCATTTCCATTTCCATTTCCGTTGCTGTTTCCATTAGAGTTAGCAGCACTGCCATTGCTGGCATGAGTACCGTTACCATTCCCATTGGAGATAACGTTAGCGTTTCCATTAGAACCACCATTAACAACGGCATTCTGATTGATTGTTTTACTGTTGAAAGGACGATCAAAGTGCCTTGCATCTCGCAAACGAATCACAGGGTGTAACGTCATTAACTCCTGCGCCAGTTTTTCAGAGTGATGAAGCTTTAAAGGGTTGCCATCGATTCCTAGAAAGGCGTAGTGGGTTGTCGTTTCATATTGCTCTAACGTCGCACTGATTCTGTAATAGATACGGTAGGTGCCGAACTCATCTTGAACCCAAATAGGTTTGAGTTTGCGGTAACGACCTGCGTTGAGTTCGCTCTTGTCGTTGGCTTTTAATGCGAGAACAATTTGAAGATGTTGAGACTGTGGATGTGAAACAGAATAATCGACATGAAAATCAGTCATTTCGAAGTGATATGGGACACCGTCTGAGGGGAGAACGACGGACAAAGCATCAAGTAAAGAAGACTTACCCCAAGTATTTTCACCAATCAGCGTGGTTAGCTCGTCAAACGCGAGTGACATACGCTTGATACCTCGAAAGCCAGAAATCTCGATTCTTTCTAGTTGCATAGGCTTACTCCTAACGGAAGGCTCTGCTAATTGTTTGAAAGCTAACAGATATCTTTAATCATAATCGAAAATTTGTTATCCGGTATGCGCATTTGTCACAAAACCCACTCTTTATTTATACGGAGCAAAACGAGATTTTTGATCTATCTTGAGTATTTTTTTGCAGTGCAGTTTCATAAAATTCACGATTCTGTCATGATTCTCAACCTAGTATGAAGGGACAAAGAGAGAAGAAAATATGACTAAAAAGAATAAGCCGACAAAAATAGTGTTGGCACACATCAACGACACCCACTCATACTTTGAACCAACCTCATTACAGCTATCACTTAAAATGAACAACCACATCATTGAACCTTATGTCAGTGCAGGTGGTTTTGCTCGAATCTCGACGCGCTTTAAACAGATAGAACAAGATGCCCAACGTCAAAAGCTTGGAACCTTGTTCCTGCACGCTGGAGACTGCTTCCAAGGCACGTTGTACTTTTCTCTATTCAAGGGAAAAGCCAATGCCGATTTGTTGAATGCCCTGAATATTGATGCCATGACCCTTGGCAATCACGAGTTAGACATGGGCAATGAACCAGTGGCAATTTTCGCGAAAAGAATCAAATTCCCACTGTTGGCGGGTAACTGGAATTTGTCGAATGAGGATATCAATAAAACTCATACCCTAGCGGACAACGACATTGTTAAGCCTTACCTAACTGAAACACGAAGCGCTGCTTTTATAACAAAAGAGTTTGATGGCGAGAAAGTCGCTATATTCGGCTTAAGCATCGACAAGATGGCGGGCATTGCGAACCCTGATATTGATACACCATTTGAAAATGCGCTAGAAACGGCAAAAGCCACGATAAAGCAGATCCATCAAGCTGGTATTAACAAGATTGTGTTACTCAGCCATCTTGGTTACGAGGCTGATTTAGAACTGGCGGCCAATGTGTCTGGTATTGGTGTGATTGTTGGTGGGCACAGCCATCGCTTGCAAGGTGATTTCTCTGATATTGGCCTAGTGAAAGATGATGACTACGGCGTAAAAGTGGGTGACACCTATGTAGTGCAAGCTGGCTTCCACGCAATGAGCCTCGGACACTGTGAAATCGAATTCAACTCTGAAGGCAAAGTTACTCACTTTAATGGCAAGAATGAACTGCTGTTGGGGCGCCGACTGTTTATAGACGCTAAATTGAGTGAAGTAGGGCAAGACGATGCTCACAATATGGCGTGTGAGTTTTTGAACAATCATCAGAACATCGCGGTATGTAAAAAAGATCCTGAACTGCAGAGCATTCTGACGGATAAATATCAGCCGAGAGTTAGAAAGCTTCAGCAACAAGTTATTGCTCATGCTGACAGCAAACTGCGTCATGTGCGTATTCCAGATGAGAAAGGACCAAGCCAGCTAGCGCCTTTGGTTGCTCAGTCGTTTCATTACCTGATGAATAAGAAAGGACACTGCGTCGAATTTGCCATCCACAACTCAGGTGGTGTAAGAAACTCACTCAATAGCGGAGACGTCTCTGTTGCCGATATTGCCGGAAAACTACTACCGTTTGCCGTACCTATTGGTGTGTATGAGGTAAAGGGTGAGACGATCGCAGGTATGTTAGAAGGCGCTATTAATAACGCATTAGATAATGGTGTGGTAGGTACGGGTTCTGGCAGCTTTCCTTATACTCATAACTTGAGATTTTGTTACCACAAAGACGCGCCCTTAGGGCATCGCATTCATCATCTAGAAATACACTCTGAAGCATCCGGTTGGCAGCCAGTGTCTCGCGACCGAATCTACCGAGGCGCGTCATCGGCCTACACAATGAAAGGCAAAGAAGGTTATAACGCTGTCTTAGATATGATCGGTGATGGGGTTGTTACAACTGACTCAATGGCTGACTGCTTTATCGCGTTCTTACAAGATCACCCTGAATCACTCCAACACAGTGAACCATTGAATTGCATGGAATGTTTTCGATAATCGTCCGTGCTATTTGTACTTTCTGAATGATTTATAAAATTGGCACTGTTTATGCTTTGTTGTACAGGTGACTTCCTGTGGAGGCAAAATATGGATAGGAAAGATTGGTTAGACGCGGTAGCCGTCGTAGGCTGGGTGTCTGTTTGGTCTGCGTTGGTGTACTTGGTACCCACGGCTGGTTTATAGGTGAATATCATTCGTTTCAAATATCACTGAGCATTCACCCAGGGTGAACAGGTGAGTGGTATTCTTAGAATCAATGTGTGTGTCATTTTGATAAAACAGCGGTAATAGAAAAAGGGGCTTTTGCTCCTTTTTTCTTTTTTAGAACAAATTTATCTAGACGAAACATAAATAGGGGAATATTATCCACGCGTTTGGGGAGTAGTTAGCGCAAGTTTACATATCGTCATCTCGTTAGGCCAAGAGTCTATCCGGTATGTAAAGGTGAAATCCCATATTTCACTTCAACGAGACCAACGCAATCACAGTCAAGATCCGTAATGGAGCTTGATATGCTTTGTTTGCGGAAGGTCTTTGTACAGTTCTTCCGCCCGGAGGAATAATGAACTCAACTCAATCTCTATTATCTACCAATAGTGAATCCTTTTTTTCATCGCCAATCATGACGACTTATGTGGGCTTTTTCCTGCTGACCGTAATTCTCGTCTCTATCGATATCTATCAAACTCGTGGTGGCAGCGTAACCATTAAGAAAGCGGCAATTTGGAGCGTTTTCTGGTTTGTTCTCGCGTTCTTGTTCGCAGGTTCTATCTACCTATTTTGGGACATCTATGCTCCAAATAGTGACTACACCGCGCAAAAAGCAACGGTGTCATTTATTACGGGTTACTTGTTAGAAAAATCATTGAGCGTAGACAACTTGTTCGTATTCGCGATGATCTTTGCTCAATACCAAGTTCCAGAGCATCTAAGACCGCGTGCGCTTCTTTGGGGTGTAATCGGTGCATTGGTGCTTCGTGCAATTATGATCGCATTAGGTGCTCAGCTGTTGGCTGAATACCACTGGGTGCTTTATGTGTTTGCGGCGTTCTTGATTGGTACTGGTATCAAACTGGCGTTAGACAAGGGTGAAGAAGAGAGTGTTAACACACTACCTGAGAAGCTACTTCGTAAAATTATGCCTGTCACCGAGGACTTCCATGGTCCTGCATTAATGGTTAAGCAGGGCGTTAAATGGGCGTTTACTCCAATGATGTTGGTGATTGGTGCGATTGCCGTCATGGACGTGATGTTTGCTCTGGATTCTATCCCAGCTATCTTTGCGGTGACACAAGAACCGTTCTTGGTACTTGCTGCAAACGTATTTGCGCTACTTGGCCTTCGCTCTCTGTACTTTGTGCTGCAAGGCATGATGGATAAGTTCATCTACTTGAAGCCAGCATTGGCGTTCATCATGGTCTTCATCGGTGTGAAAATGCTATTGGTCGACAGCGAATGGGCTATCCCAACGTATTGGTCGTTAGCGGTGCTGATTTCTACCATGACGATTGCGGTTATAGCGTCGATTTATGCAAAGAAGCCAGACATTGAACAAGTAAATTAAAACAAATATAACTTATCGAAAACTCGATAAGGGATGCGTGGCCGATGAAGTGGAAAATTTATTTATGTAAAATTTCTGTGACATTGGCCACTTTTGTTTGGGGGTTATTTGTACTAAATGCATGATTTTTGCATCATATTGAATTTATACGCACCCATTGTGCATATGTATCTCCTAGGGTTGTTAATGGTTTGTTTTATTAGAAAAACTAATTCGAACATCTAATTTTAGTCATTTTTTAACCTGCAAAAGATCACCTATTATTCTTGTCATCAGAACGAACCACATAAACAAATTTATAGAGAGGCAATCATGGCTCAAGCAATGCAAATGAATACTATCGCTGTTCCTAACTCTATGGATAAGAAGACCTACTCGGTTAACTTCAAAGGATTGATTGCACATATTTTCGATATTCTTTTCGTAGACAACTCTCCACGTAGTTACTACGCAAGCGACCTATCTGGTCACATGCAACGCGATATCGGTATTAACCGTTAATCTTAGCGTTAACATGTAAAATATAGAATTTTAAGAAAACGCCAGCTTCTGAAGCTGGCGTTTTTGTATCTGCAATAAACTCTATCTCTTCGCAAAATAAGCACCTGAAAGAGACTCATCACCTGAAAGAAAGACTTAGGCATAACGGTCTGTATTTGAGCGCCAGTAAATTCGCTTCGTACAAGGATCACGGTATGTCACACGCCAAACGCAACTCACCATTGATTAAACTCTGTTTATTTGCCTTACCGATCGGCTTTTACTCTTCTGTGTCGAATGCACAAACCTGGAGTAATGAAGGTCAACCTGCGCAGGTTATCGAACTGTTCACCTCTGAAGGTTGTTCGAGTTGCCCACCTGCTGATGAGTACCTCAGCACTTTTGAAGACCATCCAAAACTCTGGACACAAGTCATTCCGCTCGCTTATCACGTCGATTACTGGGATTACCTAGGATGGGGAGACAAGTTCGCCAGCAAGGCATTCAGTCAAAAGCAACGCTTATACAAAGCTTATGGGGTAACAAGTGGCGTTTACACTCCTGGCTTTATCGTCGATGGAAAAGAGTGGCGCGGTTACTTTAACTGGCTCGATAGAAATCTCCCTTCGCTCCAACAACAAAGTAACCCTAAGCTAACGGTGAATCATAAGGGCGATACGTTCAGCGTGAGTTACGAAGGCAAAGGGGATTATGTCGCTCATATTACCTTGTTAGCGATGAATGAAGTCACTAGCGTTAAAGCGGGAGAAAACAGAGGTAAGAAACTCGAGCATGATTTTGTGGTGGTTTACGATGGTTACCAACGTGGTGAATCCAAATGGCAATTCAATGTCGATTTTGATCCATTAGTCGCCACGCCAGATGCAGTAGCCGTATGGTTAACCGCACCTAACTCGTATGCGCCCGAACAAACGGTCGCAGGGTGGTTGAACTAAATTGCAAGGATGACCGTTTTACAAGAGCAACCGTGTTACAAGCTTGGTAATCCAATGAGATAAACATATAGAGATGAAGCTGAGACGATGATTAGAGCACTTCTAACACCGATTGATTCATCTCTTGCTTGTTTTGAAGGGGCTTAACTACTGAAACAAGGGATAAAGGGGCGATTTAGTTACGTAATACTGCTGAAATACGTTAATATAGCGCGCTATTATTTTAGCTTTGAGTTCCTGCAATTAATGACTAACACCACAGCACCAACCAACTTCTCCGATCTTGGCTTAATTTCTCCTTTGATGGCTCGCCTAACCGAGCTTGAATACCAACAGCCAACGCCTATCCAAGCGCAAGTTATTCCAAGTGTGTTAGCAGGACGCGACCTAATTGCAGGCGCAAATACAGGTTCAGGTAAAACCGCAGCATTTGCACTTCCACTGCTACAGCAGATCCATGAAGATGCACCTTTAGACCGTCGTTCGGGCAAAGGTAACTATGTTTCTGGCCTTATCTTGGTTCCTACACGAGAGCTTGCTAAGCAAGTTGCCGATAGCGTTAAGTCTTACGCCGTGCATTTCAACGGTGCAATTAAAACCGTTTGTGTATTCGGTGGTGTATCGGTGAACACTCAGATGCAAGCGCTACGTGGCGGCACAGATATCTTGGTGGCAACACCGGGTCGTTTGCTTGACCTGATCTCAAGTAACGCTATCAAGCTTGATAAAGTTAAAACGCTAGTGCTTGATGAAGCTGACCGTATGTTGAGCCTTGGTTTTACAGAAGAACTCGATGCGATCTTGAAGCTATTGCCGAGCAAGAAGCAAACTCTGTTGTTCTCTGCAACTTTCCCTGAGCAAGTTAAAACGCTCACTCACGAACTACTGAACGATCCAATTGAAGTTCAACTTCAAAGTGCTAATGCAAGCACATTGGTTCAACGTGTATTCGAAGTTGAAAAAGGCCGCAAGACAGCTTTGTTAGCGCACCTGATTCAACAACACGAATGGCGACAAGCTCTGATCTTCGTTAATGCGAAGAACAGCTGTGAGCACTTGGCAGACAAGCTTTACAAGCGTGGTATTATCGCAGAAGTATTCCACGGTGATAAAGGTCAGGGTTCACGTACTCGTATCCTTGAAGATTTCAAATCTGGCGAGATCGACGTTCTGATCGCGACAGACATCGCGGCACGTGGTCTGGATATCGAAAAACTACCAGTAGTAATCAACTTTGATTTACCGCGTAGTCCATCAGACTACATGCACCGTATTGGCCGAAGCGGTCGTGCGGGTGAGGTTGGTTTAGCATTATCTTTGATCGATCACGAAGACTACCATCACTTCACAATCATCGAGAAGAAGAACAAGATTCGTCTTGAGCGTGAGCAAATCGAAGGCTTTGAAGTGGATGAAGAAGCAACTGCTGAACTTGTTGCTGCATTGAAACCCGTTGCACCACCGGCAGGCACAGGTAAAAAGAAAAAGAAGAAAGTACCTAAAAACCAAGATGTTTGGTTGCGAAACAACTGATATTGAATCGGTAAAAATAGATTTTTTAAAGGCGCTTAATTGCGCCTTTTTTGTGTCTGTTAGATAAAGAGATGTAATTGGCGAATGAACGACTGAACTTATGTTTAAAGTGTGAATACACGTTAGTTCGTAGGATGACGTCCTCCATAAGAGATTCAGCGATTTCACACTTTGCTCATAATCTATTCGGGTTTTGAGCAACTGGGTAACGGCGTGAAGACCTCGATTAAACAAGTAATACTGGCAGCTTCACTCTTTATGGTTACTCACCGCGCTGCGATAGGTGCAGACTTCAAGGTTAAAGGGCTGAACAAAACTCTCACTGAAAATGTAGAGTTATACTTAAAACCTTTGGTTGATGTCCCAGCTTCCCAGCTATCCCATACTAAGTTATTGAAACGGGTTCAAGACGCGCTCAACCCTTATGGCTACTATCATTCTCAGATAGATATCGAACTTGATGACACTGATAACCTCACCTTGAACGTCGATTCTGGCCCTGTCATGAACATTGCAGAATCGGTTGTAAAAGTCACAGGTGAAGCGAGTAAAGATGAAGAATTCATCAAAATACTCACGCAAAGTAAGTTAGATTCAGGCTCACCATTATCTCACCAAGAATACGACCAAACTAAACGGGCGATTTTGTCTTTGGCAAAGCGTAAAGGCTATTTTGACGGTAGGTTTGTCGAGTCTAAGATTGAAGTGGTTCCTAGCGAAAACATCGCCAACATTCACTTGCATTTTTCTAGTGGCCCACGCTATAAGTTTGGCGCTATCAGCATTCCTGATGATGGTGTTGAAGCTACTCGTATCGATAAAATTCCAACATTCAAGCAAGGTGACGAATTTGACACCATCAAGTTGGGTGAGCTGCAGTCTGACTTGTTTGAAACTCAGTGGTTTCGCAGTGTCGTTGTGCATGGTGACTTTAACCACCTTGATGACAATCTAGAAGTGCCAATCGAAATCATTGCTGACCCAAGCTCTCGCGACATTGTGCAGGTGGGTGGGGGTTATTCTACCGATCTCGGTTTAAGAGCGTCTTTAAATTGGTCAAAGCCTTGGTATAACCGAAGAGGACACAGCTTTGAAACACAGACGTATTTGTCTGAACAAGAGCAATCACTGCAACTGGGGTACAAAATCCCAACAGAGAAAGTGACCACCGATTATTTTGGTATTCAGTTTGAATCGAAACGAATTGATCATCGAGACACCAATAGCTTTTCAAACGATCTTAAGTTCGAACGTTACTGGCAATTAGACAGCGATTGGCAAAGCACTATTTATGTCAAATACTTGCACGAACAGTACCGTCAGGCCTCTGAGGAAGATCAATCGCAATTATTGTTACCGGGAATCAGTTTTTCTCAGGTTGATCGTAAAAATGATCAATTGGAACTTAGTCATCGACACATCTACTCTGTTGAGTATTCTGACCCTAGTTTGTTCTCTGATTCTAGGCTGTTGCGGTTGGAAGGAAGCAGCGTGCTTTCTTGGGATATTAGCGAAAGCCAGAAGCTCCATTTCCGTTCAAACGTTGGCATTAACATAGCTAAATCGTTGTCGGATGTACCTTCATCACTGCGTTACTTTGCTGGTGGCGATGGGAGCTTACGAGGCTATGGCTATGAATCGATTTCTCCGAAAGATGAGAACGGTGAATTAACAGGCGCGCGTTACATGCTAACGGCAGGGCTTGAATATCAACATCAGGTTTATCGGTCAATTTGGATGGGCGCGTTTCTCGATGTTGGTGATGCGTTTGATGACGAAGCGAATTGGAAGCGCGGCACAGGCCTTAGCCTGATTTGGAATTCACAATTTGTGCCTATAAAACTCGATTTTGCTTACGGTTTAGATGCCCCTGAAGGCGATGAGTTTCGTATTCATTTTTCCTTAGGCACTCAGTTCTAATATTTGTACGTTGTGTAAGCGCTTACGAGGATGCGATCCATCCAATGGGATTCAAGCAAATCGACAGAGCGTAATAACCTTTGTGCTCTAGCAAACACAAAGGTAAAAACAATGAAAAAGGTACGATTCGGTGTATTTGGTAATATGGGCCCAGAAGCGGATGCTCTGTTCCAAGATATCGTTGCTAAAAAAGAGATTGAACACGGCGCGCTTAAAGACCAAGACCACATGGCCATGATTGTGGTTAAAAATTCAGATATCCCAGATCGCTCTGAAGCAATAAACGAAGGCGGTATCGACCCTGTCCCAGAGTTGATTGAATCAGCGTGCATTTTAGAACACGCCAATGTTCAATTTGGCGTTATGACCTGCAACACCGCTCATTATTTCAGACCAGAAGTTCAAAAACATACCAATGTTTATATCGTCGATATGCTTCAAACCACGGTTGATCAAATTAAAGAGCAGAATCCTGAATCTATTGTCGGTATTTTATGCACCAACGGCACATACAACTCGGGAATCTATGACCGTTACCTAACTGACGCCAATCTCGTATTCGTTAAGCCAGATGCTTTTGAGCAAGAACATAATGTACATAGCGCTATCTATGGGGAAGTGACGGGCGAGATGACCGCATGTGGGCAAGCAATCCGAGAAACCAACGGCATTAAAGCGGGCGAGTTTGACCGTAATGCGGCACTTCTTTCTGTTGCGGTTCAAAGCATCGTAGAGAAGGGCGTTGATACGGTCATTCTGGGGTGCACTGAACTTCCTCTGGTTAGAAAGCAGCTTGAAACTGCATTTCCAGCACTTACTTTTATTGACCCAATGGAAGCTGTTGCAGAACGTGTCGTTGATATCTATCGATTAGCAGAACAGTATGTTGAACGTGACCATCTTGATTACGACATTAACGATGTCGATTCGATTTACACAACGTTAGATATGGTGAACTACGTAGCCAAGAGAGCGATGACCTTCCGTTTGTAAGCTCACATACGTGTATTTGAAACATGAAAAAGCCGCGAAATTACGCGGCTTTTTTGCATTTGGATTGGTGAAAACTAAAGCTCAAACTCACCATTCATTTTTCGAAACAACCAATCCGGCAATTTATTCCATGAACTGTAATTAGGGTTCTTAGTCTGTTTTTGTTCCCCTGAAGACCAGATCGTATCTCCTGATTGTTCTCGCGTCACAGCCCAGAACAAATCCTCTTTCTGACACGTTAAGTAGTGTGTCACTTGCTTCGCAAACTCTTCACTCTCAATCAGCACACCAAACTCAACGTTGAGAAAGTCTGATCTTGGGTCGAAGTTGGATGATCCAATATAAGTAACACGCTCATCTAAAATTACTGTTTTGTTGTGGTAGTAGGTATCAACATGAAAGTAGTGATCACCATTGATTGCTTGGCTTTTGTACTCGTAGATACTTACGCCTTTATCTAACAAAGTCTCACGGTGTTTTTCGTAATACGCAGGAATAAAGCCCGAATCATTAGAAGCTGAAGAGTTCGTAATTAAAGTTACTTCGGCTTGCTGCTGTATTAACGCATCGATAAACACAAACTGATCATCGCTTGGAACGACATAGGGCGTCGAAATCACCGCTTTTGAAGGCGACGGAACTTTTTGTGTCATTAAGCGTTCTGTTCGTTGACGAAAGTAGGGCTTGTTGTCATTGAGCTTGTCTAATGAATCAAATAAAGGCGTTACCGATGCTTTAATAAACCTTGGTTCGCTTAGGCGATGTATCTGTTGCTCGACATCGAAAGTGATCGACTTTTTATTCTTCTCACCTTTATTTATTGCCTTGGTAAACGCTTTGTATTGGTCTTGTTCTTTGACTTTGATTCGCTCTTGAATTGGCACTACATATTGGCTGTCCCAAAGAGCTTGGTAATTGTTGTCGAAAGACGCGATTACGTCACCTCGAAACAAAACGTCCATATCAAAGAAATTGGCATTATCGCTATAGCCAAAGTAATCGTTGCCGATGTTTCTTCCGCCTAAAATCATCGAGTGATGATCGACATTGAAGTACTTCTCGTGAAGCCGATTATCCAGTTTTTTTTGATGAGTTGAGAAGTTGAACGCTCGGCCAATCCAGCCCGCTTTACGTGATTCAAACGGGTTGAACAGTCGAATTTCAATATTGGGCTGTGAGTCCAATTCCGCTAGCCATTTATCATTAAAAACCAGTAGGTCATCTAGGATCAGTCGGACGTGAACCTCGCGATCCGCCGCTTGCTTTAGCTCGTTTAGAAGCATCAACCCAAGCGTGTCACGCTCCCAAGAGAAGTAGGTCATATCAATAGAGTGTTGTGCTTGGCGAACAAGCTCGATACGACGTGCGAAGGCTTCTGGCGCAGCCGGGATAAGGTACACCTCAGCGTGATGTTCTGTGCTTTGCCAGTTCGTTTCGAAGTCAGGTTCAACATCGGGGTAAGGTTGGGCGCAGCCAGTTATCAAGATCGATAAAAGCAACACCATCAACGCATGAATACGTGTGAAGTTCATAATGGGGTTCCGCGTGGGGTGTAGAAATGACAGTGGCCATATCACTGGCCACTGTTGAGGGGATCGTTATTGTTTTTCAGGAATCGAGTAATCGGGCATGTACTTCAATGTAAGACCCAAATCATTCAAGCCTTGAAGTCTGCCATTACGCATATCGGTGTCTTCACCAGCATTTTTAACTGAATCCCAGTCGACCTCTTGGCTTAGCGACCCATCACTATTGATCGATAGCACGTTGTCCATTTGTTTGCTGTACGTATAGTCGCTAAATAGATGGTCACTGAACCATAAACGCGACATGTCATTCATAAGCGCTCGATCTTTTGATGTTGGGCGAACTGATGTGCCGTCTAACTTTAATGGCTTGTTAAAAACAAATGGCAATTCCGATGCATTACAAGCTGCTGAGATACATGCGATAGTTTTTAAAGCGTCGCCGATATCTAGGTCACCATTCTCGCCACTAGTATTGTATGTCCAAACGTTAAAGCTAGGCTTATACGCAAAGTGGTACATAGACACCGGGGTGTTCATATCTTCAGAAGAACGAATCGCTTGGTTACGAGCAGGCGCTTGGAATAGCATGTCATTCATTAATGTCTTAAATTGGGACATGTTTTTCGTTGCCCCACCAAGTTCATTTTCAGACCATGGCGCGTAATCGGATAAACCTAATACATCATTGTTGAAGTCAGCATTACCTAGACCGAAAAACAGCTTAGTTACCGCTTCGTACGCCGTTGATGGCAATAAGTCGAGTAGGTCACCCAGCTCAATCTGAGTTTGAACTTCTTCCAAAGAAAGCGTTGATACCATATCGATTACTCGTTGTTGGTTGTCATCAACTTGAAGCCATACCGCTAACTCTAAATCTTTATTGCCTTCGCTAAGTGATTCAAAAGTACCGTTGTCGATGTCCTCTTGTAATAACTCCAAAATCGTTGGAATCAAGAACGTGAGGGTAGGTAACATGCCCATAGTATTAGCATCTTTTTCATTGTTACCAATGACTGTTGGCACAGAAAGGCTATCTAGCGAAGGCTGAGAAACCAAGTGATGTCCTTTAGAAAATATCGATTTATATTCGATATAGGGTGCAAATGGTAACAAGTTTGTCATTGGCGTATTATTGTCATGGCTCAGGAGTGGAACGCCGTTTTTTAACGTCAATACACTTTCAACAACCCAATCTAATGTTATGTTGATTGGGTTGAGTAGTATTTTATCTTGAGCTTCTAAAATTGAACTGAGAGGTAGTTGCTTTTGTAGTTCTATGTAGTTGTCTACACAAACGGTAGTATCCACTTGATCAGGCATCTCATCAACAATCGGCTCTAATACTTCTTTGATGTCGTCAGGAAGGGCTAACATCAATAAATTCAAAGCTGATTTTATTGTATTATCACCGGTCTCAATTTGAGAAACTCCCGTCGCTTCACAAATAGAAGTGCTATTTGCTTCTGCTGAATCATAGCTTTGGTATTCAAAGCCATAGGTATTACTTTGCATGATTGAGCGATTGAAATAACCATTTTCACCGACTATTGGTTCGTGACTCGATGTTTGTTGAAGTATGCCAACCGACATCGCACCTGAACCTTGACCGAATAAAGTGACGTTTCCAGCATTGCCACCAAATTTAGCAATATTCTCGTGAATCCACTGCATAGCACGTTTTTGGTCACCAATACCAAAGTTACCACCCTCTTTTAAGTTTGCACCATCGACCCATTGTTTGCCCAATAAGCCTAAACGATAGTTAAAAGTCACATAAATAAATGGGTTACCTTCACTGGCGCCTTGAGCCACAACATTATCGCCTTGAATCAGAGGTTCAGAACCTGAGCCATATTCAAAGTCACCACCGTGGATGAATACATAAACCGGTAGATCTGCATCAGAATCTACGCCTGCTGGACGCCAGACATTGAGGTTAAGGCAGTTCTCATCTTGTGTTTGTGATGTCGTTTTTAGTTGAGGACAAGCATAACCAAACTGAGTTGCATCAATAACTTCAAACTCATCTGTATTATCTGATAAAGGCAGCATATTACTGTGCTCAAAGCGCTGAGCCTCGGCATATTGAATCCCTTTGAAAGATTCAATAGACGCAAGCTTGTCATCTTCTTCATTTGAAGTAACAACCAACTCTTCTTTGGTTGCTTTAATCCTTACGTCGCCGATTTGAGCATCAAATGATTTGGCAGGTGCCGGAACTAACGGTTCTGGTTTGTCTGGGAATGGAACTGTAGGGTCGGTATCAGTATCGCAACCTGCTAAGGCAGCAGCAATAGTAAGAGCGATCATTGAACGGTATGCAATAGTCATAAAAAGAGTTTCCACAATAGTATTCGGCGTAGTCTGTTTAATCGTTATTTGCGTAGATAACAGAGCTACAAAATTTTTTATCAAGAACAACCTAGTTTTAAGGGCTAGGCTGGTATCTCCAATTCAGTGACTAGAATCGGTAGCCAAGATTCAGCGTTACAGCCGAACGAGTTTCACCTTTGTTGTACAACATGGTCATGTTGTAATGCTTGCCGATCTGCTTGTTAACCCCAGTTAGGAACGCCCACTGATCGATGTCGACACCAACGTCATAATCAAATTCGATGTCATCGGTTTTTACGGTGCCTTGCATACGTGAATTTAACCCTTGGTATTCAGCGCCCACGAAAAATTGAGCTCGATAATCGACTAATTGGTAACCCAACATAGGTTGAACCGTGACAATGCCATCGCCCCAATCGTCTAGTCCTTTAAGACGGGTTTGTGAATAACTGCCCGTAACAGAAGCAAAAAACTCTTTGTAACCAACAGACAGTGTTGTACCTACTCCGCGTAAGTCATATTCGAGATGCATCGGAACATTTAAGCGGCCACTGTTACACAGAGCCGAAACTTCACTACAAAGCAGATCACCAGCTCCATCAAATTGATCATTGAGCTTGTCTTTTAAGTATTCTCCTGCAGCGCCGGTATAAGAGGCATCCACATTCGCATCAACGTTTACCTTTCCTACGTATCCGAATACATTCCAGAATGGCAGGATATTTACGTCACCGCGTATCGAAACACTTTCCGCTTTGACCGTCGCAATACTATCTTCAGGGTCAAATAAGTCATTCAAGCGCACACCACCAATCACGTAATCTGTCATGGGAATGTCCATATCTTGATTTCGATAAGCCACTGATACGCCAAATGGAAGAGGCAAATCGATACCTTGGCGTCGCACCATATCGCCCATTAACGGGAAGATTCGGTCTAGCTTGACACTCGCTTCTAACATTCTTGGGTCTGATACTTCTTGAAGCCTCGCTTCGTTGATCACTTGTACGCCGTTATCGTCTTCATAAAACGCGACTGGCTCGATGATGCTCGTCATCTTCATCGGCTTGTTCTTGGTTGTACCAACCACTTCAGTTGTCTTACTCGCGATAACTAACTTTCCTGACGGTAAACTGTGAAACTCGATCTCTTGCTGATAGCTTTCTACCTTGTAGGTATGGTGTTTGAACGGTTTTTCATTGCTGATCAGCATGCGTTTTGGTTCACCGTCGACTAACTCAATGTCGACATTCAAAAAACGGAAATATGCGATGTCTTGAGGCAGTCCATACTTCGAATAATCGAAGCTAATGATGACTTTGTTATCGTCGATTTCTTTGACGCGAACCGAAGAAGAATCAAAGCTTTCTGCATAGTCACGTAATCGATATTCGGTACGTGTGAATGCTTCTATTTCATCGAGTAGGTTTTCGTTATCATCCAACTCTTCTGGGTTATATTTGATACGAAGATCGATGTTGCCTTTAGTATCGGTGTTCTTAACGAGATAGACGCTAGAGTCACGAATCTCATCACCAATTTGAAGAGTACGGTGTGCGTGTTCAACTAGATGCTCGCCCTGGACCAGTGAACTGATTGCTAATTTTGGCAAATCATGGCTGATGCCATATTTGTCAAACAGCGCTCGGCCTTTTTCCATGACTTCGCTGTATGTGTTCGTTTCTTCTGCGGCTGAAGCTAAAGAGGGTGTTGTAAGTAGCAGGGCGCTCGCTAATACAGAAAGAGTATGGGTCTTACAGGCGCTAGTGCGTATTTCAAAAAAACTCATGACGGTTTCCACTCTGAGTAGCCTCAAACCTTCGAGACTCAAACAGTCGATGTTGTACTGAACCTCGTGTTCAGTTGTTATGTATTCATCCGTTAGGATTGCTAGTGTGAATGTCGCGATTAAAAATGCATTGCGTCAATCAATGAGAGGATTTTAAGAGGAGGTGGCAGATCGCGTTAATCGCGTTTGATGGACGTCATCCTCACTTAGTCAAGAACAACGTTAATCAACTGATTCATAATGATTTTCAACAGATACAAAAACGGCCTGCGTAAAAACACTTGGCAGGCCGTTTTGTTATGAGTGGTTTACTGTATCCAGTTCTACACGTTTACCTTTACTCTGAATAGATCAGTAAATAGTTTCGCTATCATCAAAATGATTAAGATATTAACCATCATTAATAATGGTGTTTCAATTTGGTAGATGGGCGTCAGGTTGAGTGCGCCAGATGTAAGTACCACCAACAAGTTAATACCCAATATTCGATGTACCATGAGCTTAGGTGTCGCGAACATTTTCCATATCACCATAATATTAACGAAGTAGAATAGGGCGAGTTGCCAAAGTTCGGTCATTAAAGGCATCACGAAAATGTACTGCAATAAGATCACTGAACCTGTACCAAGCACGCCGAAAAACGCATCTTTGATGATGCTCGGTGGCATCGTCGGCACCATTGAAGAAAAGACGCCCGCAAGCATTGGAAAAATAAAACCGCCTGGCATTGGAAGATATATCCATATCAATAACGAAGTTACAAACATCGACACGCCTTGCAGCACTTTTCGCCCATCTTCATTCAAATGTTGAACAAACGTGCGATGAGCGTGATGCCAAGACACTTCTTTATGATCACCCATTAAATTAGGCTCACCTTCAACAAGTGATTGGTCTGGCGTTAGTGCGTTAAAGCTCGTCAAGTTGTTGGCAATAACGACCCATTGAATACCCAAGTCAGATTCACCGTGACTTTGTTTAAGCAACGTATCTTGGATATGCGCCATCTCGTTGATACGTAAACGCCATGTTTGGATGTTCTCTTTAAGATGATAACTACCAGTAAGTGGTAAATCTAAAAGTTGATACAGCTTATCAATATTCGCAGTGTTACTTTCAAGTGCGGCAATATCGATGTCGTCTGTTTTTTCCATAGCATCTAACAACGCTTGTTTACTGGTTTCAAACCGTTGAACAAAGTTAAGCTCTGTGTTCACTGGCCACACTAAGCGATACACGAAAGAGAAGACAACGACACCAAGTAGCGTTTCTTGAAGTCGAAGTACTGCAAAGTGAAAGGTAGTTTGACTATCGAACCCGCCCATACAGGCAACAATCGAACACACGGCAAATCCGATCGAAAAGATATAACCGTATTTTTCGTCGCTCGACATGAAGATACACACCCCAAGGAATAGGGTGAAAAAGGTTAGAAATAGGAAACGATCTTGAGAAAACATAGCGATCAGGAAAAAGGCATAACCGGTCCCTAACAAGGTTCCCATTAACCGGTTATGCCCTTTGTTTATTGAGTGGGCGAAACTCTCGTTCAATGTCATTACCGCAACGGCTATCGCGGCCCAATACGGTTTTTCCCAACCAAACCACAACGCTAGGCAAATTGCGATAACGATAGACAGTGCGGCTTTAATCGCTTCTTTAGTCGACGCATTGAACATAGAAATCACCCAATTATTTGATAATTTTGATAGAAGCAGTCATGCCAACACGCAGTTGTAAATCTCGTGGTACTTTGTCTAACTTGACCTTGATTGGAATGCGTTGAGCAAGACGTATCCATTGGAAATTAGGGTTCACGTTGGGTAACAGGTCGTTACCAGTACTGCCATCTTGCTTCGCAATACCAAAACCAATACTTTTGATGTGACCTTCTAATTGGACATTGTTGTGCATCATGAGTGTCACATACGCTTTATCTTGCGCATCAACACCTACCAGATCGGTCTCCTTGAAATAGCCTTCAATCCAAAAACTATCTTCATCGATCAAAGCGACTACGGGGGAGTTTGCAACCACTTGAGACCCAACACGCAGGTTCAAGTTAGTAATGTAGCCGTTGGTAGGCGCATAAACCTTGGTGTACTCAAGATTCAAGTGTGCTTCTTCAACGCTGGCCTTTGCCAATTCAACGTTGGCTGAGCTCGTTTCTACAGCATTGTCTAAGTTATTGAGAGTCAGCACGGGCACAGCACCTGGCGTTCTTTTTTCTAAATTCAACGCACGTTGTTCTTCATTCTTTGCCTTGGCGAGTAGGGCAAGCGCTTGTTTCTGAGTCGCTAGGGCTTTTTTATAGGTTGCTTTGTAGATACTAGGGTCGATTTCAAAAAGAAGATCGCCTTTAGACACTTGAGAGTTATCGTCTACATGTACCTCAATAACCTGTCCGGTTACACGCGGTGTAATTGAAACAATGTACGCACTGACTTGACCGTCTCTTGTCCATGGGTTGCTTGTGTAAGATTGGTAGTAGCTGAAAACCACAGAGCCAGCAGCAGCGACTAACAACAGTGTGATTAGATAACGTTTGATCACGGTAAATGCCTCAAAAGATGGTAATAAATTGGCCAATAATGCCAGTGAAAATCACAATTAGACTCAGTTCTGCTATTGCAGGAAAGGCGACATATTTATGTATCCCAAGCCTTGTAGCGATTGACCCAGTTAAGATTGTTAACATGTAAGCCAATGCAATAACCAATAACAACGGCGGGAAATAGACTTCTCCCCACACAAGTTCGTGTGGCATTGTGTTCATGTTTCTTCTCTCTATTCGTTTGATGAATGCAAAGATAACGGAGTTCGATTCATTGTGATAATCGCTTATGGAGGATCGGATCCATCAAAAATCCGAGTTTACTCAAAAACTATGCCACCAAACTCTTGTTTAGTGCCGTAAACCGGTAGAGCAAGGGTTGATAGGCTACCGTTCTGGATGTAAAAACATTTAATCGAAATTTATTTCGAAAATAATCCACTTTTTACTGCTGTGGACTAAATCCATTAAAAACAAAGACTTTAGATGTAAATTGCTCTTCAAGAACTCTCCAAATAGTCAAAGTGATGATTTGATCCATCAAATGGGATTACATAATAAAACCTTTTGTTCTTAATATTAGGTTCGAAGCAACGAGATGCTTTATTTATTATTGAATAATCCAACAAATATCATTATTAAGTTATTCGTTAGATTATTTACTCCTTATATTTAGTAACAAGAGTAAATTTGTCATGGACATTATTTCTAATTTATTTGACATGGCACCATTTGTCGCTCTATTTATTACACTCTCATTGGGTTATATGGTGGGTAAAATTACCATTGGTCGATTTGTTTTAGGCGGGGTAGCCGGAACATTATTAATGGGCGTAATTATTGGGCAATTTGGTGTTCAGATTGATCCCGGCGTAAAAAGCATTTTCTTTGCGCTCTTTATTTATGCTGTGGGTTATCAAGGCGGTGCGCAATTCTTTAAAGCACTTAACTTCCGAACAATAAACATCCTGCTTTCTGCGGTTGTTATGACGGTATCAGGCTTATTGTGTGTGCTTGCGGCTGCCTGGTTATTTGACCTAGATAGAGGTACAGCTGCAGGTTTAGCGGCTGGTGGCTTAACTCAATCTGCGATCATTGGTACAGCCGGGGATGCCATTGCACGTCTTGGTGGTGTATCTGAAGAAGCTAAGCATTTAATGCAAACTAATGTTGCCGTTGGTTACGCGGTAACATATATCTTTGGCTCTTTAGGTCCAATCTTGATGGTGACTTGGGTATTCCCAACGTTGATGAAGTGGGACATTCGCTCTGAAGCAATTGCGTTAGAGGAGAAAAATTCTAATGGTAAACGTGATCTAGCGGACGGCGAGTTTAACGCGGTCACGGCTTTAGTAACGCGTGCTTTCAAAGTGACTAACGACGACCAGCTTGTTGGTAAAACATTAGCGCAATTGAACCAATCATCACTTGCTGCGTGTATCGAACTTATTGAGCGCGATGGAAAAGAGCTGAGTGCAGACAAGTTCACAGCACTTAAAGCGGGCGACCTTGTTGTGGTTACCGGCCGTAGAAATGCGGTTTATGAACTACAGAGCAAGGCACAAAGTAATGAAGTAGCATTACCGGAAAGCTATGAAGTTATTGAAGAAAATCGTCAACTTATCGCTGATAACCGCAAGCTGATTGGTCGTTCGTTAAGAGAGATCAAAGATAGCTCAAATCAACGTTCGTTCCGTGGTGTGTATGTTACAGACTACATGCGTGCTGGTACTTCAGTGGCTATTACCGAAGACCTTATTGTTGAGAAGAACGATGTTATCCAGCTAACGGGTACCGCTCAAGACATCAACCGAGTTGAAAAACACATCGGTAAGCGAATGGGTTCTGCGACTATGACTGACTTCATCGTACTGGGTTTCGGTATGGTGTTGGGCCTTCTTATCGGTTTAATCAGCTTCAAGATTGCAGGTATTCCCGTAACGATTGGTTCTGGTGCAGGTTGTTTGATCTCTGGCTTACTTGTTGGTTGGTTACGTAGCCGAAACCCACATGTGGCTCAGTTCCCTGCGGGGGCTGCAAACTTCATTCGTGACTTTGGTTTAGCGGCATTTGTTGGCATTGTTGGCTTACAAGCAGGCCCTCAAGCGGTTGATACCATCAAAGAACACGGTATGTCACTTCTGTTCTTGGGTATGGCAGTCACTATCATTCCACAGATTATTTCATTCTTCTTCTCGTACTGTGTATTGAAGATCAAGAACCCAGTAGAAGCTTTAGGTTGTGTGACTGGTGGTCGAAGTGCAAACCCAGCATTCGCAGCATTGATGGAAAAAACAGGTAATGCAACGCCAGTATTCTCGTTCACCGTGACTTACGCTGTAGCCAACGTGTTACTGACTCTATGGGGACCAATTATCGTTGGCATTATTACCGTTAATGCGGGTATGTAGTTAAAACTACGAACTTATTACAGATACGCAAACAACCCAAGAAATTATCAATTTATTAAAAGGTCTACCAAATAACGATTAAGGTAGGTCTGAATAACCACACTTAAATAACATTATTATATTTAAATTGTTCACGATTAAATTATTAGGTAAATATCATGACTACACAAAATACAACCATCGACTTTTCAAAATTCGCTGATCTAAGCCCATTTGAATTAAAAGATAAATTAATTGAAGTTGCACAAACAGTACCTGACCGTGCTTTATTAGACGCAGGTCGTGGTAACCCTAACTTCCTTGCTACATTGCCACGTAAAGCGTTCATTCGCTTAGGTGAATTTGCAGTAATGGAAGCTGAGCGCACGTATTCATATTTAGATGGTAGCTTTGGTGGTATTCCGGACGGTGTGGGCATTGTTGAGCGTTTCGACTCGTACGCAAACAACAATCAGCAGAACCCAGGCGTTCAATTCATTGAAAAAGCATTGAGTTACGCGAAAGATCGCCTAGGTATCGAGAAGCAAGTGTTCCTAAACGAACTGGTAAACGCTTACTTGGCGTGTAATTACCCAGTACCGCCACGCATGCTGACAAATATCGAAAGTGTTGTAAAACAATACATTGCAGAAGAGATGTACGGTCCAATGCCAATGACGACGGATTTCGATCTGTTTGCAACGGAAGGCGGTACGGCATCAATGACGTACACGTTCCAAACCATGTTTAACAACGGATTACTGAAGAAAGGTGACAAAGTTGCGTTAATCACGCCAATCTTTACGCCTTACTTAGAGATCCCTGAGCTTTCAGAATACGAACTTGAGATTGTTGAGCTTCGCTTAGATGAGAAGACATGGCAGTTGCCTATGTCTGAAATCGTTAAGCTTGAAGACAAAGACATCAAATTACTATGTGTAGTAAACCCAGCTAACCCTGCATCAGTAAAGTTCTCTGATGAAACGCTGAACAACCTATCAAACTTTGTAAACACCCAGCGTAGTGACCTGTTCATTATCACCGATGATGTGTACGGCACATTCGCAGACGATTTCGTTTCGCTGTTTGCCAAACTTCCATACAACACGCTTTGTGTTTACTCATTCTCTAAGTACTTCGGTGCGACAGGCTGGCGCCTTGGCTCGATTGCGATTCAACACAGCAACGTGTTCGATGATGCGATGCGCAGCCTACCAGAAATTCGTCAACTTGAACTGGATGATCGCTACAAGACGTTAGACCCAGAACCGCGCGGTATTAAATTCATCGATCGTATCGTTGCAGATAGCCGCAGCGTAGCACTAAACCACACCGCAGGTCTTTCATTGCCACAACAAGTTCAAATGGCGCTGTTCTCATTGAACTGCCTAATGGACTCAGAGCAAAACTATAAAGAAGCATGCAAACGTATTATTCGCGAACGCTACAAAACGTTGTACAAAAACATGGGTGTCGAAATTGAAGAAAACAAAGATCGTGTGGACTACTACACACTGCTTGAGCTCGACACTCTGGGTGGCAAATTGTACGGCCCAGCTTTCGTTGAATGGTTCAAAGCGAACGAGAAGGGGAAAGACTTCCTGTTCCGCCTTGCCCACGAAACTGGCGTTATCTTACTTCCTGGAAAAGGCTTCGATGTAGTACACGCCTCTGTTCGTGTATCGCTAGCGAACCTGACTCACCATGAGTACGAACTTATTGGTCGCGCAACTCGTAAGGTGTTGGATGAGCACTTTGCAGAGTTTCAAGGCAAATAAGCATCAGTCACTGGCTTGGAATCAAAACACCGGTTTAAGCCAATGACCTACAACACAAATTAAGAATAAGCCTTGGCGATGTCGAGGCTTATTCCGACCAAATAAGCACAGTGTTCGAGTAGCTATCTATTGGGTGCAATCGTTGTGTTTATTTAGTCGCTAAATCCAATCGTAATTCATTCCGACAAAATCAGAAGAGCGGCGTATGAAAAGTATTATTTCTATTCAATCTCACGTGGTCTTTGGACATGCAGGCAACAGCTCTGCGGTTTTTCCAATCCAACGAATGGGACTCGATGTGTGGCCTATCCATACTGTTCAGTACTCTAATCACACTCAATATGAGCAAGGTTGGACAGGTCAAACATTTGGATCAGATGATATTCGAAATTTAATTCGAGGCTTAGACAACATTAGCGCATTGAAAGACTGTGGTGCGATCCTATCGGGATATCAAGGAAGTGCGGACCAATGCAAAGCAGTTGCCGAAGCGGTCAATCTCATCAAAGAGAAGAACCACAGTGCACTCTATGTTTGTGACCCTGTAATGGGTGACCCGGACAAAGGTTGTATTGTTGATGATGGCGTTAAAGCCGCTATTACAAAACACATGTTGCCCATTGCCGATGTCATCGTTCCGAACCAATTTGAACTAAGCGAATTGACAGAGACCAAGATCAACTCGCTTTATGATGCGGTTACTGCCTGTAAGAAAGCATTGGAAATGGGCCCGAAGATGGTGCTTGTCAAGCATCTCCATTCTCTGCCCGATGATGCGTTCAGTATGATACTGGCAACGAAGAAGGCCTGTTATTTAGTCCAGCGGCCGAACATTGAATTTGATAAACAACCGGTAGGTGTAGGTGACCTGATTTCTGGCCTCTTTACCGCAGGGTTGATGAAAAGGATGTCCCCAGTCGCTGCATTTCGACATACGAACAACGCCGTTTATGGTGTGTTGGAATTGACCAAGAGTTACGGGACTTGGGAATTACAAACGATTAACGCTCAATATGAATTTGTAGAACCAACCCATGACTTCAATGTAGTCAAAATTGGATAAGCCTATACGTTATTTATAGCGTTAGATCTCATGGAAGCTTGAACCGCACGTAACTGATTGAAGTGGGGTTATTTCGATGGATAGCGTCCTACAAACGAGATTACGAGCTTAGTGTCATCCTAGCTATATTGCTGAGCACACGGAGATGGATTTCACTTTATCCCTATTTATAAACCTCTCTGTTTTTTTACTTCTCTTTTTATTAAACAGAGTCTCTGGATTATTTTAGAGAACATTAAATGAGCCTAAATATGAACCGTCTAATTTCTTCGGGTTTTACTATAGCTATGTCATTGCTCGTGGTGGCTTGTAGCTCACCTCATACATTGGATGTACGCGTTAACAAAGACAACTACAAGGAAGTGGTTGTTGAAGAGGCACAATTAGGGGAAGAGCCACTTCGTATCTGGGCGAGCGAGGAGCCGAACTTTCTCTACTCCTCACACGATCAAACCACACCGATTACGGTGTCTGGAGATCAACTGAACATCCTCGCATTATCCGGAGGCGGTGCGAACGGCGCATTTGGTGCGGGCATTTTGATAGGCCTAGAAGAGTCTGGTCAGCTGAAAGATTATTCCATAGTAACGGGAATCAGTGCAGGAGCTTTAATGGCACCATTTGTGTTCATTGGCGGAGATGCGTTTCCAAAGATGAAAGAAGTGATGTTGAACATTAACGACAAGTCAGTGTTGGGTAAGAAGAACTTTCTTAACACGATCTTTAAAGATGCATTCACCAACGGTGAAAATTTGTATCAATTTATTGCTGAGGCTTTCCCTGATCCAATGATCGAGCGAATTGCACAACAACATCGCAGTGGTAAACGCCTGTTTATTGGCAGCACACACTTTGATTCTGGTGAGCTTGTTATTTGGAATGTGGGTGCAATCGCAAACAGTGATATACCAGACAAAGCCGAACTCATATACCAGGTATTGGCAGCAAGTGCGTCAATTCCTGGTGTGTTCCCACCACAGTTTATCGACGTCGAATATGAAGGCGAAAGTTTTGAAGAGCTACACGTTGATGGTGGGTTGGCGGCGCAAGTGTTCTTCAATCCATCCAATTTCGACTATCAACAGATTTCAGATGCGCTTGGTCTAGAAACGTCACCTCAGCTTGACGTAATTCGAAATGGAGCGCTTACATCACCGTACCACTCGCTTAGAGATAAGGGCTTGGATTTGGTCGCAAAGAGCGTATCAAGTCTGACTCTTGCTCAAACGCGTGGTGATTTGTACCGAATGAAATACATCAGTGCAACCAACAATATCGATATGCAATTTACTTACATGGAACACGACTTTGGTTATGCGAAACGCACTAAAGACATGTTTGATGAACATTACCTATTAACCATATACAAATATGGTTATCACAAAGCAACTCAAGGGAAACCTTGGGTAACCGAATTACCTTAGTTAGGGATCTTAGAAAATGAGAAAAACAGCATTAGCGCTACTTTTAATGGCAACGTCTACCAGTGTGATGGCCCAAAACGCGACCACAATGGATCAACAAAAAGTCGATAATGACATGCGACAACTGACTGACGTTCAACAAGAAGCTGCACTGATTATGGTTGAAGGTAATTCAGATTACGTTGCCATTGATTACATTGGTCAGTGGATTAAGGTGAACAACTACGTTTCGCATAAAGAAGCGAAAGAACGACAACTTGAGAAAACGACCAAGAAATACATTTACTCCCAAACGGGTGAAACTTTAGAGTCGATTGAACAGAGAATCGTTGACCATATTCAAGCGGATCAGCCTAGATATTTCAGTGTTGATGTTTACCGCAATTACCACGGCGATTCAGGTGACTTTAATTACCTAGCCCGAGTAATCGAATACATTTAGGTTATTCGCTAAGCACCAATGATAAACCTACTGACTTAAGTAGGTTTTTTCGTTTCGACCTGACGAACTCATTTCACTATTATTATTCTTACAAAGTAGAAATTTCGTCAACCTGTGATAATTTATATACATAACAACTAAAAGTAAGCACAACAAAATGAACTTCAGCATTGAACAGCTTCTCGCGTTCGTTACCGTTTATGACCAGCTTTCCTTCAGTAAAGCTGCCGTTAAGCTCAACAAGCACAGAACGACTATCGGACAGGTGATTACCAATCTGGAAGACCAACTCGCCGTAAATCTTTTTAATAGAGTTGGCCGTTCGGTCGAACCCACGGAAGACGGGCACCTTCTTTACCATTACGCCAAACAAACCATTGAACAAGCACGCACCTTCGACAAGGTTGCGTTGAGCCTTTCTTATGGCGGGTTAGAAAATATTACGATTGCATACTCTAGTGTTATTCCTCAACGTGTTTTGGTTGATATTCGAAAGCAGCTCAAGCGTGACTTTCCAATGATGCGAGTTAACTTCCTGGTTCGTAACAAGAAGGAGATCAAGCAAGGGATACAAAGTGGTGAATATCACTTCGGTTTAGTGAATGTTCACGATAGCCGTGCGATGCACAGTTTAGATGCAACGTTTTTGGGGCATATTGAATTCTATCCGTTCGTAAAAAAGAACGGTGAGTTCTCTAATCTAGACAAAGAAGATGTACTGGTTGCGTTAAGAAACTCGAAACAGTTTGTATTGAAATCCTTGATCGAAGAAGGGATGTCGGAAAAAATAGTGGTGAGTTCAGACCATGAGGAGATCGACCAACTCGCGTTGATGATCAAATTAGTTGAAGAAGGTTTGGGTTGGGCACTTTTACCTAGATCATTTTTCTCTGACCCAGAGTTTTCTCAACACGAAATCGAACCTATTCAAGCAGCGCAAATGGTTGAAGGTTTCAAATTTGGTTTTGCATTATGGTGTCCTCACTCGAAACAGATCAGTGATATCAAAGGCTCACTGACGTCTGTGATCGCTGAGTATCGAGACCGTTTAATCAGTAATTTTCGTCCGTAGCGCTTATCGGTGATAACAATGTTGATATGAATTCGTCCTGAGAATCAGAATTCGTTTCTCACTTGGCAATTCTATATAAAGGCTCATTTTGAGCCTTTTTTTATACCTGTTATTCGCGATTCATCTCCCCCTTAAACAACATGATTTGATGGGTCTGACCCTCTATATGAGAGTAGGGCAATGCCACAGTTTGACCTATTCTAATCCGGTCGATTAAGGACCCCCTTTATTGGCAATAAGTGTTTAATTTCTATGTTTATTGCAAGGAAGCAAACTTTCGGCCGGGTTTTATTACCCGGCCTTTTTTATTGAGGCCAATCTTATGAATCGCTGCGGCGGCTTTGCTCTTTTTTCTTGCTCTTTGCTTACAATAACGCCTTCCTTGGCATCGTTTTATGATCCTGTTGATGGTCAATTCGATATGGGACATCACATAGCCGAAAATGCTCATGGCTTCTTGCCTATTCCCATTTTAATTACTGAACCTGCGGTGGGCTACGGTGGCGGTGTAGCAGGGTTGTTTTTACATGAAACGGAAGAAGAAAAGCGACAACGAAAGCAGGCTGCTCTTTCTGCCATTGATGGTGGTGCGCAGCTTGTACCTTCAGCAATGTCAGTAATTGGCGCGGTAGGGACAGAGAACGAAACATGGTTTGTATTTGGGGGACATAGACGTTCATGGATGAATGATTCAATTCGTTACACGGGAGGTGGCGGCTTTGGTGTTGCGAATTTGGATTTGTACACATCAATTAACTGGGGACCGATAGACCATGATCTTAGAATAGGCACATCAACTTCAGTGGCCGTACTTTCACAAAAGGTACAGTTTAGGATCGGACAGTCGCCTTGGATGTTGGGGATAAAACAGTTACTAGCTAAGTCTGAGATTGAATTTGATAATACGGTTTTAGACCGAATTTTAGGTAATGAATCGGTGACTTCTGGTCTAGGATTGGAAGCTGAATATGACACAAGAGATAATCTATTTTATCCAACCAAAGGTTACAAATTGTCTGCAGATTACATGGTGTACGACGATGCGATTGGCAGTGATTACAATTACCGAAATTTGAACATAGATGGAGAAGCCTATATCCCAATCAATCAGAAATGGATGCTAGGTTTAGCCGCGAATTATCAAAACTTCGACCAACAAGATCGGCTTGTATCCCCAACAGCAAAGCCGTATGTGTCTTTACGCGGAGTGTCTTCTTACCGCTACCAAGGTGATGAAATTGAAACGATACAAGGGCAACTGACGTATAGCATTAATCATCGTTGGAAGGTGTCTGGGTTCTATGGTTCTGGTACTGCAAAGCAAGATAACATTGTAAGTCACGATAGCACCATCAATGCTGGAGGTGTTGGTTTCCGATACCAAATTGCAAGACGTTATGGTTTGCATCTTGGAATGGATTACGCACAAAGCCATGAAGAGCGAGCTATCTACTTTAATGTCGGCAGTGGTTTCTAGAACAACGGATTAAGTTGAATTTTTCCAATAAAAAAGGCGCTAATCAGCGCCTTTTCGTTTTCTATCACTTTCTTGCAGTAAGATTACTTCTTACGGCAGAACTCAGCGATTACGTACATTGATTGACCGCCGTTTGTTTTACCAGAAACAAGCTTAGGATCGTCACCAACGCTGATGCCGCGAATAACAGTACCTTGCTTAATCACTTGGTTAGTACCTTTGATTGGCAGGTCTTTGATTACTGTTACGTCGTCACCTTTTTTAAGTTCAACGCCGTTCACGTCAAGAGGCTTATCATCAGCAGACATACCGATTTGTGCCCAAACTGACGTTTCTTCTTCAAGGTACATCATGTCTAGCGCGTCTTGAGCCCAGCTTTCAGAGTTCAGACGAGTAAGTTGACGCCATGCAGTTACTTGAACTGGCGCTTCTTGACTCCACATACTGTCGCTTAGGCAGCGCCAGTGGTTGATATCTTTAGGATCGTCAATTTCACCAAGACATTTGTCACATACCATGATGCCGTGATCCACTGTTACGTGGCTGTGTGGCGGCACTGCGTATGCAGTAAGAGAAGAATCAGAACCACATAGTTCACATTTAGATTGGCAGCGTTCTAGCATCGTAGCTTCAGAAGACATAATGGACTCACATTTATTAGGTATTAAATTACGGGGCTATTATCCACTTTATTTACAATAAAGAAAGAGGTCGTACGGTATTCTGTCTTGATTAATTTTAGCTGAGATCAACCATTTGTGTTTTAAAGGTTTATGCAAACGGTTAACTAGGGGAATTGTTCGAACGACAGAGACAAAAATGCCAGCGGCTAGGCTGGCATTTGGTTTCATTAATTTTTGATCATACGATTATTACTTGCTCGCATCTAACAAGCCAGCGGTTACGCTTGCAATGCCAGTCCCCTGCGATAAGGTAAATTGTACAATTTGCGAGGTCATTTCTGCGTTGGCTGCTGCATCACCAGCATTTTTCTGAGAAATTACAGTAGAGTGTTCAGCCTCTGATGATGATTTGTCAAAATACGAAGCCAGCTTGTCTCCCGAAGAGTCCAGTGCAGTATTAACCAATGATAACTTTTTAAACAGTGGTTCGGTTCCAGCTGTTGGGATCTCAGCAACAGAGTTTGGTATTGTTTCGTCACCGTCGGCTTGAATACCAAATACTGGTCCCGAAGTGGTAGAGGCAATGTTGTAAGGGTCAACATTATCTAGAACTGTTTGAGCAGCATACATGAATGAAGTCTGGGTAGAGTCGATTGTCGCTTTGATAGCTTTGTCTGAAGCAGAAGCACTATCACTACTTAAAGCAGTGTAATATTCGGCAAAGCAAACACCACCAGACTTACTTACTGGCGCACAGTTACTTGTATAGTGTGCTTGGTACTCGGTTACACTTGATAGGCTGACCGTATGCTTGATCTCTGGCGAGAAAGAACCTGAATTTAGCAAGAACGGTGCAATGCCTCCACCAGGGTTAGCAAGGGTAGCACTTGTATAACTAAACATAGAATCGATAGCAGGGTTCAACACAGTGTTACCTACCGTGTAAGAGCTGATTCCTGTAATAGCCCCAATAGAATGCCCAAATAGAGATACATTGGTTTTATCTAGGTTACTGAATGCTGCATCAGTAGCAGAATTTAAAGCAAAGCG
This sequence comes from Vibrio sp. FE10, assembly GCF_030297155.1. NCBI lineage: Bacteria > Pseudomonadati > Pseudomonadota > Gammaproteobacteria > Vibrionales > Vibrionaceae > Vibrio > Vibrio apostichopi. The sequence goes on along the minus strand of NZ_AP028068.1, from coordinate 1,860,476 downwards.
AACTCCAAGCCCGTCAATGGCGCTCTGACGTATGTTATCTCGTGCAACTGGTAAATACTCAAGATTCATATAAACGGTAGGTGTTGTTGGTGTCGTAACGACATCCGTACTTAGTGCGCGTTGACCGTGAAGTGGTTGGTCGATAGCGATAATTGCATAGGGTTTGTATGGTGCAGTTCCAGTAAGTGCGCCGCCAATATGCTGAATCGCGAAAGCGTAAGCACTCTCTTTGATACTAGTGATACCGTGTTGGTACTGCAAAATTGGTAAACTGCTGTCGATAGCTACTCCTTCAGGCACAAACATAACGAACGGCACTGACTTTACTGCTCGAATTTGCGGTACAGCGCTGTATTTGGTCATGATACGCGCGCTGTCTAACTGTTCTCCATCTGCGAGGGTTAACTTTTCTCCAATGAGTAATTGTTGGTACTCTGCTTGATAGAGTTGAGTAGCGGGCTCAGTGATCCCTAAACCTGCTAGCTGTGTAGCAACGGCTGCTTTGTCCGCGTCACTTCCTGAGCTGAGTACATTCAAGATGGTTAAAACACTAGGCATAGCACTACGCCAAGGCGTTGTTTTCCACTCATCGTCTGTTAATGAATCGGACAAGAAGTATGGTAGCTCAACTGTTCCTCTATACACTTGAATAGAAGCAGCAGCTGGTGCTGAGAAGTTAGCATTGTAACCAGCCGCTAATTGTGTAGCAGCATCGTCACCAAATGCACTCTTAAACATCGCGTCAGCTTGTACAGCTGTAGCAAAATCCTGTTTCGCTCCATCAACTGTAAATGTATACAGCTTGTCGAGATCAGCTACCGAAATATTATTTGGATTCGCTAGGTTCTTCCATATATCAGAAGGGGTAACTGCGGGACTAATCGTTTGTGCAATTGCAGCTTTGGTCCCGTTCATAACGTTACCAGCTGAAGCAGTCGTAAACCAAGATGAATAGATGATCTCATCTGAACTTGACACTTCACCATAGCCAGCGAATAACGCTTCAACTTGATGGATGATTTTTTGTGGTAAATCGAGCGAGCCTGCTTGGTCTATATCTGTCGTTTTTAAAGACGCGTAGGAGCTTGATGTTCCAAGTGGTTCATCTGCGCTATCAATAATTGAGTCAGTTAATGCATAGATGTAGTCAGAGCTAGGGTCTAAACCTTTAAGAGGTAAAACTTGTATGGTCTTAAAATCGCTAGATGCCACTAAGTAGTCAACGCCAGCAGTTAGCGCAGTAAAGTTAGACATGACACCGGTGCCCAGATCAACATCCACTTTAGCAACTTTTACACCGGCATTTAGGTGCGCGCTAAACGGTGTCGTACCCATCATCACGACATCATTCTTCAACGTTCTGTCACTAGGAAGATTCACATTAATAGTAAATGGCATGATAGTACTCCAACCATCAGCTTCTCCCATCGCTACTTTTGGATCATTCAGTAACCCCGTTGAATTTGCATCTAGCGGAATGTTCAATGTGTGGTCATTGGTATCGAATAGAAAGAAAGAGGGAAGAGGTACATCCGCTTCATTACCTAACAGAGTGAAGCTAATTTTTGAACTTCTAGCTAATGATTGGTTGATTGCATCGGAATAAGGTGCTGCTGTTGAATCGCCAGAGCTTTCACTGTTGTCTCCACAGCCAGCAAGTAGTAATGCCGAGCATACGAGAGATAAAGAAAATTTGTTGTTCATGTAATTATTCCCGTACGGTTAGTTGAAGGTGTAGTTAAGTTGTATCGCTGAAAGGTAAGCAACGCCCTCAGCATCAAATGTAAGCTTTTGTCCTGCCGCATCAGTTTCGGTAAACGAACCACTTTCACTTTGTACTAGGGCAAATGCAGCATCGACGGTCATGTTTTCTGATATTGCGTAAGTTAGACCTGCTGAATACCACATACGATCGCTGTCCGGGATACTTAATGTCGCCTCACCAGCTTGCTCGTCATACGCTAGACCCGCTCGTACCGTCCAATTTTGATTAATCATGTAAGTTGCACCTACAGACCATCTTTGATTGTCTTCGTAATGTTCGGTTTTTAAGAAACATTCGTTATTTTTACAATCTGAACTTGTGGCTTTTAACTCTTTGAACTTACTCCACTTAGTTAACTGCCAACCATAGTGTATTGCCCAAGCATCGTTGAGTTGATGAAAAGCTGATAATTCGAAGATATCAGGCAGTTCAATTTCAAGACGGCCTGTGGTTTTGCCAGGAGCGCCATTTTCCATTTTTAAACCTGTGTAGTCAGTGAACTCACCGTCATCAAAATCGAGTTCAACGGACGATCGGTAACCAAATCCAAAACGGTTGTACTCGTTAAGTTCATACAACGCGCCCACATTCCAACCAAAAGCAAAAGTCTCACCAGTCATCGAGATCAATTTGTCGCTTGGTGAGCCACCAACAGGAAGGCTGCCTTTATGTCTGTTGAGTTCGGCTTCTGCATAAACAAAGTTAACGCCAGCTCCAACACTAAAACTATCGTTAACTCTGTACGCGATATTTGGGTTTAAGTTGACTGAAATTAGTGATGTGTCACCTGCCAAATCACCCGCATAAATATCATCGGGGTAATCAGTGGCCACTCCGTACGTCGTAAACATGCCAATTCCCCAAGCCCATTTGTCGTTGATAGGACTAATGTAATAAGCAGCAGGGACGATTTGTAAAGGAGCTACATCTGATGATTTTTGGTTGAAATCGTTGTCATTGATTTTGGTTTGAGTAACATCAACCTCTGGATCAACGATAGAAACCGCGCCTGAAAACTGTGCTGTATCAAATAGGGTCATTGCGGCGGGGTTTCTCGCTAGTACACTCGCGTTATCGGCTACGGCACCTTCACCTGAAAATGCGCGACCAAGACCTGAGGCAGAATGCTCAGCAACTTGGAAACCAGCCGCAAGTGAATTACATGCAAATAGCACAGAAAGCGAAACGAGAGAGCGTTGTATTGTTTTCATCCTTGACCCTCCTAGGGCATCAAATCTCATTCTTATTGTTGAAAACACACTGAGCATTGTTGGTGTTTAAGCTCTAATGTAAACGGTATGTTAAATTCAAATTTCATATAAAGTCAAAGAATGAGTTATCATTTTGTGAAGTAATGTTTTTAAGGAGCGGCACTCTAACACTAATAATATAATTACAATCAATGATTTATATGTGGTTGGAGGTGTGACCAGAATGTTTATATTGGCTATTGGTACAAATAGTGTTCAATTGCTCAATATGTAACAACTTTGTTTATGTTTACCGCTAATCGCTAAATCGGCATAATGTTGGTTCATTTAGAAAGTCATTAAATTGGAAATTTAGTTTGGAATTACTCGCGATAGAGTTTCTTGGTAAACCGCTTCGTTTAGAGGGGTCAATGGCAGGGTGGCAACAGTTATTTTGGGATAACACGTTGGTGTCTCAGTTGGATGCAACTACAGATCAAGATGATGCGAGAACGCATACTTTTACGCTCCGATCTGGCGAAGAAACGTTGCAGTGTCACGTTGAGGCGTTGGTTCAATGGCAACCATTTGAGATGACGTACAAAGCGTCCGTTAATGGCCAAACCATCACCGAAGGTAATCGCAATACTAAAGATATCGAGCAACAAACTCCCGTTGTAGCACCTAAGCCTGAGAAACGTTTTAGTTTGATTGGTTTAGTGTCGCTGGGAATGAAAGCGCTGAAGAGTGCTAAGTTGATTAAAGTGGTACTTGCTTCTGCGAGTCTAGCGGCTTATTCATGGCTCTTTTCAATTCAGTTCGCTTTGGCCTTGATCGCTTGCCTTATGTTCCATGAATACGGTCATATCAGAGCAATGAAGTACTTTGGCATGAAGACCAAAGGCATCTATTTAATCCCGTTCCTTGGCGGATTAGCGCTTTCAGACGAAAAGATTAATACACGATGGCAAGATGTGGTTATCTCGATCATGGGACCACTGTTTGGCTTGATATTGTCGTTGATATTTATGGTGTTGTACTGGGCGACTGGCGAGATGTTCTTTGCTGGGCTTGCGGTATTTAACGCCTTGTTAAACCTGTTCAATCTACTGCCGATTTTGCCTCTGGATGGCGGCCATGTGCTGAAAAGCATCAGCTTTTCGATGAACAGCGTGCTTGGCATTGTGCTTTGTGTGGCAGCAGCGGTTGCTGGCGTAGTATTGAGTTACCAGTTGAACTTAACCTTGTTTGGTTTCTTATTGATCATGGGCAGTGTGGAAATTCTGTTCGAATGGAAAGGACGACACCATAGTCATCTATTGCCATTAGACAAATACGGGCAAGTCGTATCATTCCTTTGGTACGTGGGTTTAGTGAGCAGTTTAATCGGCGTTATCTGGTACTTTGCCTCTACTGGAGATCAGCTTTTAAGCCTACCGCTACAAATTCTAGGCACTTAATCGGTCAGTCAACGTGATTCGAATAACTCGTTAGCTTGATTCACTAAAAACGCCCTAACCAATATGGATAGGGCGTTTTTGTATTTGAGGCTCTAAATTTAATCGAACATCAGGTTACGCTTTGCAATCTGGCCTTGATGTTGCGGATTGAGGTAACGTTTTTATTTTCGCTTGCAGATCTTTAATACGCGTATTGTGGGAAGGGTGCGTAGAAAGTAATTCGGGAGGTTGGTTCCCACCTGATGCTTTCGCCATGTTTTGCCATAAATCGACACTTTGTTTTGGATCGAACCCAGCTTGAGCCATGTACTCTAAGCCTACAATATCAGCTTCAGACTCTTGAGTTCGGCCATAAGGTAGAACAACACCGTATTGAACACCTAAGCCTAACGCAGCCATCGTCATACCCTGATACTGTTTGTATTCTGATGCGCCTAACGCGACGCTAGTAATAGATAGACCAGTATTAGCGATTTGAGACTGAGATAGACGCTCATTACTGTGGTCAGCGAGAACGTGCGCCACTTCGTGTCCGATAACCGTCGCCAATTGGTCTTGGTTAACCGCGACATTAAGCAAACCCGTGTAAACGCCAATTTTTCCGCCAGGCAGGGCGAACGCGTTGACTTGGTCGCTATCAAAAACAACGACTTCCCATTCACTAAAGCCTTGCTTAGGAATGTGTTGAGTAATACTGTTCGCTACACACTGAACATAAGCGTTGGTTTTTGCATCTTTACTGATTGGCTGCTCTTTCTTCATTTGTTCAAAAGACTGTGCTCCAAGCTGAGACATATCTTGATCTGAAAAAAGCAGCAATTGGTTTCTTCCTGTCGGGGAAGCGCTACACGCGGTTAGGCCTGCAAGAGTGAGAAGCGAGGCAAACTTCGTCCATGACGTCATACAATATCCTCTGTGTATTCGGTTTTTATGCATGTTAACATCAACTTGCGTAATAACTAATAGCTGTAAGATAACTATTGTCTTTAAGAACATAGCTTTCTTTAAGAACATAGTTATCTTCAAGGATACCATTAGCTTTACTAAAGCAGCTCACGCACTAACAAAGTCAATAATTAAGGAACCCACATGAGTATTTGGAAAAAGCCCGTTGACCTAGATACCTTCAACGCGACCTCAAAAAATACCTTAATTGAGCACCTCAACATTGTTTACACCGAGGTTAACGATAACTCCTTGGTGGCAACCATGCCGGTTTGTCATTTCACGCACCAACCACTGGGCATGCTTCACGGCGGCGCATCGGTAGTTTTAGCCGAAACGCTGGGTTCACTCGCGGCAAACTTCTGCGTTCCTGATGGTTACTATTGCGTTGGGTTAGACATTAATGCTAACCACGTTCGTTCGATGCGTGAAGGGCTCGTTATCGGCACTGCCGAGCCTATTCACCTTGGTGTGTCTACCCAAGTATGGCAGATAAACATCACTGATGAGCGTCAACGCTTGGTATGTACAAGCCGTTTAACCATTGCAGTGAAGAAGCACAAACGCTAAGTCGATAACAAAGGCTGGGGGCTGGAACCAATCCACCCTCAGTTTATTAACCTCATATACAAACTGTTTATTTAGTTAGAGAAATCCATGGTCATAACGTTTAAAAGTGGAAAAGTCATTGCAACGGCGCATGAGTTGGTCGTTCGTTTGGATGGTGAGCATAGAGTCACACTGCAAGCACAAGTTGATGCGATTCAACTGATTGGAAAAGGGGCAAACGTTATTTCGGCCAACGGTTCTGAGTGCAAATGGTCGATTAAATTAGACGATGAACAACAGCTCCGCGACATCGCCAATGAAATCGGCTGCGATGTGATGTAATTACTGACTATAACAGCGTTTATTCAAGCCTTTCGCTTCCTATTATGGCTGCTAAACCGACTCATATCCATAATCTCTTCTTAAAAATTCATAAGTTCGATTGATTTTGACTCGTAAAATAGGGAAACTGAATTCAATATCCTTTGAATAAGTTTTCCTCTTTATGAGTAGCCCAAGACTTCGCGTTCAATTTGAAACCCTGTTTGAATTCTTCGATGGTAAAGATTCTGATGTTCAGCTCGATGACATAACAGATGTGCTCTGTTGTACCCGTCGTAATGCCAGAATGGTGCTTAACAAACTCGAAGAAGAGGGTTGGGTAGAGTGGTTACCTGCAGCGGGTCGAGGCAAGTTGTCTCAACTTATCTTTAAGCAGAACCGTTGTGATGTAAGCGAAAACCTAGCACGCCGCTACTTAGAAGAAGGTAAAATTGGGCAAGCACTGTCGGTACTTGACCACAATGCAGCCAAGCTTACTCAAGTTATTCAAAATTATTTGGGCGTACAGTATCAAGAAGGCGAGCAAGTTATTCGTTTGCCTTACTACCGTCCACTTTCCATGCTTAACCCAACTAAATCGATGCGACGCTCTGAACAACACATCACATGTCAGGTGTTCAGTGGGTTAACGCGCCTCGATGAGAACGATCAGCTACAGCCTGATCTCGCGCATTCATGGCAAAAGATTAATGACCATCAATGGCGATTCTTCTTAAGACCGGGGGTTCGTTTTCATAACGGAGAGCCGCTCTTGACAAGTCACGTTGTGGATACGCTTCTTTTGCTCGAGCCGCTCAATATGTTCTCTCATATTAAAGATGTATCATCACCGGCCAATTGCGTGGTTGATGTCTTTCTAACGCGCCCAGATAAGTACTTCCCACTCGCACTCACTGAATCGGTTGCTAAGGTGACCTTGCCGATGATTTTACGTGGTGAAGACTACGATATTCGCCCAATTGGTACTGGCCCTTATCGCATTGAAAAGAACGATGAGAAGCAACTGGTGTTAACGGCTTTCAACGGATACTTTGGTTTTAGACCGCTGATCGATCGCGTTGAAGTTTGGGTGGTCGATGAGGCTTATTCATCAATGGTTTACCCAAGTCTTTCTAAGCCAATAATGGCAGACCGTGGTGATAGCGATGATGAGGTAGAGCTTGATCCGGGCTGCACATATTTACTATTGAATAGAAAGAAGGGCATCGCACAAGATTCTGCTTGGGCTGAGTTTCTATCGAATGCTTTGAACGCTTCAGACCTGTTTGTGCATATTCCAAAAGAAACGGTTATCGATTTGGGTGTGCTGCATGCTTACGGAATCAAACCCGGTTGGTATGACATCAAGTTAAAAACACCCGTTTGTCCACCAGCAAGCGCTAAACCAAGCGTGAGATTGGTGTATCAATGTCAGCATCCAATGTTTCCAACACTCGCTAAAGCCATCGTCACTGTGTTGAAGCAATACAACGTTGATGTTGAACTTTTCGGTTACGAAACCGATCCTCCACACGCAGACAATGTTGATATTTGGATAAACCCAATGGGGATTGCCAACAATAGAGACGATGCGCTAGCCGGTTGGTTAATGGATTACAGCTTTCTCGATGAATCTAGCCCAGCAGAAGACTTCGACCAATGGTGTCACATGATTGATCGTTGGCGCTCGGGCGAGTTTGAGCAATTCCCAGCAAGACAACTCGGTAAACAACTTGTGCAAAGCAATCAGTTGATCCCGATGTTTCACTGCTGGTTAGGCGTAAACAAAGACCAATGCGGCACGCTGCAAAACGCTAAGTGTAATGCACTCGGATGGTTCGACTTTAGCCAAGTTTGGGTTAAACCTGACGTTGACTGAAACCAGAGATAACTCAATTAGGATATCGCAATGCAAACCGTGATTATCACATTCATTACGCTGGTGGCATTTGCTGCCAATTCTGTATTGTGTCGTTGGGCATTGATGGATCAAACGATTGATCCTTTGAGTTTCTCGATCGTGCGTATCTTATCGGGTGCGCTCACCCTGTTGATTTTATTAACCTTATCTTCAAGCGCCAAACGCAAACAAGATAAAGCGGTCAACAAAGCATCGACGTACACCAAGGTTCGTTCTCAGTTTAATTTAACCGCCATAGTGGCGTTACTCGTTTACATGTTCGGCTTCTCGTTTGCTTATCTAACATTAGGTGCAGGACTTGGAGCTCTGGTACTGTTTGTTGCGGTTCAGTTCACCATGATTGCTGCACACCTATTCGCAGGCAACAGAATGTCATCGCTTGAATGGGGTGGTTGTTTGTTGTCTGTTTCTGGGCTCGTTTACTTACTCATGCCGACGGAATCGACAAGTTCGCCGGATATCACCTCTATCATATTGATGGCTCTGGCTGGAATTGGGTGGGGCATTTATACATTGGCGGGTAAGAAATCCACAAACGCGTTGCAATCTACGACTGCCAACTTTGGATTTAGCTCGTTAGCGATCCTTATGTTATTAAGCCTGTTAACGGTTATTCCAAGCGTGACATCGCAAATATCCATCACTGAGCAAGGTTTGATTTACGCGGCATTGTCGGGTTCAGTGGCTTCTGGCGTGGGTTATAGCTTATGGTATTACGTCGTGAAAAAGCTGAATACCGTCGTCGCATCGATTGCACAGCTTTCTGTTCCAGTTATCGCGACACTTGGCGGTGTTTTGTTGCTATCTGAACCTGTCACCATTCAATTTGTTATCTCATCGACTGTCATTTTACTTGGGATAAGCTTGGTTCTTGTCGCCCCTAAACTTAAGAAACAAAGAGCTTAATCACTAACTACTATGGCTAAACCTAACAAGAAACAACCGACCAAAACGGTTCAGATATTCTGCGCTAAATGTAAGACGCAACTTTTCAAGTATCGAAAAGGCGGCAAAGGTGCGCTCGTAAAGTGCTTTAAGGAACGTATCGTCGAAGATTTCACGACAGAACCATGCGTATGCCCTGAGTGTGGTATCGAATTCGCACGAGATACCTTGGTTCGGGGCACGCCAGCGTACAAGTTCATCGGTGGAAAAGTGACGATGAAGTAAACGATAGCTATGAAATAAACGATAGCCATAAAATGAAAGCGCACGATAAAACAAAAATGCCACAGCACATACATGATGTGCTGTGGCATTTCAGATCTGGTATTGAAGTTCTGAATAAAAGGCTAGTATCAATGAACTCTGACTCGCCCTTGAAGCTTGAGAAGTAATAGCGAGACTATCGCTCCAGTTGTATCGCAAAGCATGTCTTTCTGCGCGTCCCAAATATCGCATTAATTATCATGTGATGTAAAATGTAGGGCGTAATCATCTCCCCAATTTACAGGAACAAATAATGAAAAACTGCTACCTATACCGAAGGTACTCCACATCAAAGCAATCCAAAGGTTCATCCCTTGAGAGGCAGCAGTTATTAGCTGACAGGTGGTGTGCTGCCAATGACGGGCGATTGCTAGATGTCATAACCGATGAGGGCTATTCAGCTTTTAAAGGCGATCACATATCACAGGGTGCATTCGCCGGAGTGCTGTCTGCTATTAGTTCCGGTGTAATACCCGCAGGTAGTTACTTGTTAGTAGAGAACATCGACCGTTTAAGCCGACAGGCGATTGGTGACGCACTAACTACTTGGATGAATATTCTAGGTGCTGATATTAATATCGTCACGCTGATGGACGGTAAGGTCTTCACTAAAGAGTCTCGTAATGACCTAGGCTCGATGCTTACTTACCTTGTCACGCAGGAAAGGGCATGGAGCGAGAGTCACGCTAAATCGGTTCGAACTACAAATGCGATCAAAGCAGCGAACACCCGGTTACTGAATGGAGAAGTCGCGAGAGTTACGCGCCCTGCATCATGGGTTACTTTTACACCTAGCGGTTACGAGTTGAACCATAAAGCCGATGCTGTTCGTCGTCTATTCGAACTTTATCTCTCCGGTCTAGGTCAGGCTAGTACAGCGAAGCAGTTAAACGATGAAGGGATAACAACACTTAGCGGTCGCTCTCCTAAGTGGTCATCCGCATCCGTACGCAAGGTTCTATTAAATGAGAATGTAACAGGTATCAAAACCATCGACGGGAACGCGGTCGAGGTTTACCCGGTAGTGGTTACTAGAGAGGATTGGTTAAAGGCAAAAAACCAATTGTCATCTAAGAGTCTAGGCGCATCAATAACTGTAGGTAAGGTTGCGAATCCACTTACAGGGTTTTGTCACTGCGGCGAGTGTTCGGAGACGATGCACTATGCGTCATCACGGAGTTCTGCGGGAGTTCGTTACGAATACTTGCAATGTGCTTCACATCGCCGTTTGCATAAATGCGGGAATGTGATGTTCAAACTAAGTCACTTGTTCGCAGTAGCTAAAAGCCTAGCCGCTGTGTTGTGTGACCTACCTGTAGAACAAGACGAGACGCAACGGTTAACCGCAGCAGTACAAGATGCCGCATTAAGTCTAAAAGATGTTAGAGGGCGTTTAGCTACCGCATCCGATATGGCTGTAAAGTTCCCATCCGAAGCCGCATTTTCTGCACTAAGTCGACTTGAGTTAGAGGTCACAGAGAACACGCAACACTTAGAACAGGCTGAGATAGCTCTAGCAAGTGCTAAGGGTGTACAAGCCGCACCATTGATTCAGTTGAGTGCTGTTCGCAAACTACATTTGTCCGATGAGACGAGTAGGCGTGAAGCGGCGCAGATATTCCGCAACAGTTTTGAGTCATGGGTATTCAACGCAGATGGGAGTAGTGAGTTACTTACCAAGCGTCACGGTGTGATTTACCTAGACGGAGCAGGTCGTAGCCTAGAAATAAGGGCGCAAAGTGCTGCATTCGAAGGGATAGTATCTCGATTTAAGGCTATCCCGTTTGAGATTGGCGGCAAACAAGGACTGATAACACTCGATAAAGCGTAAGGTTAAGTCATGGCTGTACTAACCTTGTTTATGGCTGACGTTACGGTGTAACCTTGCTGTACCAAGCATGGAACATTGTTCTCGATAGATAAAATCGATCGATATCGGGCTGTTGATCGATTTAATCTATGTGATATTGGTCTTTTCCCCAGATCCATTTAAACCTTAACTACGGGAAAACCCACCGTAAAAAGGTATAATACAATTCTCCCAAGGGAAGGATATTAGCCGTCATTCACGCGTTCCTGTTCCCCAAAAGCCAACATAGAGACTTGGTTGGAGATTACACAGATACATGTTGTATCTGTGCTCAATCTTAAAGGAAGTCTCTATGAAACTCATTACAGCGCGTGACATCGACACACTAGAAATTGCAGGTATCATCTGGCGTGTAGCCCAAGGTGAAGCCGTGGTTCTAGAAAACCTTGCAACAGACCACGATATTGCAACCGTACGCAAACGTGTGTACTCAATGAACAAAAACCGCCGCAACACTCACTTCATAACGCGCGTCTTAGGCAAAGGTCGCTTGGCGTTTATGCCTGTGCAAGAGGTGAAGTAATGCCAGTGCTAAATAACCAAAACGTTTTGAATTTCGAAGTTCTAACGATTAACCCTGCGGCGCGTCAGACAGCCTCTAAAGAGTTTCGTTTGGTGGATGGTCGTATCGAATCAACTGCTAAAGTTACGGTGAATAACGGTGTGTGGCAGCGTAACCCTGTGAAATCGTGGGAGGAACTGCGTGCTGTAGTAGAGAACAACACGTTATGTTCCGGTGTACTTTCTGCGGATGTCGTTTCTGTGTGGGATGACAACAAGCCAATGCAAATACGTACAGGTGATTCTAACCTGAAACGCAACCAATTGGCACGTACCAAGCGCGAGGGTTTAATCGGGTATCCTGATGTACAAGGCTTCCTACTTGTCGACTATGACGGCGACACACCGTTAAATGCCGATGAGATTCATGCGTTGCTATGCGGCATCTGCCCTAACTTCATCGGTGCAGGTTACGTAGCTAAACCATCCTCATCGGCAGGTATCTATTACCCAACGGGCGAGAAACACAAAGCTGACGGTTGGCACTTATACTATGTTGTCGACTCACTGGCAGGTATCCCCGACCTTGTTACGAACCTAAAGCGCGCGGCGTGGGGGCATGGTTACGGTGAGATTAAGGTGTCATCTATCGGTTCTCGTCTTGAGCGTAATCAGGTGTTCGATGCTAGTGCTTGTGACTGTTCGCGCTTCTCCTTTGAAGCTGTCCCTAAGTTGTATGACGGTATCACCCGAAACGCTCCACAGAGTTATGTTCGGGACGGCGTTGTCCTACCTGTAGCATTTGAATCTGATGTAAGACACGAAGAATACATGGCGTTGGTTGGTGAGGCTAAAGATGCACTATCGGAGACGGCAACAGCGGTGAGAGCTACGTACATGGAGAACAAAGTATCTAAGTATGTCGCAAGTGGTATGACAATAGAGCAAGCTACGGCAACCGTTAACAAGCTTATGAATAACCTAGAGAACGGTGTCGTCACGGAAGACCTGTTGGTGACAATTAAAACTATGTCAGACGCAGCTCTACAACGTAAAGGTATCAAGCGTGACGCAACGTTTCGCCTAGGTGACTTGCTGGATTTGGTCGGTGACTACCACGGTAAGATTGTGTGTTACGACTCTATTCATGAAGTGTCGGATAACCTAGAAATACATCCGAGAACAAAGACCTTACGCACGTATAAGTATTCTGGTGGTAAGAGTTGGAATATCCTTAGCCAAGAACGTCATGCCATGCGAGAGTCCCTAAAGAACAAGCTATCAGGTTCAGTGACTTCTCGCAGTCAGACACATACCAAGCAAGACACAGCGATTAAGGATGCGAGTAACATAGAGTCAGCAGCAATAGCCGAAGAAGCTACGATCCGCTTTGTCGCGCTCAACAAGCCACAGGTGTTCAACGCTCTATTCCATATTATCCCCGCTATGGTAACTGACGCGGTACTCGGTTCTATACAGTCTGCTATTTATAACCTACTAGAGCCGGAACAAGCGCACGTTGTCATGCACGCATGGCTACACGGTTGTAACAAGGATGAGTATGCCGCATACCCCTTGGTAGACAAGTCGAACGGGTACACAACACTAAAGAACGTAGCGTTAGACTTCACTGACAACCTAGACATCCCTACAGGTACGCACAAACTAGCGTTGGATACAGAACGATACGCTGACTTTAAACTAGCTAAGATGCCTCGAAATGTGGCGGATGCGACTAACGAGTTAAACAAGCTCTCACGCAAAGGTGTCCTAGTGGAAGAAGACGCAGCGTATGCGGTGGCGAATGCTGTGTGTCATGCGCTACGTAAAACCGTGTTCACTGGTGGTCTAAGTATCGAAACCTTAGCACTGCACCTATCTCTACAACTGCCTCAAGTAGACCGAGCGTTTCTAGTCGCCACACTAAGACACTTTGTTAAGCAGCAAGCGCAATCTGTGCATTCGTTGGTTAACCTCGCGCCTATCAATAACGACTGGTCAGTGACGGGGATTTTGGGCTTCTACCCGGTATTGTTCAACCTAGAAGACCTAGGGCAGAACGAGGTAACGTTTGTTAAAGCACCTATGGCATCAGGTAAAACACAGGCAATGGTGACCCATGCGCAGGAACTTATGGATGCAGGGCTACGAGTGGTCATCATCACGCATCGTGAACGACTATCACGCAACAACGCGCTGAGTTTCTCTAAAGGACAGGAAGCAACCGACCTAACCGACATGATGATGCGTAACCTACACCACGCGGATTCAATGGGTGTTGAGATTAGTGATGCTGATTACGAGGCGATGGACGACTGGCGCAGCCACAACACCGTTGATGAGTCGGCAAACATTGTTGTGTCCTATAAAGATAAGTGGGTGCGACAAGCAATCCAAGAGAGCGATACACACCACATGTTCAAAGGACTAGCTGTATGCATTAACTCAGCATTCAACAACATGTTCAATGAGTTTGTAATGGGTGCGGATGTGATAATCATCGACGAAGCATCGCAGGTACTAGACTCGTTTACCAACCGCAAAACAATGGGCAACCAATCTAGAGCCATTATGAACAACCTACTGGCGGTGCTTACTCGCGCTCCTAAAGTCGTACTACTGGACGCAGGTTTATGTGAAAGGGATGTGCGACAACTGGTTAACCTACATAGCAGCAGTGCTGAGTCTCTAGCCATAATCCCGAAAGAAACGGTTTCAGTGTACGAAATGCCTAACGAAGCTGTGCGCTTTAGTCCACCTAAGATGCGTGTTATCGGTACTGACTCAAAGATGATCCAAATGCTCGATACCCAAGTGCAAATGGTAGTCGACGGTGAGGCGGATGGACGCTTCATGCTTGCCTGTGACAGCGTTAGTCATGTTTGGAATCTCAGACGCTCGTTTATCGAGATGGGTGTGCCTGCGGAGCGTGTGTTGTGTATTACGAGTCCTAAGCCTGAAAAGGTAGACGTTGCTACTGAGCTGTGCGGTATGTCAGTTAAACAGTGGGAAACTGACATGAAAAACTTCACAGCGCAACCGGATAAATACGCTGAGTTGTACGACATCATTATATATTCACCTGCGATTGATAGCGGAATCTCACTAGTCGGAGGTCACTTCAAAGCGATGTACGGATGGTTTACGGGTGTTATCCCTGCACCTAGTACCTTACAAATGATGAGACGACTTCGCACCGTAGATGAGATTTTGGTGTACATCACGGCAGGTGCAGAAGCTAAACCACTAGATGTCGACCAACAACTAACACGCGATAGCAGTCCAGTATTCCGCGCAATTATCTCAGACCGCATCGACCGTCTGAACCGATTAACAGCACTACAGGCATCGTCCATTTGTACGGTGGCAGAAACGATGGGCTTCACTCTAGAAGCAGTACAACAACCGACAGAGGTTCTTACTCAGATGATTTCAACAGACAAGCAACACGGCGAAGACTCAGATGTGCAATTGGTACTAGCTGACCCGAAACAAATCACTGACGCTCTAGTGAACGCTATCTGCCAAGCAGAAGACATTGAATACATAACAGCGCGCCAGTACGTAAACACTGACGACTGTTCGTATGAGGACGTTCTGGCCGCCCGTAAAGCGTTTGTCCGTGACTACAACGGCATGACAATCGAAGACGAAGTACAAACAGAACATGTGCTGAACTTCTTCAACCCTAAGTACCGAAAAGCACTCTACAACGTAGAGCTTCTAAGCGGGACACGTAAGGTAGAACTACCTACGGCTGACGATGTTCGAGCACCAGAAATGAAACGCTATGAGCTAGAGCGTGGGCTTATGCTAAGGCAGCTAGACACTATGGTGAACACCGGACTAGAAACGGAAGCCAAACGCCTTAAAAAAGTGTCTAAGGCTACTAAGAAGAAAGACCGCTACTTCCTGCACCACGCACAACCTTGGGTTCAAGAGCTGGTGGCTTTCATGTGGGATAGCCGCCTGCAACTTGTAACACTTGGTATTGCACCTGCTAGTTGGATTCGCCCAAGCACGCCTAAACCGTCTGATGAGGGCGTGACGCGAGTAGTTGCAGACGTTATGAAGTCCATCGGTCACGTAATGAGCCGTGGCAATATGGACGCAGACGAGTTCAATGCTTGGTTGGATGAGGCGTACTCGGACAATTCGGGCGAAATCGACCGCCCAAATAATGCACTTTCTGCGAATATTATTAGTAAATTTAACAGAAAGTGCATTATTTCTAAGCCTAACTTACCGCCGGAAGCCGAGCGTGTGATGGTGAACCGCATCAAAACCATGAACAACCAACGCCAACTTATGACTGTAGCGACCGCTAGACAGCGCGCGCGTATCAAAGATAACCGAGATTATGATGGTCTGAATCTGGCAATCACCGATGTGCAGTTGAGAGAGTACAGCACACTAGACGAACTTAAAGCTATCCAAGCGGAACAGGCGGAGCACGAAGCACAACGCGCCAATCGTGAAGCACTAGGGCAGCCAGTAGTCTACCTACTACCGACCCTAGTTAAACCTGCTGACGTTGACCTGAGCAAGCGAGCAGGGGACGTAGATAAAGGCTCAGAGAACGTAGCCTACACCGACATCGAAGCGCACAAGGTGACACCAAACATGCTTTTATCTGTCTGAACAGACAAGGGAGTTCAATAAAGCTCTTTACCTCAATGATGTAACGAATGATTAATATGACGCATCATTGAGGTTGTTTTAGCGATTTTTAGAGTTTGGTGGGAGACAATAAGAGCCTGACTTCCCATACTTTTGATAATAACGTGAACAAACTTAATGTATTAATTGCAACGAGTGCTCTTTTTAGTATCTCAGCTTTCGCAGAAACCGCGCTTACAACAGGACAAGCACCAGACTGGGTAAGCGAAACCCACTGTATGACTTTCGCTAAACAAGCTGGACTTCCTGAGCATGAGTTACGCATTGCTCCGCCTGAAGACGCACAAATAGAAAGATTTACATACAACCTTGGATTTGCAGAGGGTTATTCGAAAGCGATGTCAATCGCAACCAAATCGACTCCAGAGGAGGCAGCACAGTTTCTTTATAATAAGCAGTGCCGATAACCATGAAATATTTAGAACTCATCAAAGTGATGTTGCTCGCGATTATTGCTGCAACTATGATCTATGGAACTGTCTTAATTAGTGATATTCACGCCTATATAGGCAATGACCTATCGAGTGAAACTATCGTCGACATTCTTAGTGGAAAGTTAGATGGTATTGAATCAGCTATTCTCAGAGCGAATTAGTAATCGTACTTTAGTTCTTCTGTCTTACCTATAGATTGGTTTGTTACTTACTTAGTGGGGTACGCGTGGTATAATTGCTCGGTGCAAACGTCATTTATCCTTTTGTTCTTGTTGGGGAAAACAAACTAAAAGGTGACAGTTATGACCACTAAAATGCGCGCTGTGTTAGCCTCGTTGGGCTTAGATTACCTCAAAGGTAAGCAATTGATTTTGGCAATTGAAGCTAAAATCGTTCACCTCGAACAAACCGAACGGCAATTTGCACCTGACAATCAGGAAATGCCTCATCCGGTGATTGACGAGTTGAATCAGGCTTTATATGAACTTACACAGTAATAAAAGCCACTGACATAATCATAATGTTGGTGGCTTTTTATTACTCGATGATATCAGCTAATTAACACACCTAAAATAGAACGTAGTATAATTGTAGCTACTCGTTGAGGCTACTGCTCCAGTGTTAGTCTCGGTGATATATGTTGCACCAGTAGTTGTAGAGCCTCCCTCATCGATCAACTCGTACTTACCCGAACATTCGTTATACATTTTTTCGAACGCATCTTCTCGGCGAGCATTAGTTACTATTGATGCACCTTGATTAAGGTAAGATATCGACATAATACCTGAGTCAACAGCGTTGACTGGCGCGAATTTAGAATTATGGTCGTTACTTCGCTCAATACCCCCCGCTGAACAACCACTCAGAACAGCCGCAATTAGCGCTGGTACACTGTACTGAGCCACTGTGTTAACTTTCAAATAGTTCATAATTATTTTTGCTGCTTGTTTTAAAAAACCTATTATTCAATACGCTAACCTAAAAAACGCTAAAACAAGCTCAAAACCAGTAAGTAGTTAATACTCAGTTACATATCAAACGAAGTCGCCACGATCGATTGCCGTTTGATACGATTCTTTATTATCGAAACCCGCCGACTGCCAGTCATGCCCCCTAGGCTTTTCAGCCATTTTCACAGGCTCACTATTAGTCAATATGTCGCCTCTAGCACGCGCCATCGCATCACCATCGTCCAAATCTAGCGCCATTACTGACTCAACACTTGTTACTGGTTTATGAGCCACGGCACGAGTTTTGAACCCATCACTTCTCATCCCGTGTTTAGTAAGGACAACTTTCGCCGCAGATTCTAGAGCATCAGCATAGGACTTCCCATGCACTCTAACTTCTATGTTACGCATCGCGATAACCTCGTCCGTAAGTCCTTGGTCGAAGTCCTTGTGTTCATGATTAAGTACCGGGTAATCCTTCGCAAGCCTTTCCGCTACTGGGCTCATCTCACGAACAGCTAACTCAGAATCCACGCGAGTTTGTACTTCTTTATCGAAGTTCGCGCGTTCTTCTTCCTCTTTACGGCGTTGTGCTGCCTCCAATTCGCGTTGGTGGTCACGCATATCTGCGTCATATGCCACGTTACTGTTATCCGCTGCTAGGAATGCTTGGTCTTCAACATGTCTCTGGTAAGCCGCTCGATCTTCGGCACTACCGTCCATCTTGAACGCAGGTTTTGTATCACTCATAAATCCATCCACTCTTTCGTCGTGTCATTATGACTCATTATATAAGAGATAGAGCTCGTTGACACTTTGTTGACGCTCTTTTTAGGTGTAAAATGAGTCAAAATGACACGATAAAAGCAAAGCGCTAGAGGGCGATATGACGGTAAACGCAGCAACAAAAATCGTCTACGCAGACGGTACAGAAGAAATGATTCCAGAACTACCCGAAGCACCAAGTAGACGCGGGCGTGTTGCAAGACTTGTAATACTGGACACCTTACAAGGGGACGTCTCATTACGTGACAACGCCATCGGCGCAGGTTACTCAACAACTGCCCCTAACGGGATACGTAATGCAGAATCCGCAGCATCTAGAGCGCGCGGAACAGAACTATACAAAAAGCTAAAAGAAGACCTTCAAGGCAAGTTACGAAGAGAGCTGAGTTTCGATGAACGTGCAGCCTTCGAGTATTACCAAGAGTGTTACCGACTTGCACTGCTAGATGGTAAGTCAGGGGTGATGATCAAAGCGACAGAGGGGATAGTTAGGCTACTTGGTCTGCAATTCCAAAAAGTCGCAATTCTGCCAGAAGTAGAAGCACCTCAAGACGTAAAAAAGTTAAGCGAACGACAACTAAACAAACTCATCAAAAACGCAGAGGCACTAAGCGATGACAGTAAATAAATTATTACCGAAGCTATTCAACGGTGGCTCTAAATCACTAGCTACAGCCTATGACCTAACGTTACAGATGGGTTTAACCGTAGCACCGTCTGTACTGTTGGACACCTTGCTACCAATCAGCGCACGACAGGGCGCAGATGGTTTCGAACTAACGACCCTTGGTTCGTTTGTTCTCGGACAAGTAAACGCCGAGTCACTGCTAAACGAGCTAGGTAACGAAGTCACAGTGGCTAAGTCCATTAGCGACACACTGCTTGCAGCGACATTCTCGCCAGTTATGACTACAGCAGGTAAAGCGTTATTCGAACACATCGAAGCTGAGTGGTTAGCCGAGCAGCAACAAGTACGTGAACGTGAAGCCGAGCGAGCAGCAGAAGCCGAAAAACAGCAACGACAACAAGCAGCAGCCCTGCACGAACGTAACGTACAGACAGCAACAGATGCACTAACTAACCCTGAGTTAGTGTCACTTATCGAACTGGCGTGGTTGATGGGTGGTAAAGCTACCAGTGAACACGACCGAACCGAACGAATTGTCGATGCAGTACGTAAAGCTACCCGCGAATTGGAGTACACCGCACGCGCAGAGCGAACGGCTAACCCTGACGGATTCGGTAACGCAGGAAGTGTGTCTAATTCGGTTGGTTTCAACGTTAAAGGTTTGTACCGTCCAACATACGATGAGTGGATGACTCGCGGGTGTGCCGAGCAAACCCTAGCACTATTACCCGAAGCTCTAGTGGAAGCATGGATAAACCAGTAACCATAAGGTGGCAACTAATGACTGATTTCTACGAGTCCATTGGTAGGGCGTTAAACGATTTAGTTGCCGAACACGGCGACTGTGTGTGGGACAACGAAACATTCCGCGCAATAGTGCTAGGGCTGACGACACTACCCGATGCTGAACCATTAGCCAATGCGTTAGACGCCAGAGCATACGAGCTATTCAAACGAGGAACTCACTAATGAACTACGAACAAATCAAAGCGATGAGTAGTGGCATTAATCCTACGATGTCCCAACAAGAACTTATGTACGTGGTGCAGCGTTCGGCAGGTCAGTCGCCACGGCAGGCAGGGGATGCAGCAGGGGTTGAGTCTGAGTCTGCCGTCTTACTGCTAGAACGCAGACCGGATATAGTGGCTATGCTCGACTCCGTAGCAGAAGCAAAAACCGCAAACACCGCGATAGTTCAGGCTAAACCGGATAAATTCACTAGAGGTGACGCCCAAGCACTCTATAACAACGCGTATGCTATGGCTGTGAATGCTACCGAGATGATCAAAGCGGTGGATAGTATGGTTAAGTTACACGGTTTAGCTGCACCTGAGAAACAAGAGGTTACTATCACATCTAAACGGGATGTACTCGCTCAAACCGAAGAAGAATTACTGGCAGCACTCGGAAACTCAATCGGTGGTCGCGAGATTATCCTGAACCCCGAAGATTACAAACGAACAAGTTAAATGGATTTTATGCTTAGTGCTATAGGTCACATAAACAAAAAGCCTCGGCACCAAATCTGTTGCCGAGGCTTTTCTACAACCACGTTATCATCGAAACGACACCGTAGTTCATGCGGTAGATTATAACGCTGTCACTTAAAATGCTAAGATTTGCTGTTTCTGCCGGGTAGTGACGGGATACTACTGTCTTCAATACCTTGTTTTACCCACAGAGACCATTGACGAATACTGTTACCGCCGCGCTTCCTACTTCCTTCTTTCCAAGTAAGCCCAAAATCGTTTGCAATCAATTCACCAACTTTAGCGCCATTTAGAGAGAGGTCGTTAGACAAGTATTCAATACACTTCTGGACAGCAGGTTCATTTTTAGCTGCGATCCAAAGTGCCTCCACATCACCGCCATGCTTATCAATAAGAGCATGGTTGATGGCATAAGAACCTGCGTCATTGAGCACAATTAACTCGAATCGTTTGAGAACTGACAACTGATTTCGGTGACCTTGGTTTTCTAGCTCTATGAAGTTGCCGCTGGCTTGGAAAGCTTTAAATGTTTGCATCGCTCTATGCGGGGATACTGTAGAAGAAAACACTTTGCTTCGTTGTTTGCCTTTGTGCCTAACTTTGAATTGTTCGGTAGAAACAGCTGCGACAGCGGAATCTTGAATGGTGTAGTCTTGTCCAGTTTGAACTAAGAAACCTGTTAACTGGAGATATTTGGTTAGCCTACGACTATATACAGACCATGTATTGTCACTATGACCTGTTTTCGGCATTGAGGCTTTAAAGGTGTCAAGCAGTTGCTTGTGATTAACCACCTGACCCGCAAACTGCTTGTATAGAGATAGTTTAAAACTATGACGTGCAAGTTTACGTCGGATGATAGTTAAACAGTTAAAGTCAGTAAGCTCTGTAACTTGAGAGTGTAACTTGAAATTAGAACCATTTCTTTCTGCAATACCGAACATAACCAAGTCAGAGCCGACGTTTAGTATTGTCTTCTCAGTTTTTTGTAACTTCTCAACCAGATCGTTTGAACTAGTGAAGCAATCAAACTTTAGCTCGCGCGCAAGACTCATTAGCGCGAAAAAATCTGAGGTAGGAGTATAGTTGTAAGGGATAAATGGTACTTTACCTGTAATTAGGTAATCTTTAAAAATATCCCAGTAGATGTTTAGACGGTCGCCGCTTCGAATAATCATTCTTTTGTGAACGAGTTGATTTACATCGGCGACACTAGACAGCTCAATGATCTCACTCCAATCCGCAGGTGCTCTGTCAGCAATAATATCCAAACAAGTGCGTTCTGATTGAGACAATTGTTCTAAGTCATTAGCGAACAATCTAGCAACATCTAAGTCAGCTAAAGATACGTCAGCACTAGAACCGCGCTTGTAGCTTTCTCGTAAGTTAATGCATAGCTTTTTAAGCAACCAAGGGAAACCCTGACATGCATAAGTGATCTGGTGTCGAATATCTGGTGTGATTTTTTGGTCGAACTCTTTTTCGAATGTAGTGATAGATTTAGACACCTCACCACTATCGAAGATCTCTAACCTATATTCACGGCGCAAGTCTTTCAACTCATGCCACATATGGTATGCCGGGTGGTCTTGCTGAGTCGTACTATCGGTTTTCCATGCAAAACCCAGAGCTAGGTTACCTTTCAGTGCTGCTACCTCAAGCATTAAGCTTTTCGCTGATTCAAACACACTAAATAATTCTGGTTTTGAATAGAGTTCTTCGAACTGATCAAACACCAAACAAATCACTTTGTCTTGCTTCTCGACTGACTCCAAATAAGTTTGGATGCTATCTGATGAGAGCGGTGCGTCTGGGTCACTCAGTTTTAATTCTATTTTGTCACCCACACCAAAGTTCTGTGCTTCTTTTAGAGCTTTAAGTAGGGCAGCGTTGATGTAGTTCGGAGATTTTGCGCCACGAATATCTACGGCGAACACATAGTATTTGTTCTTGTAGTGTTTATTCTTTGCGCGATCTCGTAATTTCGCAATCAATGAACTTTTACCGAGTCCCGAGTTACCTGTTATCGCAAATATTCGAGTCGACGACTCCTTATCTCTTATCGAACCAAGAAATGAAAGAATGTTCTTTTGGAGTTCATCGCGACCTACGAAGTCTTTAGGACGAGCAGGGCGATAGTCATCCCATGAGTCACCAATCTGAACTTCTACGACTGACGGTAATTTCTGTGGTTTAGTTAAGCTTATTTTATTTAGAGCCTTAACCTCGCCTACGAATAGGTCATACTTTGCTAGTGTAGAATCTAACTTCGAAATATTTGTTAGTGTATCTGTGTCCGTGATGTGTAATCCCGTTTTTGCGCTATATACTAAAACACCGCTTGGAGAGCCTCCTTTCAAAGTGTAAACGCACCAAAAGCGACCAAGTTCCGAGATTAGTAGAGTTGTACTACCTAGGTTATCAACCCCTGCGAATGCTTCCGCTTTTTCTGTCGGGAACCTAACAATAACTCCGGCAGAGATCAGAGAGTCTACGACTCTATCTGGAGTATAGAAGCTGTACTTAGATGATTCAGCGATTGGCTTGCTCTTTATTTTGTCTGCAAGTCCGAGTGCATCTTTGCCAAACTCCGCTGTAGATACTAACCACCCCTCTTGATAATCATGTGCGACAACCGTACCGATTAACTTGGTGATTATAGGTGAGCCAATCTTGTCTTTCTGCGCTTTACATTCGACGTAGATTTCTTTGTTGCTAACACGATGCTTGCAAAGTAAATCAAGCTCCGAACCTGTAACTCGAACTTCTTCGGTAACTTCATAGTTCTGCGCGTTTAGTAAATCCGATGCCAAGTTCTCGAATAGGTCGCCTTTTACCTTTTGGGCTTCACCTTTCTTACATACAACTTCTATTTTCATACACAACCAATGGGGAAAAATTTGCAGCCGATCATACAGTTAGAGATGGGGTGATACCTAGATATAGATCATGGATGATACGAACTGCATATGTTTTATGTGAAATTGATCACTGAACTATAAGAGGGGCTAGGTTTTTTTAAAAAATTTTCTGAGCAACTTTTCTTTTAAAGCAACCCCCGGCCTGTTTGCTTTTTATTTGAAGGGACTTTTTCTGTAGCCCACAGGAAAAGTCCCTTTTTCTTTTGTGGGACGTTAATCGCAAGCGAAGTGGTTCTAGTGATTAGAGGGCAGAGAGCCTGTGAGGTTATGTATGCGTCGTTCTGACAGACGTGTGCCTGTTTCTTTTTGGTTTCGAAGTGAGTAATTAGGATTTGAATCTGATGAACCTACTCCCGTGAACCTAGAAGAAACACTTAGCTAACTGCATAGGAGTAAAAAACAATGAAGAGATTTAGCCCAAGACTGCAACTCATCACAAGCGAACCCGTACTGGATATTCTATATCGTAGACATACAGACCAAAGCCAAGTTGTTGTCTTTAATTACAAAGCCAAAGAAGTGCAAACGTGGTCAAAAAGCGGCTTAAAAACCGTTCTTCGAAAAGGGCTCACGATATGTAACCAGTGGATAATTCAGTGAAAGCCTCGCCAGAAATGACGGGGCTTTTTTGTAGCTGTCATTAAGTGAATAACGAACCATCGACAGGAGGACACCATGAAACTCTTAACCATAGAGTTAACAACGAAACTCACGTACAAGGGGCTTAATACGAAGCCGACAAAGAGAAAAACAGCCCCAACGCTGTACTCGTCTATCGTTAACGATTTACGAGACATCGAAGTTGTTAACACCGAAACAGGCGAGTTCAATCGCCAAATGCTTAACAAGTTGGTCGATAACCCAACGCCAGAAGATTACGACGAGCCGATGACACCAGAAGAAGTGGAAGTGGCACAGAGTACCTATTACGAAGCCGAGGATCGCTATCAACAGCACCGTCGCGGCAAGTACAA
Source organism: Vibrio sp. FE10 (assembly GCF_030297155.1). Classification (NCBI taxonomy): domain Bacteria; kingdom Pseudomonadati; phylum Pseudomonadota; class Gammaproteobacteria; order Vibrionales; family Vibrionaceae; genus Vibrio; species Vibrio apostichopi. The sequence goes on along the minus strand of NZ_AP028068.1, from coordinate 1,835,882 downwards.
AGGTTTAACGCCTGAGTTGGGAGCTAATGTCG